>NZ_CP037953.1:609521-914281 GCF_009756665.1 Permianibacter aggregans
GGCCAATGAGTCCTAGGTTGTCACCATGCATGTAGTTCTGAAATTTTGGTGCATACTCGCCAATACACGACCGATGATTTTCGGCGTTCTTTCGGTATTGCTGCTGAGTCAGCCAGTAGATGCCGCAGTCAGTTATATCGGTCAGGACGTAGAGGTCGCCACGAGCAACAGCGCCACCAGCCTGACCGTCACCCCGGCGAGTGGCACCCAGGAAGGCGATTTGTTGCTGGCGCACCTGACGGTGCGTTCGGACAACTTTGGCATCCCGCCATCGGGCTGGACCGCCGTGTTCAATCTGACCAACGACGGTGTACGCCATCAACTCTGGTATCGAATCGTGCCGACCGGCGGACTCGGCAATCAAACCTTTAGCTTTGACGACGATGGTCGTGCGGTGTTGGGGGTGTCGACTCTGCGCGGCGCCGACCCGTCGAATCCGATTGCCGCTTATGGCAGCAACAGCGATTGGTGGTGGACAGCCACGGCACCGTCGGTCGATGTGACTACCGCCGACAGCTACGCCTTGGCGTATTTTGCTGGGGATGATGGCAACGAGTCATTTACGCTCGCCACCACCGGTCGCATTCCCGCTTGGTCGCACCGAACCACCGGTGGCAGCAGTAATGGGGTATCTGGTGCGATGTGGCATTTTCCACGCAGCTCCACCGGACCTTCCGGCTCGACCGATGCCAATTACTGGTTTGACGAATGGTCGGCAGTAACCGTGATCATCGCTCCGGGCACCCCATTTAGCTGCTTCGCTGATGATTTCAATCGCGCGTCGGGAGTCGGTAGCGATTGGGCAGTCGCCTTCAGCTCAGGTTCTTTCGGATCACCACAAATTATCAATAACCGGTTGCGACTGACCAATGCCAGCAGCAACGCGGCCACCGCAGCGACTTTGCAGCGAGTATTCCCAGGTGCCGGTAATTACGTCGAACTGGAATTCATCATGTATGCCTATGGTGGCAACGGCGCTGATGGTATTGCGATTATTCTTTCCGACGCCGAAACCACTCCGCAGCCGGGTGGCTATGGTGGCTCGCTCGGTTATGCACAGCGCTGCGGTATCGACGGTTTTGCCGGCGGCTGGCTTGGCATCGGCCTGGATGAGTACGGCAATTACTCGACCAACGGAGAATGCCGTGTTGCCGGTCCAGGCTTTCGTACCGACGCCATTGCGGTACGCGGCTCTGGCAGCGGCACCTCGGGTTATCGTTATATCGCTGGCACCAATTCACTGTCTCCCGGTGTCGATCAAAATAGCAGCGGCCACCGTTATCGGATTCGCATCGACGCCCGCACCAACGTAATTCCCGTTACCGTTGACCGTGACACTACTGGCACCGGCAACAACTATTCCAATCTAATTTCCATTGCCAACATCGCCACGGCAACTGGCCAGGCGGCATTGCCGGAAAACCTGTTGTTGTCACTGACCGGTTCCACCGGTGGCTCCAATAATATTCATGAGATAGATAATCTCGGCGTTTGCGCATTACAGATGGATCCAATTACTGAACAGATTGATCATTTCGACTTCACGCCGTTGGAAACGCCGCTTACTTGCAAACCGACGCTCATGCGCGTGCGTGCCTGTATGGATGCAAACTGCACAAGCACCTACAACGGCAACGTGAGCGTTAATCTCGGTCCGAGCGGCTGGCAAGGCTCGCAGCCTTATACGCTGACCAATGGTATCGGTGAATTCTATTTCAGCCGAACGACGATTGGCGCTCAAACCACATTCACGGTCACCAACAGTTCGGTGCCGATAAAACCGTTTTCACAAATCACGTGCAATGGTGTATCGCCGTGTTCGATTGTTTGGCAAGACGCCGGCCTTGATTTCAACATGCCTACACTCACCAGCAACAAACCGAGTAACGCTTTTAACATTCGTGCGGTGAAAAAAGATGACACAACACAAAGCTGTGCACCGGCATTTACCGGTAGTCGCACGGTTAGTTTTTATTCGAACTATCAGAATCCGGCATCCGGTTCTGCGGCAATGTCCGTTCGCGATACCAGTACCCCTGCGCTGACCAGCATCGGACAAAGCTTTGCCAGCCGCACACCGATAACTTTGAATTTTAACAACAACGGCGAGGCGCAAATTCATGCTCATTATCCGGATGCCGGCGAGATTCGCCTGTATGCCCATTACCAAGGCAGCGCCGCCAATAATGACAATGGACTGGTGCTAAGCGGAGACAGCTATGATGTTGCCGTTCCAGCCGGCTTCTGCGTCGAAGCAATGACATTTGCTTCGCCATCGACACCTCTCCCCAGTTGCGATGACGCCAATTGTCCGGGCTATCAACGAGCTGGTGAGAGTTTTCCGTTGCGCATCAGCGCGCGTGCATGGCAAGCCGATGGCGAAACCGGTACGGAACTCTGCGACAATCTGCCGACACCGAATTTTCGGCATGTTGATTTTGAACTGACGCACCAACGCGAAAGCGATTCAGACTTGCTCGTCGATGGCGCGCTTGGTGTTGATGACAACATCGAAATCACCACCAATGGCACCGTCACGCTGAATAATCAAACGCTTTCCGAAGCGGGTCGCTTCCTAATTTCAACAAGTATTGCCAACAACTATTTCGGGATACCGCTGCCGGTTTCCAGCAGCGCACCGATCGGTCGCATCTACCCCTATCGCTACGACATTACCGATTTGGTTTACGAGGCCGCCTGCGATGTGCCCACTACCACCACGCCTTTTACCTATGCGGGCTTAGCTACAGCGCCGATAAAACCCGGGCAACTGATTCCATTCGGCGCCAGCATTCGGGCCGTCAACAAAGCAGGCCAGGTGCTGACCAATTATCACGGTGCGTACGCCAAGTTGAATGGCGAAGAACCGGTGTTTGCCGACTTCTCCGGTGCCGTTGCAGCGAGCGATGGCGATTTTTTCAGCAGCGCCGAATTAGGTTTTCTGGTCGGTATCAGCAATTTCGTCCCGAACGATTTGCAGTACCGTTTCAACAGCCCAAGAGCGCCCTACGAGGTCAGCGCGCAACTGTCCGTAACTGACTCCGATGGCGCGACCGGTAGCTCTGAGATCTCCGTTGCTCGTGAATATCGTCTCGGTCGATTGCGCGTGGAGAATGCTTACGGTCCGGAACAACTACCATTACCCATTCCTCTGCGTGCCGAATATTTTGACGGGACTCGTTATCGACAAAATGCCGCCGATAACTGCACAACTTACCTCGGCAGCAATGCCAGCCTTGCTGATGGCTCAATGAGCGCAACGCTAACCCCGGTTGCCGGCCCAAGCTCGGAGCAAACCATGCAGACGGGAGCCAGCACAGGCGCCAACCCGTTGTTGTTGACAGCACCCGGAACGGGAAATGTCGGCAGCGTCAATGTGATTTACACGCCGCCAGTATGGTTGCAGTTTGACTGGAACAATGATGGTAGTAACGATGCAACCACTACCGGCGTCGCGACGTTCGGCCGCTATCGGGGCTCGGATCGGGTGATTTATTGGCGCGAGCAACGGCCGCCAATCATTCCGTAAAACAATTATCGATGAGGACTCACGCCATCAACCAGGCTTGTATGGCGCGGCCGAACAGGTAAAACAACAGCACGATTAGCAGCGCCCACAAACCGGCTTTTAATTTATTCCGCTGCCACAGTGTTTCGGCCTCATCGCCGTAGTGATGCACCAGCCACACCAGGCCAAAATATCGGATGGCGCGCGCGATGCTTGCAGCCAGCAAGAAAAGCCAGAACGAATAGTCACCCGCTCCGGCTGCCAGCATGCCGATCTGAAACGGAATGGGTGAAATGCCAGTCGCCAAAACAAAAAGAAAGCCATGATCGCGCAACATCTCGCGCATGTTTTTATAAGCATCCGGCGAGGCAAACCATTCGATGATCGGCTGCCCCAGCCACTGCATCAGGTAAGCGCCAACCAGATAAAACAAGCTGGCACCCAACAGGCAGGTAATGGTTACGACCGCGGCGGTTCGCAACATCCTATCGCGATTACGAATCAGAAAAGGGATCAGAACGGATTCCAGCGGAATCGGCAGAATCGTTGTTTCCAGAAATGAAAACACACCCAGCACCGTCCATGGATAACGCGTTTCAAAAACCTGGCGATAGAAACTCTCCAGCCATTTCACCCGGACGCGCCCTGTTGCTTGTTTAGCGCTTGCTTGGATAAGAAACGTTTTTTACCGCACCACCAGCAACACTAACCGTGGTCGCCACATTCAATGCTTTGTCGCGAGCATCCTGAATGCTATCGCCACGCGCCAGGCCAACGCCCATACGTCGCTTGCCTTTGACTTCCGGCTTGCCAAACAAGCGAAGTTGGGTATCCGGTGCCTTCATCGCCTCCGCAAGGTTACCGAACTGTACTGACTGCGAGTCGCCTTCGATTAACATCGCACATGACGCACTCGGTCCCCACTGACGAATGATCGGAATCGGCAAGCCGAGAATGGCTCGGGCATGCAAAGCAAATTCGGATAACTCCTGCGATACCAGCGTCACCAACCCGGTGTCGTGCGGTCGCGGACTGACTTCGGAAAATATCGCCTTGTCGCCTTTGATGAATAACTCAACACCAAAGATGCCGCGACCACCGAGCGCTTCGGTAATTTTCGCTGCGATGTGTTGCGATTCTGCCAAGGCTTTTTCCGACATCGGCTGCGGCTGCCAGGATTCGCGGTAATCGCCATCGACTTGAACATGACCAATTGGCGCACAGAATTGCGTGCCGGAATTCGAACGCACGATCAGCAGTGTGATTTCATAATCAAAATCAACAAAACCTTCGACAATCACCCTGCCCTTGCCGGCACGGCCACCTTCCTGCGCGTACTGCCAGGCATGATCAATATCGCCTTCTGCTTTGATTACGCTTTGGCCTTTGCCGGAACTGCTCATGATCGGTTTGACGACACAAGGCATCCCAACCGTTTTCACCGCTGCCCGAAACGAGGCTTCATCATCAGCAAACTGATAGGGAGACGTCGGCAAGCCAAGCTCTTCGGCGGCGAGGCGGCGAATTCCCTCACGATTCATCGTCAGCTTCGCGGCACGCGCGGTGGGAATCACTGTGTAGCCTTCGCTTTCCAGCTCCAGCAAAGAATCGGTCGCAATCGCTTCAATTTCCGGCACGATAAACGCCGGTTTTTCTTGTTCCACGACCGCACGCAACGCGGCGCCATCGAGCATATTGATCACATGCGAACGATGAGCGACCTGCATCGCCGGCGCTTTGGCGTAGCGATCAACGGCAATGATCTCACAGCCGAAACGTTGTAGCTCGATTACCACTTCTTTTCCGAGCTCACCGCAACCGAGCATCATGATGCGGGTGGCGTTAGCGGTTAATGGTGTTCCGATAGTTGTCATAGTGAATTACTCATTTTTGTAAAACCAATCCGTTTAAAAAAGATTAAAAAATTGATCGTCTTGTTTTGTCGAAGCCAAAAACACCAGAAAAGAAAAAACGGGGCCCCGTATGCGCCAGCCGGCAACGAGCGTTCGTAGGCCGGGTATGCCAGCAGGGACAGCTGGCATAGCACTGATAAGGCATGGATGCCGCGTCAGTGCGGCCCGAGCCAGAGAATGCTCGTTGCCGGAACGGCCTAGTCGAAGCAGAATAACTTTCCTGGCGCTTCGGGGCGCGCTTCTCTTTGGGTACTTTCTCTTGCGCGAACAAGAGAAAGTACCTCGGTCGCCGGTCCGAGAACCGGCAAACGCAAAAGTCGAAAGACATTGGGTTGCGCTAGGCACCAGAAAGATTCGATCAAACACAACCTCACCGCTGCTGCGCCACCAACTTCAAGGTATACACCGTCTCTCCCGGCAAGAACGGCGTTGGCCTGCCATGCAACCAATCGTCATGCCCAGCCAGATAAAACGGTGACAGCGGATGGCCGCTCTGGCCGCCCGGCATATGGAAAATCCCGCGCTCTTCGTGACCTGGAGATACCACCATACGCTCCGATGCGCCAAAGGTTGGTGCCGCAACTCGCGGCATATTGGCATCGCCCATAATCGGCGTGTACGGCGCATCGAGGTATTTGCCGACAATCGGAATAAAGCGGCTCAATGGATGACGAATGCTGGCGCGGTTGCGCTCACCCCAGGTCTTGTTCAGAAAATCCTGTGGCGTATCGATACCCAGATCGTCCAACGTGGCGGAAAGCACGGTCAGCTGCAACTCCTGCCAGCTTTTGAAAGGCGCTGGCAGAAAATGCGCAGGTTCCTTGTCGAGCACATCGGTCAATACCGCCTCCCACTGATTGCTCAGGTGGCCAACTCGCCAATCCGGATGGCTTTCATAAACCGGCTGCAGCCAGGCCCGATACAAGGTGTCACGCAACATGTAACGGTAGGCACGAACAATTCGGTAAGCGACGGCGCTGTCACTGGCCTGCAGGCTCTTTTCGAATTTCAGCTGATCCATCAGCGCATCAAACAAGGGATTTTCTTCGCCATGGCGAGCCGACAACAACGCGATCAAACGATCCCGCCATTTTTCCAGGAGCACGCCGCGGTGATCGAGTGCAATGTCGAGCAAATCCTGTTCGGTGAATGTTGATTTGGCGAACAGGCCTTCACGAATTTGCTTCGCACGCGCGCCCAAATCGTAACCACCATCGCCGAGCACTTTCAGCGCCTCGCCGGACACGACGCGATTGTTGGCCGTCCACAAACGGCCATGTCCCGGATTCATGACCAACGGGTATTGCTCCGGTTCGGTGACGCCCTGCCAGGCACAATGACCATTGGCCAATGAAATCGGCAAGTCTGGCTCACAGCCATTGCGTTTGGGAATGGCACCGATAATCGTCCAGGCGATATTGCCCTCATTATCCGTCACCAAAAAATTCTGCGATGGCATGCGCGTGACTTGCGCCAATTGCACGGCGTCGGCAGCGGATTTCGATTTCTCGATATTCAACAAACCAAAATTCATCGTGTGTTCGACATCATGCGCGAGCCAGCGGAACGCGTAACGAGTGCCGTCGGCATCCTGATGCAATACCGGTCCCCAACGGGTTTTCTCAAACACAAATTCCAGCGCTGTTTCGCCTTTGATTTCGATGACTTCAGTGACTTTCTCGATCGGCTGCAAACCATCCGGCGTTTGGTAGTGATGTTCATCTGGTTGTTCCAAACGCACGACATCACTGAAATCGCCATAACTGTTGGTGAAGCCCCAAGCGATATTCCCGTTGCTGCCGGCAATCATCAGCGGCACACCGGGCAGACTTACGCCGGTCATGCGAATCGACTCCGGTTGTTGATAAATGAGCGAAGCACGAAACCAGACATTGGGCACCTGCAAACCAAGGTGCATATCGTTTTGCAGAATGGCACTACCGGTTACCGACAAATTACCCGCCACAGCCCAGTTATTACTGCCGGGAAACACCGATTCGGCGCGTCGATTGAAATCCAATGGCAAATCGATTTTTGGTTGCCAATTCGGCAATTGCTCGGCACTCGGCATTGCCACCAGCGGCATTGGCTCACCCCAGAGCGGTGCATCCCAGATTGATCCTTTGGCATCGAGATACGTGAACAACGGCTCTGGTATCGCTTTCTTTACGCGCAACCGGGTCAGCTCTTTATCGACATCGGAATGCTGCAGAACCAAATACATTGAGTAGGCAACCAGAATCGAATCAGCAGCCTGCCATGGCGTTGGATCGGTACCGAGAATTTTATATTCGAAGGGTTCGTTTCCGAGTTTTTGCCGCCCTTCATTGACGCCTTCGACGTAGGCCGCCAATAACAGTTTTTCCTCATCAGATAATTTTTCCACCACCGCTTCGGCACGCATTCGTAGTTGATGGCGGCGGATTTCCTTGTCGACGTCGAGCGCCGCCTTGCCAACCAGTGCCGACAATTCACCCGCGGCGCGTCGACGCATCAAATCCATATGAAAGTAACGCTCCTGGCCGTGCACAAAACCCAAACCGCGAGCAACATCGCGCCGGGTTTCAGAAGTAATGGTAACGGTGCCGTTGGCGTCACGTTCGATGGTGATGGGCTGTTCCACTTGCGCCAGCGGAATGCTGCCATCGAGGATAGGCAAACTCGCTTTCAACTCCCAGTAGGCCCAGAGACTAACGCCTCCAAGCACGACAAAGAGCAACACCACAATGCGCAAGGTCCAGCGGAAAAAAGGGTTCATGGTCGGTGGTGGGAACAATGGTCTGGAAAAGACCACAGTCTAGCGTCATTTGCCAGATAAAAAAAACGCGCTCCGAAGAGCGCGTTGAATGCATGAAGAAAAGTGTTATCCGCCAATGCGGCCGTTGACGATAGGCTGGAACGCGATCAGTGAATCGAGCACGCCGCCGGAACCGAGTCCGTTGGTTGGAAACACCGTTGAAAACTGGTCCTGCTCATCATGCAAGGCCATGTAGTTCAACAGCACCGTTTCCACCAGCAGATTGACGTTATTGGCCGCCGGACTGGACGAGCTTTCGACATCACCGCTGGCGCGGAAATAACCGATTTGTTGCTTGCGAGCCTGCTCGGTCGGCGAGGCTCCCATCAATTGTGGCCGGCCATTCGGGTTGTAAACCAGGAAGAACGACGCGGCCGTCGATTGGTTGTCGCTGGCCCACATGAATTTGCCACGACCATCGACCGAGTTGTCGACCATACCGTTCGAGGACAAGGCGCCATCGGAGAACACGTACAGCATGACCGGCATATTGAGCCGCGCCGCATATTCGAGAATTGCGCCCATGCAACGGCCAGCGCGCAAATCGCGCACTTCGCCGGTGGAGCGGCCCTGACCGTGGTAATCGTAACCGCCCATCGAAATGGTGCCGGCGCCGGCATAGCCATTCATGACCAGCTTCATGACCGAGGCAGTTTTCGAGAACTCGCGATCACCCATGTCTTCCGCTGAGAATACCCCGGTGGCGCCAACGATATCGGGATCTTCCAGCGGACCGATTGGTGTCGTGCCGAAACGGTCGAACAAATCGGCGCTCTTCAAGTAGCCGCACTTGACCATGTTCTTGACGATGGCATCAGTCGACAGATTGGTGTTGACCCGGCCCATTTTCTGGTCGCTCAAGCGATACACCGACTCCATCACCTTCAGCGCTTCGTCCGGCTGCAGTAAACCGACCAAATCACCGACATCAACCAAGCCAGTAACATCAGAAGGACGGTCGATCTTGGTCGGCCGCGCGGTTGGGTCCATCATCGCCATCGGCGCCATCGAGTTACCGCCCGACTCCGAGGTTGAAGTGCCAATAGTGGTCAGCAACTCGCCTTTGACGCCGTATTTGGCCAAGCCGTACATCGGGTTATGCGGGTTGTTGCTGGTATCGTTTTCAGAACGGGCCGGAATTACCGCGCCATTGATATTGGCGCGTGTCGCTGGCGAGGTTTTTTCCAGAATACCGCGCAAGAAAGCGCTGTCGGAATGAAACGCCAAACCGAGCTCAGTGTTGTAATGCGGCAGATTGGTCACCGGATCATTGACTGACGGCACCATGTCGCCGGGCAAGCCGAGTTTGGCGTAGCCTTCGGTGGTCAGGAAATCAAGCTGTCCGCCCTGCTTACCGACCAGCACGTTCGAACCGGCGATATTGCCACCGCCCGCCAAATCGATACAGATAAACGGGATTTTACCGGCACCGGCAACGGTGATACCGCAACCGGCGCGCAGACCATCAAGATCTGGCGACAGCGCCGCATACGCCGCACGCGGATTGGCAAACATGCTGAAGATGGTCGGGCCCATGACGGTGCCGACACCAGAGATCAAACCGGCACGCAAAAAATCACGACGCGATTTCGGACGCGGGTGATCCGGGTGCAGTAACGGTGCATCAGGATCGAGCGGATTGAATGGCATTTTTTTCATGTTGGCATCTCCTCTCGCGTTACTGCACGAGCATCGCAGCACCACCGATTCCGGCGGCACAGACAGCTTTGACAATACTGGCGGTTTTGTTGGCCGGGCAGCTGGTGCCACAAACCGACAACTGATCAATCAACGCGTTCAGTTCGGTGCGGACACTGGCATCCGTCGGCTGCGAACTGATGTTCACGCCAAGAATCCGAGCCAGTAATGGATCGAGAATCTGGTTGCGGCCCGTCGCATTGAAAGCGACGCCCGGTTGCGCCGAGAAATTGAAGCCAGGGAAATAGGCACTGCGTTTTGTCGTGTCTTCGACCAGCGCGTTGCAGTACTGAATCGCCAATTGAGTGATACCCATCTGGTGCGCGGCACTGAATGTCGTGATCAGTTCGTCGTTCGGCAAGCCCTGACGAATGGTCTGGAACAGTGCCTGCACATTCGGATCGGTCTGCTCTACAGTGGTCAGCACACTCATCGACGCATTGATTTCATCAAACGTGCGCACACCGATTGCCGATACTGGATCGCCATCGGCTGGCGGCAGCGGTGTTGGCGGCACCGGGTCAAGACGAACATGAGTGTGGGCACCGATGCGATCGAAAGTCAGGAAGAACTCGTCAGCAGACGGGCCTTTTTCCAGCGCGACCACGGTGCCGAGCGTCGACAGATCTTGTCGGGCCTGGCTGATTTCCACATCGATATTGGCGTAAGCCTGCCCAACCGGCGCTTCACGGCCATTGATACCGATGCGCATGCTTTGCACCGGAATATCGCTGAAGCTGGCGGCGCTGTTCAGACTGGCGAAGAACGGTTTATCAAACAGGTAACCATAGCTGTCAAAGCGACTGACTTCGATGACGATGTAACACTGCGGCACTGAGTTGACCGTGCACTCTGGCACGTCGAGCAGATGCGAGACGTTGAACAGCAGGAAGTAACGCTCACCGACACCGGCTTCGAAGTTCTGAGCGATTTGTTCGTCGCTGAGTACGCGATTGTGAATCGCCACCAGCTTGACGATACCGGCCCACGGTAACTGGCCATCGGTTTCATTGCCGAGCACGAAAGCAAACGTGCTGTCCCAGTCATTCAAATGACCCGGATCTTCGTCGTCCATGTCACCGGTGAATTCACCGTTGACGTAAATGCGACGACCGTTGATCGGATCGTAGGTCATGACCACGTGCTGCAAAGTGGCCTGCAGACGTTCGTCATCATCAGCGGTCGCCAATGCAGGCATACCATCACCGGCGGTGTTGGCGTGACGCATCAGGAATTCATAATTGTAGGCCGTTTGGCCAACCGTGAAGTTGGTGCGATCTTCACCGGCTGAATAGCTGATGATACGGGCCGGACCATCCTGCACGACGTTGGCTGGCGCCACCCAGGCTTCAACCGAGTATTCGCCGGTGGCCTTGATCAAATCGTGTAGTTTTTTGCTGTTGGCCGTTGAGCCTTGGGCGCGGCCATTGGTGAATTGCAGACCCCAGCCGCCAACCCACTCGACGCCGCCGGAAATGGTCAGGTTCAGCGCAGGCTCGACACCGCTGGTGTCGTAGGCAATCGGGCCGGAACCGGTTTTGAATTCCCAGCGGGCAATGGCGTTGGCATCGTGACGGCCACCGGAGCTGGCAACAATGCCATCCACCAAACGATTGGCGGCAGAAATCACCAAATCCGGATCGACTTCGGTCAGCGGAATGCCGTCGACGAAGGACTGAATTGCCTGCTCCATCGTGTTGGCATTTTCGGTGCAATTGCTCCAGCAGTTGTGGAATTCCGAACGCAAACGCACGACCAAACGCGACAGTGGTACGTTGTCGAGATTGATACGGCTTTGCGCGGCGGAATACGCCAGATCGATATCGTCACTGCCAAAGAACGGTGATTGCGCGTTACCGGCCGTGTCGCTGTGGCAGCGCGAGCAATACTGCTCCAGAACTGGGTAAACAGTCGAGGCAAACAGGCTGCTGTCAGCAGGGAAACTGCGGGCATCGCCCGGCATGAAAATGTTGTCTGGCGGCGTCAGCACCACTTCAGTGGCGCCACCGCCTACCGAGCCGCCGGCCCAGTTGGTGATGTAGCTGGTGATCGTATCGGCACAGGCACCATTGCTGGCCAACCAGCAGTTGTGACCTTCACCGACTTTGATCACCATCCGCGATTCGGCGGGGCGACTCAGATTGACGACGGTATTGGCCGCCGCGTACGCAAGGTTGATGTCATCGGTGCGGACAAACTGTGGCGTTTGACCACCGGTGCCGTGGCAGGAACCGCAGCGGTCGGCACGCACCAGATTGTCCCAGACTGCCAGTTTGAATCGTTGCACATCTTCCGACTGCGGCGGCGGACCGCTGTAGTTGGTGCCTGGATTCGGCTGTCCGGAATTGTTGTTTTCCTCGACCGAGGCACCGCCACCACTACAGGCGGCAAGCAGCGTGAGGCCGGAAGCCATTGCCAGCGTTTTCAGCCATTTCATCGATAATGGCATCGGCAAAAGCGCTTGAATCTTATTCATGATCATTTCTCCGCGTTCTTCTGTCGATACCATCATTCGCCTTTGCAGTAATTCGCCGATTCGGCGAATACCCGCTTGAGCTGATAGTTATTGGCTTTGAAACTGCTGACCATTTGATCGATTTGATTGCGGTCAGTACTGTCAACGGCATTGCGCAAACAGACCGCCTTGAACACTTTTTTCACCTGGCACTGGGCAAACGCTTCCGAATGCGCGAGCTCCATGCCCATGCTCTTGGCACCGTTGCCGGAACCCGGCAATGAGCTGTCCCAACCGAGCACCTGGTTGTTGCCCTTGCGCCAATAATTGGCCCAGGAATCATCGACGGTGATGAACCCCGGACGGAAGTTGGCGTTGTTGTTGTGGTATTTCGGATCGACCCGGGTACCGGTCACTTCATTGATCGTGCCGATATCGTGATACACCACCTGGCCGGCTTCCATATCGTTTTCCGGATAGGTGTAGTCGTAATAGGCGTAAGCACCGGCCAGCGGATCCATGCCGCTATGGCAGCCGATGCAGTTGTTCAGAAACACCCGGCTGTCGCCACCAGGCGAGCGGGTCACATCCTGACGAATGCGGTCCGGGATATAGGTGGTGTCAGCAACCTGTTCCAGGTCGTTGCACATGTGATTCATCAGGGTCCAGCGGAACATCGCCCGGTTGGTACCGTCGATGAAAAACGCCCGGCCAGCAGCACGGGTGGTGATGACGCCTGCGGTTGCGGCACTCGGCATGCCCGTTACGGCACTTTGCACCCGCTTTTGCAAGGCATCTTTCAAATTGATGTTGTTGTTTTCCAGGTATTCATAATGAGCGTTGCTGGTATTGGAATAGGCGGGCACACCAGAGCCGCTGCCGGTATAGATAATGTCGCCGTACAGCACGGTGCGAAAATCTTCGTTATCTCGAACCATACCGATTACGGTAGCCGTGTAATCGTTCAATGGCGCAAAGGCGTTGGCGTCACGGTTGGTCCACGGCGTGACGAAGTTTTTCAGCGTCACGTCATAAAAGGCTCGATGTTCCATCGCCTCATTGGCGGCACCGATAACATCATTGGCGCTGATTTTGGCCGCCATGCTGTCAATGACGGCATCGCTGGCAGGCACACCGGCCAGACGATCATGAATCCGTTTTGCCTGTTCTCTGGGACCAGCCTGCACGGCGCTGCCGACCGCCAAGGTCAACAATAGGGTCGCGGTCAGCCATGGCCGGGCTCCGGGTGAAGCCTTACTCGGGGCGACGATGTTCATGTTTTTAGTCCTATTCATGGGAACTCGACGGTGCGCTTGCTATCGCTTATTGTGATGCCGTTCTCAACTACTCGTGTCCGATCGGTTTGATCGATGTCCATGACGGGTATTGCGATACTCAAAGCTTTCGATGATTTTAATCAAAGCAAGCGACGACTTTCGTGATTGCACACACAGAACCTGCCTCACGGCACGGCGATAATGCCGACAACGTCGCAGTCTCTGCACAAATGTTCCAAAAATTGATTTGGTGACGCATGGCAACATTTTTGACCTCTCGGATTCGCTTGGCACTCGCCTGCAGTGCCGCACTGATGCTGTCGGCCTGTGGTGATGGCGGCTTTGGCTCCAGTGGTGAACAGGCGCCAGACCCGGTCGCCATTGATATCCCGGTTGTCTACATCAAGCGCAGCATACCGCTTGATGAAGACGGCAATATGATCGTCAGCGACATCCGTGAACCGGTTGCGTTCAACGGCGATGTCAGTGCTGAATTGTTCATCCGCGATCGCGCTTCACCGAGTGCCACCGAACGTTCACTTACGGCCGGGATTTTCCCGGACGGCGAGCTTTACGACGTCCGCGATGTTTCCGTCAACGCCGAAGGCACCAAAGTGCTGTTCGCCATGCGTGCCCCGGAAATCCCCAATGCCGACGACGACGAACAACCGACCTGGAATATCTGGGAATACGACCGCACTGGCGATATGGTTCGCCGCGTGATCGCCTCCGATATCGTCGCCGAGGATGGTCAGGATATTTCTCCGGCCTATCTCGCCGATGGCCGCATCGTGTTCGCCTCGACCCGCCAGCGTCTGGCCAAGGCCATTTTGCTCGACGAAGGCAAACCGCAATTTTCCCACCTTGATGAAGATCGCAATGTCGAGGCGATGTCACTGCACGTGATGAATCCAGACGGTAGCGAGATCACCCAGATCACGTTCAACCAGAGTCATGACATGTACCCGACGCTGCTCGACGATGGCCGCATCGTATTCATGCGTTGGGACAACACCGGCAACGGCCGCGGCATCCATTTTTACACCGTCAATCCGGATGGCAGTAACCTGAATCTGCTGTACGGTCTGCACAGTCACCTGAGCGGTACTGACGGTGCCGAAATCCAGTTTTTGAAGCCTAAACGGCTGCAGGACGGCCGTGTGGCGTCGATCATTCGGCCGTTCCAGTCAGAACTGGAGGGTGGTGATTTCATTGCTATCGACCACCAGAATTTCATCGATATTCAAACGCCCATTGCCTCAATGGCAGGTATGGCCGGCCCGGCTCAGGTGTCACTGGCACCGGCGGGCGTTACCACCGATGGCGGGCCATCGCTGGCGGGCCGCTATCGTGACATCGAGCCAATGCTCGATGGTACTGGTCGCTACCTGGTCAGCTGGAGTCAGTGCCGTTTATTGGAAAATGCCGGCACCCCTGATCAGCGCATTATCCCCTGTACCGAAGAACTACTGGCCGACCCGGATGTAGTCGAAGCACCACCGCTGTTTAGTCTGTATCTCTACGACCCGAACACCAAGACTCAAGTGCCTTTGTTCCTGCCGGAAGAAGGCGTAATGGTGACCGATCCGGTGGTGTTACTGCCAACCACTCGGCCAGCGTTCATTCCGGACGGCATTCCCGGTGTCGATTTGGACGCCAATCTGGTCGCGGAAGGTGTTGGCGTCGTCCATATCAAGTCGGTTTACGACCTGGATGGTGTCGACATAACCGCGGCAGCAGGAGGCATCACCACTGTTCGCGATCCAGCCCAAACCACTGCTGCCCAGCGCCCGGCCCGCTTTCTGCGCATTCTGAAGCCAGTATCGATGCCGGATGATGATGTCTACGACTTCGACAACAGCGCATTTGGTTTCAGCCAGGCGTTCGGCATGCAAGACATTCTTGGCTATGTACCAGTCGAGCCGGATGGTTCGGCGATGTTCAAGGTGCCGGCCAATGTCGCGTTCACGATTCAGGTGCTCGATGGTGAAGGCAAGCGCATCAACAGCTTCCAGCGCCACAACAACCTGTTGCAGGTCAAACCGGGTGAAGTGCGCCAGTGCAATGGCTGCCATACCGCGACCAGTCTGGCTCCGCATGGCCGCCAGGATGCTGAAGCTCCCTCAATCAATCCAGGCGCCCCAACCACGGGTGTCTCGTTCCCGAATACCGAACCAGCGCTGTTTGCCGACATGGGCGAAACCATGGCGCAAGTCTGGACCCGTATCAATGGCCCGCGTACACCTAGCCTCGATATCGTTTTCGACGATGAATGGACCGATCCGAATGTCCGTGCCAAGGATCCCTCGTTCGCCTGGCAGTTCGCTGACCTGACGACCGCGGCGCCAACCAGCGCAGCCTGCCTGTCGGACTGGAATAATCTGTGCCGGACTACGATCAATTACGTGGCCCATATTCAGCCCATCTGGTTATACGACCGCTCGGTTATCGACCCGATAACTGGCGACCTCATCAGCGATGACACCTGCACCAGTTGCCATAGCCGTGCCGATGCCAACGGCGCTGTACAGGTGCCAGCTGGCCAGATCGAACTGGTCGCCGACCAGTCGGCGGTCAACGCCGATTTCGTTGTCTCATTTGTCGAGCTGTTTCGCCAGGATCAGGCTCTGGTCAATAACAATGGCGTCCTGATCGGTGACACCATTGAAACCCGCACACCGGCCATTCCCGATCCAAACAACCCCGGTCAATTCCTCTGCAACCAGGGTATTTTGGATACGGTCACCAACGAGTGTGTGGTAACCACGCCGGTCAATGCCCCACCGCCACCGATGCGAGTCGGTTCAGCGCGTAACAGCACCGCCTTCTTCAACCTGTTCGCCGCTGGTGGAAGCCATCAGGGTAGGCTCAGCGATGCCGAGTTGAAACTGATTGCTGAATGGCTCGATATTGGTGCCCAGTATTACAACAACCCGTTCGAGGCTCCTGAAGATTAATCGCCACGATGGGTAGGAACTCTGCCGGCAGTCACGTAAAATCCGGCAGAATTCCCTCGTCAAACTGAAAACTCATAAAAGGTTTGCTGTTCATGCCGTTGTGGCGCCCCACCCTCCATTTGCTGGTTTTTTCGCTTGGCTGCTCCTCGGCGACATTGTGGGCGGCCGATGAACCGACCACCGAAAACCCCGCCGCCGTCGATACGGTTGACGCACCGGTAGCGGAAACCGATAACGACGACGAAGTGTTGCGTCTGCGCATCGCTGACCCGTATATCGATGTCCATACCGGACCTAGCGAAGGCCATCCGATTCATCAGGTAGTCGAACGCGGCCAGATGATCGACATTCTTGAACGCCGCACCGACTGGTTTCTGGTGCGCACACCACGCGGTTACACCGGCTGGGTGCATCGCAATCAACTGATTCGTACGCTGACGCCACAGGGTCAGCCGGTTGATATCAGTCAAACCAATCTGCAGGATTTCACCGAGTACGATTGGGAGCTCGGTGTCATGTCGGGCGATTTTGATGGCGCGCCGGTGATCAGCATTTATGGCGCCTGGCAGTTTGCCGACAATATTTCCGCCGAGCTGACACTCGGCCAGAGCCTCGGGCGATTTGCCGAAACCAATTTCGCCACCGCCCATATTGTTCATCACCCGTTTCCGCAATGGCGTTTTTCACCGTATTTCCAGCTCGGTGCCGGCGCCATTCAAATCGATCCGAAAGGCACCATCATCACACCCGAAGATCGACAAGAAAACCTGGTTCACGTAGGCGTCGGCGTGCGCACCTATCTCGCCTCGCGTCTGGTATTCCGCATGGAATACAACAACTACGTGGTACTGACCGATCGCAACGACAATGAGAAAGTGGAAGAATGGAAAGCCGGATTCAGCGTATTCTTTTGAGCGCCCTGCTATTGACGCTGGGCCAGCAAACTCTGGCAGCCGACCCGGTCTACGATCCGGAAGTCGAGCGTCAGGAGGTCGATGAAGACCTGATCGACGTCAATGATCTGGAGCTTGGCATTACTGCCGGCGTGCTCAGCATTGAAGACTTCGGTTCCGCAGCCAGTGTCGGTCTGAAGCTCAATTACCATGTCTCGGAAGATTTCTTCTTCTCGGTGCAATACCTGCAAAGCGAAGCTGGGGAAACCAGCTATGAGCGCTTGTCCGGCGGCGCCCAATTGCTGGAAAACCGCGATTACAGCCATTACGGCCTGGCCATCGGCTACAACCTGTTCCATGGTGAAGCATTCTGGGGCAAGGGCACCGCGATCAACTCAGCCTTCTACCTGACCGCAGGTGTTGGCGCCACCCAGTTTGCCGATGACAATTACTTCACTGTTCACGCCGGCGCCGGCTACCGCTTCATCCCGCTCGACTGGCTGGCGATATCGGTCGATTTTCAGGACCATATCTTCGAACACGAGCTGCTCGGTGAGACCAAGTTGATCAATAACCTTGAACTTTCCACCAGCATCACAGTATTTTTCTAAGTCAATCATTAGTATTTGCTGACAAGCTGAATTTCCGGAGTTGTTTTGCCATGTCGAACCGTCGCGCTGTCATTGCCACCAGTCTGTTGATGCTGTTGTTTGTCAGTGGTCTCGTGGTGTCCTCGGTCCAGGCCAAGGAGCTGAGCGGCCCGGCCAAGGATTTCACGCTAAAGGTCCGTGGCGGTGGTAACACCCGTCTAGCCGACCTGCGCGGTGAAGTGGTCATGATCAACTTCTGGGCCTCCTGGTGCGGCCCCTGCCGTCAGGAAATGCCGCTGCTGGAAGACATGTATCAGCGTTACAAGGATCTCGGCTTCACCATTCTCGGCGTCAACGTCGATCACGACCCGGCACTGGCTGACAAGCTGCTGAAAGACATCAAGGTCTCGTTCCCGGTGCTGCTCGATGCCAAGAACGAAATTTCCCGCCTGTACGATATTGACGCGATGCCGAGCACCGTCATGGTTGATCGCAACGGCAACATGCGCTTCCTGCACCGCGGCTACAAGCCGGGTTATGAAGTGCAGTACGAAGAGCAAATCAAGCAACTGGTGCGTGAATAAACCATCAGTCGCTGAGGAGTCTGAACATGAAAACGTTCGCGAAAATGCTGTTGGCCAGCGGTGTCCTGCTCGGCCTGTCTGGCTGCGCCATCGACCCGTGGGTGAAGCCGTACGAGCGCCAGAACCTGGCCGACCCGATCATGTCGTTCGAGCGCGATGCCATTCAGACCGGTTACGTGCATCATGTTTACCAGGCCCGTGAAGGTGCTCGCGGAGCAGAAGGAGGCGGTGGCGGTGGCTGTGGCTGCAACTAAACCGTTTTTGCGCATTATTGGCGCCACGCTCATCAGCGTGGCGTTTGCGTTTTCCAGTCACGCTGGCGTACTGCCGGAGGAACGTGCCGATTTGCTTGCTCACTCTTATCAAGGTGGCGGCATGGACATCAGCGGTCCCTCACTGCTGGTGCGCAAAAACTTTCTGGAGAAAGTATCGGTCAGTGCCAACTACTACATCGACAACGTTTCCTCTGCATCGATTGACGTGCTGACATCCGGCGCCAGCGAATACGAAGAAGAGCGCAAGGAATATTCCTTCTCCGCGGATTACTTGTACAACAAGACGACGTTCTCCACCGGCTATACCAGCAGCGAAGAATCCGATTACTCCGCTGAAACCATTTTCTTCGGTGTCAGCCAGGATTTCTTCGGTGATCTGAGCACCATTTCGCTCGGCTACGCGCAAGGCGATGACTTGGTCAGTCGCAACGAATACACCGATGGCGCGCTGGTCGGTAACACGATTATCGGCACCGTCAAACGCCAGAACTATCGCTTGAGTTTTTCTCAGGTGATCACCACCAACCTGATTATGGGTCTCGGTTTTGAAACCGTTACCGATCAGGCCAATCGCGAAGACGAAGATATTTCGGTGCTGAACAATCCGTATCGTTCCGTACGTTTTCGCAGCGCGCAATCAGGAACCGGATATGCCACACAGCGCGAGTTCTATCCAGATACCCGCACGTCCGATGCCGTAGCCTTGCGGGCGATGTATTACCTGCCCTGGCGCGCATCGATTCGCGCTGAATATCGCTTCTTCACCGATACCTGGGGTATCGAAGCCAGCAACTACGAATTAAAAATGATTCACCCGATTGAAGATCTGGTGACCATCGAAGGTAAATATCGTTACTACGAACAAACGGCGTCGACGTTTTATCGCGATTTGTTCGATGAGCCAAACGAACTGAACTTCCGTGCTCGTGATAAAGAAATGTCGACGTTCAACAACACGACCTTTGGTTTGGGGGCCACCCTGAACCTTGGCAAGTTGCTGAAATGGAATGCAGCCGAGCACGAATTGATGCTGAACTTTTTCGTTGATCACATGATGTTCAGCTACGACGATTTTCGTGATCTGACAGTACACACCAGCAATCCGGGTGCATTCAACGCCGGCGAAGAGCCGCTGTATGAATTCGATGCCCAAGTGTATCGATTATTCCTGACTTACAAATACTGACGTTTCCGAAAACAAAAAAAGGCGCTCAATGAGCGCCTTTTTTTATCCGCCGGGATTCCATTGCATTCATAGCATGATGAAGGCAGTGCAAAATGAATTGAACAGACACGGCTATTCCAGCGCGAATGCGTGCGCTAAAACAAAGCAGCGGACCGGGAAAAAATCTGGGAGGAAAATCTGAGAAGTCGATGGCGGAGCGGACGGGACTTGAACCCGCGACCCCCGGCGTGACAGGCCGGTATTCTAACCAACTGAACTACCGCTCCATCGACCCATTCGAGAGTGCTCTCGAACAAGAGGCGCGCATGATACGCAGCAGCTGGCATACTGTCAACGCGAAATATCAGGATTTTTTTACGCTTGTTTCCGCTCGAAATCGTCGAGGTCAGAAACAAAGGATTGCACCAATACCCTAGCCTATTTATTGTCCTCATCCTCGTCTTCGGATGGCAGGTTTCTCACCGCTTCAGCAAACGCATCATCCCAGCTGACATCATCGCCTTCTGGTGCATGGGTTTCGGGCTCAGCTGTTTCCGCACTGACCGTCTCTGCCTGCGCCACTTCAGCAGGTTCGGGCTCGGGTTCGACTTCCTGGGTCATCGACTCCATCTTGGCCAGAATGTCCTCTACCTTCATGTCCTTGCGCTCGCCTTCTTCGCCAAGCATGGCGGAATACTCGGAGAAGATATTGTTGAGCGTGCCCAAGGTAATGGAGACTTCTTTTTTCAGGCGATCGTTTTCTTCACGCAGGTATTGCACATCGTTGGCATGTGCCGAGCTCATGACTTCGGTCGGGCTGCCATAGGCTGCTGCTGGCGTCAGCGCGTGGTAGGCGTTGGTTAATTCCGATAGGGCCTTTTCCAACTTGCCGATGCTGTCGCTGCTCGGCGATAGGTGGCTGTCGAGCACCGCCTTAAAAAACTGCCGACGCTTGGCCATGATGCTGGTCAGGTGCTTCTCCGCTTCCTCGGCATTCATCAGCAGCGTGTCTTTCAAATAGCGAGACAGCGCCGTGCGATTGGCTTCTTCGTTCGCCTTGATTTCTTTTAGCAGCGCTTGCGCGCCGATGTGCGCGGTGCCACGTCGCCGAAACAACAACCAGGCCATGATGGCAACCAGAATGGCCATCGGCAGCGTCAGCTCCAGAATCAACAACCAGGAGGGACTCATGTGGTTTTCCCGCTCTCACCCAACTCTTCGGCAATGCGCTTATTGGTCAGTTGCTGGCGACGGCGCAGCCACCACCAAATGCCGCCGACAATCGAAAATACCACCACGTTGATGACGACACCAACAACCAGCCAGTACTGCCAGCTGTGCTCTTCTGGTTCGGTGGTGACTTCGTCGGGCTTGGTTTCGGTCGCTGGGGGGTTTTCGTTTTCCGGCTCGGTTACCGCCGGCTCGACGACAGCAGGGGTTTCTTCTTGCGCCGCTGGTTCTGCTGGCGTCTCCGCCAACCCCGTCACCTGCCATTCCAACGCGGGCATCTCCAGCACCACATCGCGACCGGCTGCGGTAACGCCCTGAACCCGGTAATGCAATCGATAACTGCCGTTATGTTCAGCCGCGACCGTTGCATGGAAGCCGGTTTCGCTGCGCTCCATTGTCAACGGCGAACGCCCAGCCGCCGTTTCCAATTCTGAGGTTACCTGCAGCGAGCCTGGTTGGAATAAATCCGGCTCTGGCGTTAACGCCAATTGCGCGACACCGCTTTCGTCGACCGAAACCGATGCTTTCAATGGCGTGGCGACGCCTTTCAAAGAAAGTCGACGCAGACGCTGAAACGTTGGCGATGAAATCTCGACTTCGACGGTGTAATCCATATCCAGCGCCGGCACTTCAAACGGCGCGACGAAATGCGCTTCAGCCACCGGCCTTAGCACCAGCTCACGCCGGAAGGCTTCTCCGCTGATACGGGCATTGGCATTGACCATTTGCAGTAACGCCGCATTGGCAACCGGCGCGCCCTGGTCGAGCAACTGGGCATTGAGCTGCAGCTGTTCACCGGCCAGCACCACCGACGGCAGTTCAGCAAGCGCCATACTGAGCTTGCTGACCAGCAGCACCCGGTTTTCCGGGTCGACATCCGCAATGATTTGCCAAGCGCCAGCGGCGGGCTTGGGAATGGTGATCAGGTCATAAGGGGTTTCGGTATGCCAGCGCCAACTGACCGGCTTTTGCTGGACGCTGTGGACCTCGCCATCTGGCGTGCGCACTTCGGTCGGCTTGGCGTCCGGCGCTTTGAACACCAGAATGGTGATTTCTTCGGCGCCTTCATCGACGTTGAACTGGTTGTCGCGCAGCGGCAGTGAATCCCGCGGCGTGGTTTGCTCAAAAAGACGCAAGAACAAGCGGTTAAGTTGTTCGGCATTTTCCGCCAATTGATATTGACCGCCGGTTTCCAGCGCCAGTTTTTTCATCAGCACCTGATCGGCATCGTGGCTCAGCGCGATGCTATGAACACGAATGTTCTCCGCCTTTAGCTGCGGCAGCAGTCGATTCAGCAAGTCGTTGCGCGCTTCGGCGTTTTCGCTGGCCTGTTTGGAAATATCCACAACACCATCGGTCAGCAAGATCATATGGCGTGGCCCGGCCTGCGTTTTTCCAAGCCAAGGTTTCGCGGCGCGCTCCATGGCGCCACCTATATTGGTGAATAAGCCCTTCGAGGAAATGTCGGCCGCCTTTGCCGTCGCCAGCTCGCGAAAAGCCGGCGTGGCGGCCTGTGGCGGAATCAGATTATTGACGTATTGACCAAACGTCCAAACCCCGGCACGGGCGTTGCTAGGCATTAGATTGGCGACTAATCGAACCGCGGGAATGCGCAGATTCTGGGGATCGTTTTTCTTCATGCTGCCGGAAATATCGACCACGATATGGACTTCCGGGCCGTTCGGTTCAGCCGCCAAAAGCAGAAAAGGCCATGCGGCCAAAACAGCGCAAAAACAAAACGACTGCGCCAATTTGGCCCGGACTCGGCGTGAGCCGACAGGGGTGCTTAAAGTGCTAAACACGTGTGGCTTTTTCTTAAACATGAGGATATCTTGGACAAGTGTAGTTCACAAATGCGCAAGTTACCGCGTGGCCAATAAAAACTAGGCTACCTTACATTCGGAAAGTCGCGGAAATCGGTGAGCACCATGGTTTCTCGGCGGTAATGCAGCGTCTTTTGACCACAACTAACGGAGAAACACGATGAAACAGAACTGGGTCAAACTGGCAATGGCAGGAGCCTTTCTCGCCGGCTCCTCGGTCGCGATGGCAGAAGTTTCCGGGTCCGTCACGCTTACCTCTGATTACATCTTCGATGGCGTCAGCCAAACCGACAACGAACCCGCGCTGCAAGCTGGCGTGGACTACGCGCACGATTCCGGCTTCTACGCCGGTGCCTGGATGTCAAATGTCGATTTCGGTGGCGACACCAACCTCGAAACCGATCTGTATGTTGGTTTCACCTTCGGCAGCGAAGCCGTCAGCTTCGATGTCGGTGCTGTTGCGTATATTTACACCGACTCATTCAGCAGCCCACCGAGCGATGAAGAAGCCGATTACTATGAGGTCTATGCTGGTGTCACCTTCGCCGAAAACTTTACCGTCAAAGGCTGGTTCACCGATGACTACGCATCAGCCGCGCTTGATGCCTACCGCATCAAAGCCACCTACGAAGTTGCCTTGAACGATACTTGGTCAATTCCGCTGGAATACACCTACACCGATATTGATGGTGAGGACTTCAATCACGGCCGTATCGGTATCGCCGGCAACTTTGATCCGTTCACCGTCGATCTCAGCTATCACCAAACCGATATCGATGTCGAAGCCGGAGATGATCCAGACCTTTACTCGGCTGACGGATTGCTGGTCGCCAGCGTTACGTTTAGTTTCTAGGCAGCTTAAGAAAAAGCCCGCAGAAGCGGGCTTTTTCTTTTCGCCATGCTCAATGTCGTTTGACGCAGCGACGGACCAAAACACTTATCCACGATTATTTGAACCGGGCAATGATATGTTGATCGAGTGGACCAGCGTTTTCCTCGGATAACACTTTATCCTGCACCGACTTGCCGACTTCATGTATCCGCTGGCGATCACCGCAAACCAGATAATGCCATTTCGGCAAATCCTTACCTTTGGCGACGCGTACGTAAGCACAAGTCGGCGGCAACCAGTCAAAGCTCAGGACGTTTTCCGGTTTCAGTTGCACGCAGTCGCTGACGTACTTCTTTCGATTTTTATAATCGGCACACTGACAGGCGTGGGTATCGAGCAGTTTGCAACAGACATTGGTTTGATACAGCTCACCGGTTTCGGTGTCTTCAAGTTTATAGGTGCAGCATTTGCCGCAACCGTCGCATAGCGCCTCCCATTCGGTTTTCGACAATTCTTCCAGGCTTTTGCCGCGCCAGTAAAAGGGTTTAAGCGCGCTCATCGGCTTGCACTTCGGTAAAGAATTCCTGGTCGAGAAAACGCAAAATCAACCGATCACCAGCTTGTAACTTTGCAACACCAGCAGGTGTACCGGTCATGACGATATCACCGGGCATAAGCGTAAAATGTTGACTGATATAAGCAAGCAAAGTAGGAATCGGTGTCAACATCCCAGACGTTTTGCCTTGCTGACGAACGGTGCCGTTGATTTCCAGACTGAACTCCAGTTCGCTCAAATCCTGCAACTGCGCACGGCGAATAAAGTTGGTTAATGGCAAAGCACCATCGAAAGCTTTTGCCAACTCCCAGGGCTTGCCTTCGTTTTTCAAGGATTGTTGCCAATCGCGCAAGGTCAAATCCAAACCGAGCCCGACACCGGCAATGGCGGCAAGCGCATCGGCCTCGTTGGCATTGGTCAGGCGTTCGCCAATCAATAATGATACTTCCAGTTCATGATGGCATTCGCCGCGATTTCCTGGAATGGAAAACGATGGCGATAACGGTACAAAACTGGTGGCCGGTTTCAAAAACAGAATCGGCGTGGCTGGAATCGGATTGTTCAGTTCCTTTGCGTGCGCCGCGTAATTGCGGCCAACGCAAACGGCTTTACCGAGCGGATAATCGCAAGCGACATCACCGAGCCAATGGTGCGCGTATCTCATGGTGCCGGCTCCGCTGCCACTTCAATGCTGTCTGTCTGCGGCGTGTTCATCACTGGCGGAAACGCGATACGATCAGCAAGGTAACCCACCGACGTCGCGAAAAACTCCGAGCGATTCCAGCGCAAAAACACATCGTAGTTGTGATAGAGCAGAAACACCCGCTCGGCCGGATTTTCATCAATGCGCAAACGCGCATTCATTTCGGCGACCGGTAAATTGCTGCCGTCATCGCGACGGACACCAAGCGCCTGCCATTCATTCAGGTTTTTCTTTTGGTTATTGAACGGGATGAATTGTTGATGATCCGGCACGACTACTTGGCGCCCCCAGTGTTCACCGGCACGCCAACCATTCATGCGCAAATAATTGGCGCTCGATGCCATGACATCGGCCATGTTGCTCCAGATATTGGCGCGACCATCACCGTCGCCATCGCGGGCGAAACGAAGAAAACTGCTGGGCATGAATTGGCACTGGCCCATGGCGCCGGCCCAACTGCCTTTCATCTCTTTTGAACTGATATGGCCTTGTTCAATGATACGCAGGGCATCGATAAACTCTTTGCTGAAAAACTCCCGGCGCCGTCCCTCATAAGCCATCGTCGCCAAAGCGCTGGGTACATGATGCCTGCCGAGCAAGCGACCATAACTGCTTTCAACGCCCCAGAGCGCCACCAGATATTTGGCTTCAACACCGACTTCACGGGCAATGGCGTTAATCTGCTGATAGTGCTCGCGATATTTCTTCCGGCCCTGCTCAATGCGTGTCGGCGTAATCACGCGTTGCAGATAGGCTTCAACCGTCAGTTTGTCGCGGCTCGGTTGTGAGCGATCCTGACTGACGACTTTAGGAATCAATTGCAAATCAGGCCAGACGTTATCGATCGTCTGTTGTTTGATGCCGGCAGCCAGGGATTGCTGTTTCAGTTGCTCAAGGAAAGCCGGCCACTGATCTTCGGAAACTTCTGCGCCAGCGATACCGGAAAAACCGATCAGTACCGCCGAAACCAAAGGCATTACATTTTTTGTAAACAAGCGTTGGGTAAAACGCTTAATCACCGTCATGAATCACACCTTCCACCTTCGGTGGCATTTGCAAAAAATATCCCACGTCTTTCAGCGCCTGACGCAAGCGCTCGATATCAATACGGGCCAGTTTTTGCCGCGTCGACAAATCCAGCTCCATGACGAAATCGGCGCGACCAAAACGCTTGGCCAGTTCCACCGGCACATCGGCAAACTGATCTTTCTCGCGCAAATACAAATACATTTCGTCTTGCTTGCTGCTGCGGTAAATATAGCAAAACATATTAAGAACTCTGCTCCTGCCACCAGCCCGGCAACGCAATACCGGCATTGGTCAACAAATGGGTAAAGGGGTTTAGGAAAGCCTGCTGGCGCCAGCCGCGCCAGACAAACGGTGCTTGCGGCAGCCGATCGACCGCGGCAATGATGATTGATTCCAGCGCCCGCTTCGAGTACACCAGTTCCGCCGGCAACTGATGCGCCTCGGCAAAGCTCCTCACTTCGCTTGCCATCTGATCCAGCAAGCCCCGGCCGCCTTTGATATCCAGCAAACGGGACACCGGCAGCGGCCACTGGCCGGACGGCAATGCTCTGGCTTTTTCTATCAGGTTGAGCAGTGTTTTTCCGTGCAGACGCGACACTTTTGGATGCAATACATTCAGCGCGGTAAAGTCGTTCCAGTTTTTCGGTGTTTTCTGAGCCAAAGTGATGATGCCTTCATCACGAATCAGATGATTGCGCGAGGTATCGGTGGCCTTGGCTTCTTGCTCGCGCCAACTGGCCAGTCCCTGGGCGATAGCGAGCTCCTGACCGCGCAGCAGATTCACTTGTTTGACTCGGCGATAGAGCAAGGCATCAGGCTCTTGGTGGTGCACTTTCGCCATCGCTTGCTCGCCGTCCTGCCAGAACCAGTCAAGCTTTTCCAGGTCGTGTAAATGTGCTTTCAAATCGGCGTAGAGATCGAGCAGATAAATGACGTCGGTGACCGCGTAATCGACTTGCGCCTGGGTCAATGGACGCACCAGCCAATCGGTACGCGCAGTCTCTTTCGACAACTCCACTTGGTAACGCTCACGGACGACAGCGGCCAAACCGAGCGATGCACCCAGGCCAGCGTAAGCCAGCGCCATTTGAGTATCGAACAGTGGCGTGATATCAGCGCCGCAGGTATGGGCAAAAGCTTCCAAATCCTCGCCGGCCGCGTGCATGACCTTGACCACTGAGGTATTGGCCAGCACGGCAGCAAACGGCGACCAGTCATCGATTTTCAATGGGTCGATCAGATAGACCTTTTCGCCATCGCAGATCTGAATCAGCGCCAGTATCGGCCAAAAGGTTCTGACTCGTTCGAATTCAGTATCAAGCGCCAAGGCTTCGCACTGCTGCCAGCGTTGACAGGCGCTGCGCAAGGATTCGTTGCTGTTCAGCCATTCGACGGGAAAAACAAAAGGCGCGTTGGACGCGCCTGTTGTGGATGCTTGCACGTAGAAACTCTCCTGCAATATCGGAATCAGCGCAGTTCTCGGCGCAAAATTTTTCCGACATTGGTTTTCGGCAAACTGTCGCGGAACTCGACCATTTTTGGTCGTTTGTAGCCAGTCAGTTTGTCATGACAGAAATCAATCAGTTGCTGTTCGGTCAGGCCGTTATCTTTCTTGACGACAAACAGTTTGACCGCTTCACCAGTCTGCTCGGACGGCACACCAATGGCGGCCACTTCCAACACGCCAGGGTGAGCCGAGGCCACCGCTTCGACTTCATTCGGATACACGTTGAAACCGGAAACAAGGATCATGTCTTTTTTCCGATCGACGATTTTCATGTAGCCGTTTTCATCGGAGACAGCGATATCGCCAGTATGCAGCCAACCATCGGCATCGAGCACTTTCGCCGTTTCATCGGGACGGTTGTAGTAGCTATGCATCACCTGCGGGCCACGTACGCAAAGCTCGCCGGATTCGCCGAGCGGTACTTCCTCGTTGTCATCATTGCGAATGCTGATTTCGGTCGAAGGCACCGGCAATCCAATCGTACCGTTGTAGCTTTTCAGACTCAGCGGGTTGATGGTCACGGCCGGTGAGGTTTCGGTCAGACCGTAGGCTTCCAGCAGCGGTTTACCGGTGACTTTCTGCCAGCGCTCAGCGACCGCCGGTTGCACGGCCATGCCGCCGCCCAGCGCCAGTTTGAAATCAGCAAAACTGACTTCGCTGAAACCGGGCGTGTTCAACAAACCGTTGAATAGCGTGTTAACGCCAGTCAGCGCCGTGAACTTCCAGTTATTCAGTTCTTTGACAAAACCGGTCATATCCCGCGGATTGGTAATCAGCACATTCAGGCCACCAAAATGCATGAAGGTCATGCAGTTCGCGGTCAACGAGAAGATGTGATAGAGCGGCAAGGCTGTGATGATGATTTCTTTACCCGGCTCAAGGAACGGCCCAAGCCAACTACCGGCCTGCAGCACGTTGGCGACCATGTTTTTGTGCGTCAACACCGCGCCTTTGGAGACACCGGTTGTGCCGCCGGTGTATTGCAGAAACGCCATGTCGTCATGGCCAAGCGTAACCGGCGTAAATGGCAGGTTGGCGCCTTTTTTCATCATCGCGTTGTAGCCAATCGCCGATGGCAGCTGATAAGGCGGCACCATCTTTTTGACGTATTTGACAACCGCATTGACGATGAAGCGTTTCAGGCCAGGACAGGCGTCCCCAATTTCGGTAATCGCAACATGTTTGACCGGTGTGTTGTCGATCACTTCGGCCAGCGTGTGCGCGAAATTGGCCAGCATGACAATGGCGGTAGCACCGGAATCTTTTAATTGATGTTCCAGCTCACGTGGCGTGTACAACGGGTTGACGTTGACAACCGTTAAACCCGCGCGCAACGCACCAAAAAGGGCAATCGGATATTGCAGCAGGTTCGGCATCATGATCGCGATGCGATCGCCTTTTTTCAGCTTCCACTCGTTCTGGAAAAATGCCGCGGCATCGCGAGTGCGGCGATCCAGTTCAGCAAAACTCAGGGTGACACCGAGATTGGTGAACGATGGGCGATCGGCGTAGCGGCCAACAGCCGTTTCAAAAAGGTGCACAATCGAGGCAAATTGGCCCGGGTCGATCTCATGCGGTACGCCGGGGGGATAGTGTTTTAACCAGATTTTTTCCACTTGTCATAGCTCCGACCGGGGCCCTGCCCCAAACTGTAGCGAAGGTATAACAGCCGGCGTCACTGGTCAAACATCTACCCAACCAAAATGGTGAAAGCCTTCTACACTTGGACGAGGATTAACCATTTTGATGCACGAATGCCGAACCTAGTCATTGCCAACCTCCATATTCTGTTGATTGAACCTTCCCCGACCCAGCAAAAGATCATCGTGCACCACTTGCAGGAGGCCGGTGTCGGCAGCGTCCATGCCGTCGGTTCCGGTAAGGAGGTCGAAGCTTATTTGCAGCACGACCGACCCGATTTGCTGATCAGCTCCATGTACCTGCCCGATTGCACCGCTACCGATCTGCTGCTGACGCTACGCCAATCCGAAGATTGGGCCGCGATCCCATTCATGCTGGTATCCAGCGAAACCCGCTTTCGGGCTTTGGATCCGATCAAGCAGGCCGGTGTCGTCGCGATACTGCCCAAGCCTTTTGCCGCTGATGACATCGTCCGTGCGCTGAAAGCCTCGCTGCACTATCTGGAACACGAAGAGCTGGAACTGGAACACTTCGATCCGCATGAGCTGCGGGTGTTGGTCGTTGATGACAGCCTGACCGCCCGCAACCACATTCGCCGGATGCTGAATACGCTCGGCATTGAGCGGGTAACGCTGGCTTCGTCAGGAAAAGAAGCCTGCAAACAGCTCAACGAGCAGACCTTCGATTTGGTGGTCACTGACTACAACATGCCGGAAATGGATGGCGAGGAATTGGTCAGAGCGATACGCAGCCGCAGCGACGGCGCTTACATTCCGATCATGATGGTGACCAGCGAACAGGATCAGACACTGTTGCAAGGCGTGCAGCAGGCCGGTGTTTCAGCGCTGCTCGACAAACCGTTCTCACCAGATGTGGTCAAGCAGACGCTGCTGAATATGCTCAACCATTAATGGTCCTTAATTATCCAGAGGAACAAAACCGCGAATAAAGCGGGCGATCGTTTCCGGTTGTTCGAGATGGATATGATGACCGCCGTCCAGCTCACGGACCTCCAGCGTATCCATTTGTGGGCCATGAATGGCCAGCGCTTCGGCGACCAGCGGCAGGCCGTGGTTGGCTTTCAGCAGTAAAACCGGCGCCGTCACCGCCTCGAAAAAACTGCCGGCCTGTTCGTGAGTCATGCGCAGCAGGCTCGGCAGACGCAAACGGGCATCGGAGCGCCAGCTAAAACCGCCTTCAACTGGCTCCAGGTTGCGCTCGACAATTGGACGCCACAATTCAGCTGGTAATTTATCGACTGAAGCACGCGCTTTCAGCGCCGTATCGATATCGGGAAAAACATTCTTTTTCGACTCACGCCGACGCACATGTTCCATCACCGCGTAGGCAAACGAACTGGCGGTATCCTCGGCGTTGCGCGTCAATGGCCCGAATGCCTCGATGCTGACCAGACGCCGAACCTTGTCCGGAAAGGCACCAGCGTAAAGCATCGACAGCGCCCCACCCATTGAATGCCCGACCAGATTGACCGGTGCCAAGCGCAGCGCTTCGCAGGCCTCGAACAAGGTCTGCACGCCATCGAGAAACTGGTAATTGACGGTGCCCGGCAAGTGCTCCGACAACCCATGTCCCGGCATATCGAGCGCGATGCAGCGATAGTCACCGGCCAGCAGTGGCGCCAAGCTGGCGAACGATCCGGCGTTGTCGAGCCAGCCGTGGATGAACAACAGCGGCGTGGCATCAGTCGGGCCCCATTCGACTACGGCCAAGCGCGTGCCGTGCAGGGACAGATCGTATTCGCGTTCGGGTTTGCTGGTGGGCATGGCAATTATCGTTGGCTAAGCATGGCCGATATTCTAGCTTTTGTGCGCCGCCACATCATTATTGAAAGCGCGCCTCAATCGTGTGGGTGTTCTCTGACCCGCTCAGCCGCCTTGATCACCTGGCGACGGGCATAGCGGCGCAAGTCGTCCATTTCTTCACGCAAAGACTGACTCGGATTCTGCTTTTCCAGGATGCTGGTGATGTATTTCGGCGGCATTTTGTTCAGTGCGATGGCAGCAATATCCTGCACCGAAACTTCCGACATCGGCGGCAGTTCGCCCTCCTGCAATAGCTGGTGGATTTGCTCGAACACCAGCTCCTCGCTGAGGTTGGTGAGATCATCGTGGGGATACATTTCTTTGTACATCGCTGCTGCTCCGCCTTTGTTGTTGCCTAAAGGGTAGTTGAGCAGCAGGTAGCGCTCAACTGCCTGCCCAAGTAATTGCAAGATAAAAAAATGGGCCGCAATGGCGAGGCAAAAAAAATGGGCCGCTAACGCGGCCCAGGCTTTCACACTTGAAAACAAATACTCACATTAAGGAGACCCATGATGAACACTCAGCTCTCGATATCGTGACAACCCTCGCCGAGCGAGGTGTGATACCGGGAACATGGCTTGTGACCGGTGCTATAGATCGCAGTTCCCGCTGGCTTGAAAATTTTTTCAGAAAACGGCGTTTTTTTCTTTCAAGCGGTGACGGCATTCAACTCCGGCACTGGCTTGACTGGCACGAACTTACCAGACTCATCCCGGCCAACGCCCGACAACGCGATCTTACTATCATGGGTATAGAACAGACGGCCCTGACGCCGCAGCATGGTTTCCAGCAATGCCTGTTTTTCATTGATCAATAGCTCAGGGAACCGGTCGTAACCCATCGTGATCGGCACGTGCAACCAGGCCGTGCCCGGTATGAGATCCGCGCAAAACACCACCGGCCCTTCCGGCATGGCGATTTCCGCCAGCAGCATACCCGGCGTATGGCCGTCGCTGTGATGAAAGCGGTAGTCCTCACCGAGCGTTTGCGAATACTCACCGCTGATGCGCTCGACTCGGCCGGTAGCACTCAGCAGTTCGGTCAAGCCCGGAATAAAAGACGCTTTATCGCGCGGATGCGGACGCTCGGCCCGTTGCCAGGCCTGCTCACCAACCACATAGGACGCATTCGGAAACGCCAGCGATAACGGTTGGCCTTCCTGCCAAGCCTTCAGGATGCCGCCAACATGATCGAAATGCAGGTGCGACAGCACGATGACATCGATATCTTCCGGCTCAACATTGAGCGCTTGCAACGACTCGAGCAGCACATGCTCGGCTTCGACAACACCGTAACGCTCGCGCAGACGCGGCTCGAAAAAGGCACCGATGCCGGCCTCGAACAGGATATGACGGTCGCCGTCGCGAACCAGCAGGGCCCGGCAGCCAAGATCGATACGGTTCAGCTCATCAACGCTGACCCAACGCGCCCACAGCGCTTTCGGTGCGTTGCCGAACATCGCGCCGCCATCGAGTTTCTGGCTGTTGCCACGGACTGAATACAAAGCCTTCATTGATAACTCACCTGTTCGACAACAAATTCAAAATTATGCGGCGCCTGCGCCACCGCCAGCGCACCCGCCTCGCCGTCGCCCATGCGCAAATGACTACCAGACACCGGCATCAGGTTCCACATCGGATCGGCTGACAGCCAGCGACCATCGATGGCCACTTCTGCCCAGGCGTGACCGCCAAAACGCGGCTCGCCATCGCCCAGATAAACCCAGCCAGAAACTTCACGGGCTGGCAAGCCCGCAGCCCGTGCCAATGCGACAAACAATTGCGCGTATTCGGTGCAATCACCAACTCGGTTCTGCAGGATTTCCGTCGCCGTTTGCTCGACCAGCACATCCTGTTGCTGCAGGTGCTGACTGACGAACAACAGCAGTCTTTCCACTTTCTGTTCGCCGGTTTCGGCATTTTCGGTCAGCTGCGCGGCTAGCCGCTGCAGGCGTTTGTCATCAAGCCGGTAGCGCGCTTCGTTCTGCAGGGCCTGGCGCTGTTCGGCGTCGGAAGCCTGTACCGCCGGCTGGCGGTTGTCGGTGTAGACAAAACCGGGCAGCACCTGCTGGCTTTCGCTGTGACTGAGCGGCAGCGCAATATGCTGCGGCCAGCGTAATGACAGACCGCGGATGGTTCGCGCCTGGCCGAGTTCGCGCGGGGCACGTACCGGCACCGTTTGCAGGCGATAGTTGTCATTGGCCTCGACCGTCTGCACCACCTCGTCATCCTGCCAGCGCATTTGCCAGCGCTCACCGAGCTGCATCGCCACCGGCACGCCACTGGCCGAAACCGTGTAATCAATCGGCGATTCGCCCTGCACCCGGAATTGCCAGGGCTGGAAGCGCCAGCGCGAACCTTCTGCCAACACCGCGACCGGCCTGCTGACGACATTCAGAGAATCGAGCTCCAGCTGACGCCACGGCAAAGCCTGCTCCGGCTTTCGGGCCAACACCGACAGATGCATGACATCCATTAGCGAATAGTTCTGCGCGTTCTGATTGATCAGCGTTAATTCACCGTTGGACCGGCGCTCACCACGCCAATGACCTTCATCGACGTTAAACACCAGTGTTTCCAGCTTCTCACCCTGGCGGCGACGCCATTGCACGGCAAGCAGCGGATACGGATAGTCGGCGGCAAAGCGCCAATCAGTCTGCTCATCCACCTCGACCAGTTGCGCTCGCGCGGTCAACTGGATGCGGGTGTTCTGCAACAGCTGCCAGCTGCCATCCGGGAAGCGATGCAGGCTTTCCTGCTGATGACCAACCGGCTGACCGTGGCGCCAGAGCGAATAATGAAAGCTTTGCCCCAGCCGTTCTTCAGGATGGTACGGACGTTGCCACCAAAGCAGCAAAATGACGCCGGCACCGAGCAGTGCCAGCGTCAGGCCAAGACGAATGCGGCCTATCAGGCTTTTTGGAATTCTGGCCAAAGTGTAGGAGTTTCCACCAGCTGCGCCAGACGTTCGGCGGCGGTGATCAACGACTTGATATAGTTCTGCTGCAATTCGGCGCTGCCGAGCTCCAGCCGGTTTGCGGCCAGTCCCTGTTCCAGACGTGCCGCTTTCAACTGCCAGTTCATGAACAGGTTGCGCATCGCATCGCGGGCATTGTTGGCCGCGCTGACGGCAATGTGGTCAACCGGAATATCCTGACCCGTTACGACCCATAATTCGGTGTTCTTGCCATCCAGCTTGCCATGGCAACGCCAGAGCGCGACCAGTGGCGGCAACACCCGGCTTTCGCTTTGCGTGACGCCAACTTGCTGGATACCCATATTGGCCAAATGGGTCAGGGCGCGGGCATATTCTTTCTGCACCCACTCACGGCTGCGGCGTTCGACTTCTTCCTGGCTCGGGGCCGCGTTTTGTTGCTGGCTCATGACATCAACCTGTGTTCAGTGAATAACGTAGCCCGACCCACTCAAGCGATTGGCTGCAGGCCGGTGCGATAGCGGGCGATCTTATCAACGTAAACCTGTGCCGACCACGATAACTTTTCCTTCTCCTCGTCGGTCAGCGCCCGGATGATTCGACCCGGAGATCCCAGTACCAGTACGCCGTCGGGAATTTCCCGTCCTTCGGGGATTAAGGAATTGGCGCCCACCAGCACATGCTTGCCGATTTTGGCCCGGTTCAGCACCACCGAATTCATGCCGATCAAGGAAAAGTCGCCGACCTGGCAGCCGTGCAGCATGACCTTGTGGCCGACCGTGACATTCTCACCGACAATCACCGGCACTCCCGGATCGGTGTGGACAATCGACCCGTCCTGGATATTGCTGCGGGCACCGATTTCAATTCGGTCGTTGTCGGCGCGCAGCACGGCGTTGAACCAGATGGACGCCTCCGGATGCACGATCACCGAACCAATCAGACTGGCATCGGGCGCGACAAACACCTGCTCGCTTCTCAGTTCCGGTGTGCGTGATTCAAAGCGGTAAAGCATCGGATGCTCCCTTCAAGTTTAGCGGGGGGTTCAAACCAATAATTGTCGGGCAATGGCCGCAGCGAGACGTTCCGCAGCCGGCACCGAAAACCGGAAAAACAGTTCCGGTTCAATCAGCTCCAGCTCCATCAGGTTCAACTGATTTCGCTCATTACGGACGACATCGACGCGGGCATAAAGCGGTATGTGCGAGCAGGCAGCAATGGCCTGCTCGGCAAAATGGCGCTCCTCGTCATTCGGCCAGTATGGCAGTACGCTGCCGCCGTGATCATCCTGGACCCGGAAATCACCGGCTTTAGGGATTTTGCGGATGGCATGGGTGCAAACGCCATCGATGACCATCAGCGACAATTCGCCCTCACTTTGCACCGCTGGCAGAAACGGCTGCACCATCATCGCTTCCTGTCGCAACGCCTCGCTGAAAATCCGCTGCGCTTGCCCATCAGCCAGTGAAAACCGATGCGTCAATCGCGCGGCGCCGGAAACGGTCGGCTTGAATACGCCTTCTCGCCAACCTTGCTGTTCGGCGATTTCAAACAACGATTGTGTTGAGCCCTGCTCGGCGATAACGGTCGGCACAATGGCAACGGCGCGCGCGGCCAAGTCGAGCAGATAATGCTTGTCGATATTCCAGCGCAAAATGGCCGCGTCGTTGATCAAGCGGGTTTGCTCGCTGATCTGGTCGAGCCAAGTCGAAAACTCGGCAAAGCGGTGAAAATAATCCCAGGGCGTGCGAATCAGTGCGCAGCGGGCCGAGCGCCAACTGAAATCCGGATCATCCCAGCCCACTCGTTGCACTGAAACGCCCAACCGTCTGAACGCGCGAACCAGGTAGGCCTCCTCCAATTGCAACTGACAAATATGAACATCGTCCTGATTGGCGGCCAGGTATTCGCGTTGCGTGACAATGGCGACGTCGAGCATGGAAGGCTCCGTACAGCGGTTTGCGGGTGATAAAGGGCGCAAAGCCTAGCAGAAATCGCGGCGTTTTCCTGCGCTGAAATCCTTGTACAAGCCGGATATCGGCCAAGGCAAGCCGGCCAGGCGCACTGTACAAGCGGCGCTCGCCTCGTTTCAGGTTCGCCCTGCCCTGACAGCAGTGATAAAATAACCGCCGAATTTCACCCCCCAACCGAATCGGGCGCTCCGTTCGCGAGCGTTGCACGTAACGAGGAAATCCATGGACGTATTAAAAACGCTGCGCCTTGAAGGCGTTCAATCCGGCACTTGCTTTGCCGTCAACGAATGGTCGAATGACACCAGCGCCGGCATCATCGAATCCATCAATCCGGCCACCGGCGAATTGCTCGGCAAGGTTTACGCGTCCAGCGAAGCCGACTACGAAAAAGTGTTGAGCAGCGCCCGCGCAGCGTTCCTCGAATGGCGCAAAGTGCCGGCGCCGAAGCGCGGCGAAATTGTCCGTCAAATGGGCGAAGAATTGCGTAAATACAAAGACGCACTCGGCTCATTGGTCACGATGGAAATGGGCAAGATCAAGCCGGAAGGTGATGGCGAAGTGCAGGAAATGATCGACATGGCCGACTTTGCCGTCGGTCAGTCGCGGATGCTGTACGGTTTGTCGATGCACTCCGAGCGTCCGGAGCACGCGATGCGTGAAAGCTGGCACCCGATTGGCCTGGTTGGCTGCATGAGCGCATTCAACTTTCCGGTCGCGGTCTGGAGCTGGAACGCGTTTCTGGCGGCCATCTGCGGCAACGTCACCATTTGGAAACCGTCGCCGAAAACCCCGCTGTGTGCGATTGCCGTGCAAAAAATCTGCAACGATGTCCTGGCTCGCAACAACTGCCCGCCGATATTCCAGTTGTTCATCGACAACGCCGAAAACAAACTGTCGCGCAAGTTCGTTGACGACAAACGGGTCGAGAAAATCAGCTTCACCGGTTCTTCCGAAGTCGGCCGCATGGTTGGCGCCAAAGTCGCTGAGCGTTTCGGCAAATGCCTGCTGGAGCTATCCGGCAACAACGCCATCATCGTCGATGAAACTGCTGATCTGAAAATCGCCGTGCCATCGATCGTGTTCGGCGCCGTCGGTACCGCTGGTCAACGCTGCACCACGACTCGCCGCCTGATCGTGCACAAATCACGCGAGAAAGAAGTCACCGATGCCATCGTCAATGCCTACAAGCAAGTGCGCATCGGCAATCCGATCGACAGCAGCACCTTGATGGGCCCGCTGATCGACGAAGTCGCGGTACAAAGCTACGAGAAAGCCATTGCCCTGGCGAAAAGCGAAGGCGCCGAAGTGTTGTACGGCGGCAAGCGCATCGAAGGCAAAGGTCATTTCGTCGAGCCGACCATCATCCGTGCCAAGAACGAGATGAAAGCGGTGCAAAGCGAAACCTTTGCGGCGATTCTCTACGTCATGACCTACGACACGCTGGACGAAGCGATTGCGATGAACAATCACTCGCGCTTTGGTCTGTCGTCGTCGATTTTCACCAATAACCTGAAAGCCGCTGAGTACTATTTGTCGGCCGTGGGCTCAGATTGCGGTATCGCCAACGTCAACATCGGCACCAGCGGTGCGGAAATCGGCGGCGCGTTTGGTGGCGAGAAAGAAACTGGTGGCGGCCGCGAAGCCGGCTCCGATGCCTGGAAATCCTATATGCGCCGTCAGACCAACACCATTTTCTATGGTGACAAAGCGACGCTGGCGCAAGGCATCAAGTTCAATATCTAAGTTCTACTTTGGTGCAATAAGGGCCGATCTTTCGGCCCTTATTTTTTGCTAGTATTGAAGGAATCCCGGAGCGCATTTCGGGAGCCCATTCGGCCAAAGGCGGAAACCGATGATGTTGCATCGATGCTGTTTGGTGCTGCTCGCCTCAGTTGCACTGACGGTGGTGGCCGCGCCTGCCGAAAATGCCACGGCCCCGAAAGCTCTGCAGCCGGTTGCCACCGAGCAACTGACCATCTATTTCAATCACCGCCCACCCTATTATCACCGCAATGCCAGAGGCGAATGGATTGGCGTTCGCTACAATCAATTGAAAGCCATTCTGGAGCTGGCCGGATTGCAGTACCGCTGGCAAGAGTTGTCGGTCAATCGCATCCTGCACCAGTTGACGCTGAGCGATGGCAATCATTGTTCCGGTGGCTGGTTCAAAACACCGGAACGCGAAGCGTTCGCACAGTTCTCGCTACCGTTCGGTCCAAACGAACCGGCAACGGCTATCGTTCGTCAGGAATTTTTCAACGGCAATTCGGCCATGCTGTCGCAACTGTTGATTTCACCGGATACCCGGGTGCTGACCAAGCAAGGCCAGTATTACGGAGACTATCTCGAAGAGGCGATGAAGCTATACAACGTGCAACGCATTGAAGTGACTGACGAACAGCAGGCGATTGTTCATCAAATTGCGTTGAAGCGTGGCGACCTGATGTTCCTGAACCGCGCCGAAGCCCATTACCTGCTGGAGCAAAATCCCTTGCTGAATGAACGGCTGAATGCCGTAGACTTGCAGGACAAAGCGCCGATCCCCGATTTGCATTTCATGTGCAATAAAGCGATGCCGAAAGCCTTGATGGATAAATTGAACGACGGCATTCAGCGTTTTCGCGAAGGACAACCAAATCTGGCGATGCCGGTCAACTGATATCTGCCAATCATGATTGCGCATTCAGGTAATGCGCGCGCACAACATCGTTGAACACTTCCACCAGGTCGGGATCAAACTGCACACCAACATTGGTGTTGATTTCCCTTACCGCGCCGAACAGGCTTTTCTTGTAGGTGCGATCCGAGCGTTCGCTCGTGACGGCAAAAAAAGTGTCGGCAATGGCGATCATTTTGGCGCCGAGATGAATCTGTTCGCCATTCAAGCGATAAGGATAACCGCTGCCATCGACCCGTTCGTGGTGTTGCAGCACCATTAACGCCGCTTCATCCCAGCCACCGAGCCGCTGCAGAAAACGCGAACCGAAAAACACATGTTGCTGCATTTGCCGCTGTTCGTCTTTCTCCAGTGTCGCTTCTTTCTGCACAATCGCCGGCGCGATAAAACTCATACCGAAGTCATGCATGTAAACAGCCGCTTCCAACTGTCGCGGCTCGGCGTAAAAACCAGTGGCTTCATTCAAGTAGTGGCACAGCTGCAGGATCTGTTGCGAACGACCGCGTCGGAAACTGGTTAAATTATCAAGCGCCAGCGCGTAGTCCTTCATCAACTGGATATCGCTCGGCAGCTCACCCAAGCCGGGCTTTTCGACCAGCGCACTTTCGCCCTGCAACTGATTGGTAATCGCGCTGAAATCGACCACCTGCCCGGCCTGAATCTTTTGGTTAGCCGCCTGCAGCAGTTGCACCATCTGGTCGCGTGGCGTGCCGTCGATGCTGCCGCGTTCGGCTGCTTCACGAATCATGGTCCGCGCCCGCTCCAACACCAGCAACACAAAGTCAGCCAGCTCGGCGGAAAAGTTCAGCCGCTGCTGACGGCACAGATCGAGAATTTCCTCCAGTTCGTGAATCACCGGCACGACGGCATCGAGAAACACCATCCGGCAGTTGCCCTTGACCGAATGCACGCTGCGGAACAGCTGGTTCAGTGTGCCGCGCTCATCCGGCTCATTGCGCAAACGATTCAAGCAAGCGTCGATATCCTCCTGGGCATCATCGACCGAGGCCAAAAAATCGGCCAGCAAGCCGGTGTCCAGTTCAACAAATGCCTTGCAGGAAATCTCGTGACGCATACGGCTCCGCCAAACGATTCAGGAATGGTTCTATTATTGAGCCTAGGCGACAAGGCGGGTTTCGGCAATTTAAGTTGGAAGCCATCTCAAAAATGGTCTGGGCGAAGGTGAGGTGCGCGAATAGGAGCGCAAAAATTCACTGGGAGCGAATTTTCGTGCTAACCCCGCCAGGGGCGAGGCGCAAGGATGCGCCGAACAAAAACCGGAGTTTATGCGTAGTAAATGAGGATTTTGAGCACCGCATTCGCGCAGATCGCCGAGCTCCAGGCATTTTTGAGAGGGCTTCTCGTTATCGACCTTTCCATTTCACCGAGTACAGATCATGACGGCGATCTTTCAGGTTTTGCACGGTGCCATTGGCGCGCGCCATTTGTAAGGCCGCCAAACTCAAATCGGCGAACAGCACCGTTTCGGTGTTGGCATTGGAGTCGGCAGCGATCCCTTCCCGGGAAAACGGGAAATCGCAAGGGGTCAGGATGCAGCTTTGCGCATACTGGATATGCATGTTCTTGACCCGCGGCAGGTTGCCGACATTACCGGACATCACCACGTAAATCTGGTTCTCGACGGTACGCGCCTGGCAGCAGTAACGCACCCGCAAATAACCGGCGCGTTCATCGGTGCAAAACGGCACAAACAAGATCATTGCGCCTTGATCGACCAAGTGCCGAGTCAACTCTGGAAACTCCGAGTCATAGCAAATCAGTACGCCTATCGGACCACAATCGGTTTCGATTGGCCGCAAGAGATCATCGCCCTCCACCGTCCACCAGAATTCCTCGTTCGGCGTCGGGTGGATTTTGCCTTGCTCATGCACTTGGCCATCGCGCAAAAATACATAGGCGATGTTCAGAATTTTGCCGTCAGCACGCCGGGTTGGATGTGAACCGCCGATGATGTTGATGTTGTAACGCAGCGCCAATTCACGCATGCCTCGAACAAAGTCTGGTGTCAGTCTGGTCAGTTCTTCAATCGATTCCGATGGACTTAAGCTCTGCGGCTGCATTGACAGCAGTTGCAGCGTGAACAACTCCGGGAATGTGACAAAATCCGCTTTGTAACCGGCGCAGACATCGACAAAGTATTCGACGATATCCATGAACTCCTGAAAGCTGTCGACCTTACGCTGCATGTACTGCACGGTGGCAACGCGCACGGTGTCCGGCAAACGTCCGCGTTCGCCAGCCCATTTCGCTTTCGCACTGCCGTCCGGCGCCATCAACGGATTGCGCCAGACCAAATGCGTACCCCAGCCCATCGAACCGACATCGTCTTTGATGTAACCGGGCATCAAACCAATCACTTCAAAACCATTGCGCAGCTGAAAATTCAGCACGTGATCGCGTATCTGTCCGGCTTTGACCAGCTCGACATAGTGTTCTGCGGTGCGCACCTGATCGATTTTTTTTCGCAAGCCCGGAATGCGACCACCGAAAACAATGCCAATCAACTCCAGCTTTTCGACCAGTTGTTTGCGCTGGTTGTAAAAGCGCTGACCGATTTTGTAACCGCGAAAGGCCGGATCGACGCAAACATCCATGCCGTACAACCAATCACCGTTTTCATCATGCGTCGAGGCATAACCATCACCGGTAATCGACTCCCAAGTGTGCGCTTTCAACGCCCGTTTGCCGGAGATGCGAAAACTGGCGCTGTAACCGACGATTTGCTCGTCAACGACAGCCACCCACTGCCCTTCCGGAAACCTGCGGATATGGGTGCGAATCATCTCCGCTGAATAATTCGGCATGCTGTCGTCGTAGACCCGATGGGTCAACGCGCTGATTGCCTCAGCCTCCTCTTTGCGGGCATTGCGGATAATCAATCGCTGTTTTTCCAGAATGGTTTTGCGCTTGGCCACGGTTTCTCCTTGCTCGTTTGGCTTACGGTTCGGGCCGAACCGGTCAAAAAACCTCCTAAAGCATAGTCAATCCGTGCCAGCCAAATGCTAACGCGCTGATTTTATTGACATTTATCCACCTCATACTCTCCCTGAAAAATCCCGTTGGGCAATCGGGCGAGCTGCGCTAGACTATGCTGCACACCTTTTGTTAACCATCACCCGTTTACGGCAGCCGCGATGCGCAAAATCATTCATGTCGATATGGATGCGTTCTACGCCTCGGTCGAGCAGCGTGATGACCCGTCGCTGCGCGGCAAGCCTGTGGTCGTGGCCTGGAAAGGCTTGCGTTCAGTGGTCTGTGCCGCTTCCTACGAAGCACGGCAATTTGGTGTGCGCTCGGCGATGCCGGCGGTCACGGCAGAAAGGCTCTGCCCCGAGGCGGTTTTTGTGCCGCCGGATTTCGGCCGCTACAAGGCGGTGTCGCGTCAGGTACGCGAGATTTTTCATCGCTATACCGACCTGGTTGAACCGCTGTCGCTCGACGAAGCCTATCTCGATGTGACCGATGGCAAATCCTCGTTGCCGACGGCGACTGAAACGGCGCTGGCGATCAAGCGCGATATCAAAGCCGAAACCGAGCTGACCGCTTCCGCTGGCGTCGCACCGAATAAATTCCTGGCGAAGATAGCGTCCGACTGGAAAAAACCTGATGGCCTGTTCGTGATCAAACCGCATCAGATCCAGCGCTTTTTGAATTTGCTGCCGGTCGGCAAAATTCCTGGCGTCGGCAAGGTCACTGAGGAAAAACTGCGGCGCTTGTCGATTCGCACCGTTGGCGAATTGCGGCTCTGGGAGCGGGCACAACTGGAACACCATTTTGGCGGCTACGGCGCCCGCCTCTATCAGCTGGCGCGCGGCATCGACGAAAATCCGGTGCAGGCCAGCCGGGAAACGCAAAGCGTTTCCTCGGAAGACACCTTCCCTGATGATCTGCCACTGGAAGCGCTGCCGCCACTGTTGACCGAAGGCGCCAAGCGTTGCTGGCGGGCCGCACAGAAAGTGGGCAAGCCGGCGCGCACTGCCTTCATCAAACTGAAAACCTCCACGTTCCAAACGCTGACCCGCAGCCACACGCCGCCGCAACCGATTGATTCACAAGAAGCGCTGATCGCCACGGCCTTGCAATTGCTGCAACATATTCAATTACCGGCCGACACCCGCTACCGTCTGGCAGGTGTCGGTTTGAGTCACTTTCTCGAACAGCTCGACGACGATCAGGATGATCTGTTTCAGCGGCCCTCGGCAATCGGCTGATACGCGGTGTTTTGATCGAACACCAGCTTCCATTGCTGACCTTCTTTAGCAAATACCAGCGTCAGATAATGATCGAGGTGGTAAGGCTTGCCATCGCGTTCCGGCTCATCGTAATCGACATCGAGTAACACAACGCCCAGATCCGCACCGACGTTCCGGTACAACTCCTTGGCCTGAAAATGCCAGGACTTGTCGGCAAACCACGGCTCCAGCATTTCACGATAGCTTTCGGCACTCATCGACCGCTTGCCATTCGGCAGAATAAACGGCAGCGTTTCCTTCGATAACGTTTGTTCGAATGCCGGCCAGTCCTTGTCGGCTATCGCTTGCAAATGCTTGTTCAAGCTGCAATCAAAGTCGCAGTTTGCCGCCAGCGTTCCGCTCAGTAGCACACCAGCGGCCATCACCAAGCTTTTCATTTTCTCGTTTCCTTTCGCACCAAAAACAGACGCCCCAGCCTAGCGACGACACCAAAACGGTGCAATCGAACGGCGATATTCACGGATTCTTTCGCGATCCGCGTGTTGGCACGGCCACTGCATTAGCGATGTTTGTCCTGGCGGAATGCATGCATTGCGCTTGGGCCAAGACAGGCTTGTGGAGGGTCCAATGAAATTTATTACCGCCATCATCAAACCGTTCAAACTCGAAGATGTACGCGACGCACTGAGCGAAGTCGGCATTTCCGGCGTGACGGTATCGGAAGTCAAAGGTTTCGGTCGCCAGAAAGGCCATACCGAACTGTATCGCGGCGCCGAATACGAAGTGGATTACGTGCCGAAAGTAAAACTCGAAATCGCGCTGCCAGACGATTTGCTGGAGCAAACCGTCGAAGCCATTCAGCGCTCAGCCAATACCGGCAAAATCGGCGACGGCAAAATTTTTGTTTTTGATCTGGAGCAGGTCATTCGGATTCGTACCGGCGAGACCAACGAAGAAGCACTCTGATGATCGTGGGGAAACCATCAATGAAAACAACTTGGTTAAAACTTTTGCCGCTACTGGCATTGAGTGGCATCGCGCACGCCGAAGACGTGCCGACACTGGACAGCGGCAACACCGCCTGGATGATGGTATCGACAGCGCTGGTGCTGTTCATGACCTTGCCAGGATTGGCGCTGTTTTACGGCGGCATGGTGCGCAAGAAAAACGTGCTGGGCACCTTGATGCAAAGCTTTTTTATCGCCGCGTTGATCACCGTGCTGTGGATTGTCGTCGGTTATAGCCTGGCGTTCACACCGGGTAATGGCTTTATCGGCGGTTTCGATAAAGTGCTGCTGAAAGGCGTGGCGTTCGACACATTATCCGGAACGATACCGGAAATGGTGTTCATGCTGTTTCAGATGACGTTCGCGATCATCACGCCTGCCCTGATCACCGGTGCATTTGCTGAACGGATGAAATTCAGCGCACTGGTGTTATTCACCATCGCTTGGTCGCTGATCGTTTACGTACCGGTGGCACACTGGGTCTGGGAAGGCACCGGCTGGTTATTCAATATGGGCGCGCTCGATTTTGCCGGCGGCACTGTGGTTCATATCAACGCCGGTGTAGCCGGTCTGGTCGCCGCGCTGATGATTGGCAAGCGCGTCGGTTATGGCCGCGAATTGATGGCGCCGCACAACTTGGTGCTGACCATTATCGGCGCCTCGATGCTGTGGGTCGGTTGGTTCGGCTTCAATGCTGGTTCGGCCTTGGCTGCTGACTCCCGCGCCGCGATGGCGATGGTGACAACGCAAGTTGCAGCCGCTGCCGCGACACTGTCATGGGTGTTCGCCGAATGGTTGTTGAAAGGTAAACCTTCGTTGCTGGGTGCCGCCTCCGGTGCGGTCGCTGGTTTAGTTTGCATCACACCGGCCGCGGGTTTTGTCGATGCCGGTGGAGCGCTGATACTGGGCCTTATTTCTGGTGCGGTTTGTTATTGGGGCGCCACCAGCCTGAAGCATATGCTGAAGTATGACGATTCGCTCGATGCGTTTGGCGTGCACGGTATCGGCGGTATTCTCGGCTCGGTACTGGTTGCAGTATTTGGCACCAATGCCATCGCTGGCGGCGCCGTGCAGGAGTTGTGGCCGCAGTTGAAAGTACAGTTGATCGCCACCGGCGCCACCATTGCCTACGCTGCCATCGGCACCGCCATCATCCTGAAAGTGATTGATCTGCTGGTCGGTTTGCGTGTCACTGAAGAGCAGGAACGCGAAGGCCTGGATATCGCCCTGCATGGCGAACATGTTGATTAAACCTAAAACCAGAAAAATGGGGCGCGGGTCACGACGCGTCAGTAGTAAAATTAAGGGCGTCTCCAGGCGCCCTTTTTTTCATCTACCAATTTTGCTTGCAGAAAACCCTTCGTACATTCGTGGAATTTTTGATGCACACAATCGATACCCTACCCGGCTTGAATGAAAACGACCTGCAAGCCTTGACCAATCTTCTGCAAGCCGTCGTCAACAAGGGCGCTTCGATCGGCTTTTTCTCACCGCTCAGCAACGAAGAAGCGATTCGCTATTGGCGCAAAGCCTTTCAGGAATTTGCTGATGGCGAACGCGTTATTCTGGTGATGCGCAATGATGAGGGAAACATTATTGCCTCGGCACAGTACAGCGGCGCCAAATCGGCCAATGGCCGTCATCGGGCTAAAGTACAGAAAGTCATGGTGCATCCCGATTACCAGCGACAGGGTTTGGCAGTGCAATTGATGCAGACGCTGGAAACGCGCGCCTTGGCACAAGGACGAGAATTGCTGCTACTCGACACCAGGACTGGTGACTTAGGTGAATTGCTCTATCAGCGTTGTGGTTACACGGCCGTTGGCAGTATTCCCGGTTATACCCGCACGCCTTTCGGCAAACCGCATGGCACGACGATTTACTACAAGCACTTGAAACCGGCGTTGGCGACGAAAAATCGATGAGGTTTTACCGCAAAAAAAAAGAGCCCGAAACCGAGCTCTTTTTCAATCAAACTTATCGAGCAAAAGCGACCGGAATATCCAGGGTAAACGCCGGCATGCCCGACTCCGGCTTCGGCAACGGCATGGCCCGCTCGACCATTTCGTTCATGCTGCGATCCAGCAACTTCTGACCGGTGGACTCCACAATCTCGGCGCCGCTGACCGAGCCATCGCTGGCCACTTGAATGCGAATAACACCTTCACCGGTCAAACCCAGACGCCAAGCGCGGCTTGGGTATTCCAAATGACGACGAATATGGGTCAACACGGTGCGCTTGTACTCGCCGAGCAATAGATCGGTATCGAGCTCAATGGTTTCTGCTTGAGCCGGCGCCGAGTCATTCATCGCGGATGCCAAATTCGATGCCGCTTGTTCAGCAACCTGATCAGCAAAGCTAGGCGCCGCTTGTGGTTCAGCAACAGGCGCCGGTTTGGTTTCCGGCTCGCGCTGTGCGACCACCACTTCCGCTGAGGCGACGGTGGCTTCCACTTTCGGAGCAACGGTAGGCTCTGGTTTTGCCACCGGTTTACTGACGGGCTTACTGACCGGTTTGCTTGGCGTATTTACGGCCACTTTCGGCTCCGTTTTCGCAACCGGTTTTTCCACGCTGGCAACAACAGCCAGCTCTTTGCGCAATGACACCAGCTCGCGTTGTGTCGGCTGCAACTGTTGCCAATCTGCGAGCCAGAGTTGGCGATCGGTGGCGGCAATTTCACCATTCATCGCACGGCGGAATGCCTGGGTCGGCGGGTTTTCACCGAGCCAGCAATTAAGTAACAAAGCAAAAAAACCGTTGTCATCAAACGTGAGGAGTTCGCTGCCATTCAGCAATACCCGCACGGTGTTCTTGAACTTGTCGATATCGACGCGATCACCACGCTGCAGCGTGTCTTTCACGGCACCGGCAAAACGCAGAATGGATTCGCCATGCGGCTGCCATTCGTTGCGGGCATTATTGAGCGCGATACGCTCCTTCCAGTGCCGCTGAAATTCGCGCGCTGACATCCGGTTGGTCAACACGATAAACGACATGCGCACCGGCGCCACAGCACTGGCGGCGCGAATATCATTCAGACCAGGGGCAAGATAGAAACCACCGAGGTAGTAGTCGCTGCGTAGTTCCTGCGCCAAACCCACTTGACTGAGTTCCAGCCATTGTCCAGCCACTTCGACCCGATGGGGTGCGGCAGACACAGCACTGGCAAAGCAAGGCAGAATCACCATGACGGCGATAACAAGAAAACGTTTGATCACGACAACCACTCCGACAACAGACTCAGCAAATAAAACACACAAGGCGATGATCGCTCATCGCCTTGTGATTGCTTCGCTTAGAAGGTTTTGTTCCACTCCAGGTACGCACTGCGTCCGAGCGTTGGATACAAAGTACGATTAACAAAAGGCCAGGCCGTTGTTGAGTACGGCGGCTGCTCATCAGCCAGGTTCTTTATACCAAACAAAACGCGATGTTCGCCTTTCAGATTGAAACCGACCTGGTAATCGACTTGAACGTAAGGATCGACAGAAAATATGGCATTGCCCGCAGTATTCGCGACGTCCCACTCACCCACATAATGGGAGATTAACGCATGGTTTACCGCGTAACCATCCCAGGTGATGGTCAGCTTGCCGCGAAACTCCGGGTTACCGTTCTGACCACTGCGATCTTGATAGCGCACGCCCGGGAATGGTTGCTCGCTGAAATCCAGCAGTCCGGTTACCGATAGTTGAAACTTCAACATACCACCGAACACGTCCGGCACGCGCACCAGTGTCGAGACGTCAACGCCTTTCGCGTCGCGACCAGCCAGGTTCAGGAATGAATCATTGATCGTCGTGCTGGTTGCGGTATAAACCGTGCCGTCCGGCGCGGTAAAGGTTTCACCGGCATTCAGCACGCGACCAGCACAAATCGGGTCCGGATCGGAGACGCCAATACAAAGGTTGGCAATACGAGTCGCACCAAGATTGGTGATGATGTTTTCTACATCAACTTTCCAGGCATCGACGGAAAATTCGAACGAAGAATTTGGAGCGACCACGAAACCGGCAACCAATGAGCTGGACTCTTCAGCGCCAAGTTCGGTGTTGCCGGATTGGATGAACGGAAGTCCACCCGAAGAACCCGTGTTCAAGGTCGTAAACAACTGGTGCAAACCCGGTGCGCGGAAACCCGTTCCCCACGAAGCACGGAACAACAGTTGTTCAATCGGCTCAAAACGCAGCGCGACTTTCGGGTTGAAGGTATCACCGAAATCGGAGTACTGGTCATAGCGACCGGCAAGGTTCACTTCCAGGCTGTCGGTGAATGGTACCGCAACTTCGATATAAGCCGCGGCCAGATCGCGATCACCTTCCGCACCGGAACTACCGTAACCGAACACATCACCATTGATAATGGCCGCGTCGGAACGGTCATAGAAGGATTCTTGACGTGCTTCAACGCCAGTCGCCAACCAAATTGGACCGCGCTCGGTGTCGAGCACCGGGCCAGACATACGCCATTCAAATGCATTCAGCTCGGAACTGCCTTCATGGCCGAACGACTGGGTGTAAGCAGCGATGGTCGCGGCGTCCATGGGGTTACGCAAATCGAAATCGCCATTGGCAACGGCCTGACGAAATTCAGTCACACGGCTGTTCAACCACCAACCGTTCGCCAAGGTTTCGTCAACTTTATTGTCGACCCGATAAATTGCCGAGTTCCAATCGAAATCACCAAACGTACCGTTCGCGCTCAATGTCAGCCGATGCGTAACGGATTCGGTTTCAATGCTTGGCGCGCCCGTATCGGTAAGACGACGGAAATAGATCACTTGCTCGCCATTGATGGTTTCCAACTGCTGTGCTGTTGGCGTGCTGGAAATAAACGAACCGTAAGAGGTGGTGTCGACTATTACACTGTCATATCGCGCGGCAAAATTGATCTCGCCAACCGACCAGTAGGCACCAACGCTGGCCGCTCCACGAGTGGTTTCCGGCATCAACTGTTGTTCTGCCGCCCAATCGTAGGCACAAACTGTACCGTTGAAACCGAAGTCACTGGCGTCGACGATGTTCTGATTTGGGCAAGCCGAAGTGTGGCTGATGGTGTCGGTATCGATGTTATAGACACTGCCTTCACCGCTGTAAAAATCACGCAGGTCGAGCGCGGCACCACCTAACAAGTTAGCAAATGCCGGCGTAACCAGGGAGTTGGCAAAATCGCTGTCGGCACCTAGATGTTCTTCGCGTTTGAATACGCCTGCACCGTAAACCAAGCGGAAGGAGTCGAAGTCAACACCACCGAGCCAATGACCGCTAACCAGTTCACCACCGCCACGCTCGCTACCGGCGTAACGCAGGTTGGCGTGCTGACCATCGACTTCGTCGTACGTAATGATGTTGACAACGCCGGCGACGGCGTCAGAACCATACAGCGCTGAGGCGCCGTCGAGCAGAATTTCGACGCGTTTGATCATGAACAACGGAATCGCATTGATATCGACAAACGCACCACTGCCACCGGCACCAAAGGGATAAATTGGCGAGCGACGGCCATCGACCAACACCAGCGTTCGTTCCGGCCCAAAGCTGCGCAAATCGAAGGCGGCGGTGCCTGGAGTAAAGCCGGTGGTCAACGCCTCGTTGAAGCCGCCAGCGCCGTTATACGGCGACAGTTGCAGCAATTCCGACAGGCTCATCGCGCCAGAGGCCTCGATGTCCTTGCGCTCAATGACATAAACCGGCGAGGCGGTTTCCGAATCCAGGCGCTTGATGTGCGAACCGGTGATGACGATACGCTCGGCTTTTTCAGCCTCACCCGCGACAACCACAGAAGGGGAAATCGCCGACAGTACCGCTACGGTAGTCAGCGCAAGACGAAAACTCGAATGCATGAAATAGGCCCTAAAAACAACACGTTGGATAAACTGATTGGGTTTACCCCCGTCCCTGGGAACGGTGACGTTCAGCGACTACGGACGTCATGTCCTGTCCGCTGAACACGCGGTTGGGGGCAAAAATGGCCGCGCATTGTAGTGATTTTGCTGTGGCGCAGCAAACCAAAACCGAGCAATTTTTGCGCGAAAACGTCGTTCTGAGACATACGTTCATATCCAGTTGAAACAGCGCTTGCTGGTCTGCGCGGGCTCGGCGAAACTCGGCGGCGTTTTGCTGTACAACAATGGAGATAACAATGAAAACCTCGTTGCTCGTCGTGACCGCGGCGTCCGCTTTGTTCCTAAGCGCTTGCAGTTCCGTGGAAAAGAAATTCTCAGGCGAACAAATCCCGAATATCAGCCACTTCTCCGAGCAAACCAATGCGCTGCTCGGTGAGTTTTCCGCCACGGCTTTGAGTACCGAAGCCGATCAGATCGGCGATTTGCTGAATGCGAAGGGAGCGGCCGAACGGCAGTATCGCGATAACGTGCGGGTGATCAATGGCCTGCTGGCCGGGGTTCGCGACTACAGCGCCAAGTTGGTGAATATCGCTGAAATGCGTGGCAGTGAATCGGAAAAAATCGCGGCCTATCATGCTTTGCTGCACGAGTATGTGCCGGGGCTAACGACTGCCCTGAAGTTACCCGAAGATCATTTTCAGGCAACCTTACAAGACGTATTGCGACAGGAAAACTTGCGCAAAGCGATTCGTCAGGCAGAACCGATTGTCGAGGCGGCCGTCACCCAATTGCACAACGAACTGAACCTTGTCGAGCAAAGCGCCGATGCCGTCGTGGCTTCCGCCCGGCAACGCTTGCAAAACCATTTTCAACCCTTGCTCGACAGTCAGGCACCTCTGTACGCCGAAAAAACGGATTTGCTGAAGCAGTATGTAAAAGTGCTGGAACAGCGCAGTGCTCAGACACAAGCCTTGCCGGGTGGCACTCGCCAACGCATCCAAGACCTACTAACCGTGCAAGCGCTGTTGGAAAAAGATTGGCAGCACTATCAGCAACAACGCGAAGCACTGGCGCGATTGACCAACACCGTAAGAGAAGAAAGCGCTCGTTTGCGTTATTTCATGCATGTATGGGCTCGCGCTCACCAGAAAATGGCGACCGGCGTTTACCTGCCAGCAGAATGGTTTGATTTGAACGATTTGCCAGGACAGTTACTGAAGCGTGCCAGGCTTTAAACTCAAGCACTCGGATAAAGCACACGAATGTTCTGCGGTTGTGGCTGGTCCAAGGCCAGCCGCCACTGATAATGCGGCCAGATATAATCGAGTCGTCGCAAGCGTGGTTGGTAGGCGGCGGTAAACAAAGTGCCGCGACCGCGACTGAATGCAAATGAATACAACGGTGGTCGCAAAAAGTGGTCGATAAACTCTTGCTCCGTTTCCGGATGCGCAATCATTTGCTGCAGTAAATAACGTTCCCGTTCGACCGTTGCCGTTTGCCAGCGATGCGGTGCCAGTTTGTCGCCCGGCTGATGATTGGTGGCGACGGGCGTATTGCTGATCACCGGCTTGCGATCCGGTGCCAAATGCACCGTTGCCAGTTGATCGCTGGCATCCAGTAGCGTGACGTTGTAAGCCATGTGAGTCGGTATCTTTCGCAAGCTTGCGATAGCCGCACTGACGCTGTCGCAGGTTTGCAATAGGTAGCGCAGAATCATCGGCATCGCAAAACCTTCACCGACCACTGGCCGGCCACCAAAGGTCAACGACAAACACAAACCGGCGTCATTAATGCCGTCAACCAAACTCACCAGACAATCACTGCTACCGAGCACTTGGCGTTGTTGCCAATCGCTGTGCAATACGACCGCATCAATCAACTGGGCATCGTAATCGTAATTGCGCACCAGGATCGGGTTCGGTCCGCGCCATACCGCTTGCGAGCAGCCAAACTGATAAGCGGGCGGACAATACAAACTTAAGAAACGCGCTTCGATATCGCCGCCATCGACGGCAGCGATCAGTTTCTCCCAGAGCGGGAAATACGCCGGCATATAATGTTTGACGGCTTGCAGGCACTGCAAGTAGCTGGGTCGGGTCAGCATGCCCTCGCGCAGATACCATTGCCGATAGCTGGGCCAAACGGAACGAAACCACGCCGCCCACTCGCTTAATGCCTCATCGCTGTGTACGACGCGAAAATTCACGTACATCGTTTGGCTACGAACATCATGTTTGATAAGCCTTCGCTGCCGGTCACCGTCTCAGAGAATTTTGAACCGGTGCTCCTCGACGACTTCCGGCACCTCGCCGACCAGCCCCTGCGCCCGATACTTCTGGCGAATGGCTTTCGCCCATTTGCCGGCTCGCTCGGTCAGTTCAAACTTGTCGGTCATTGCCCGACCGCGCAAAACCAGAATGCCGAGATCGGCGCCTTCATAGCGATAATCACCGGCATCCATAACGCGCAAGAAAAATGCCTCATTTTCACTTTCGACGGCACGACGGTGATAATCAAAACGGGCGTATTCGATGGAACCATCCTCATTCATATGCCAGATGCCGGTTTCTGGCGCGGCAACAATCCGATCAACATTATCACGGGTATGCTTGATCACCATTTGACACCAGGAATCGATATTGTCCGGATCGGCCCAGCGCGCATTCAGTTCCGGAATGTCGATATCAAACGGGATATTACTGAACTCGAGTAAATGAAACAGGAACAACGGCGCATCGGCATGAGCAAATGCCGCGTGATTGGTCATTGAGCTGGCGCCAGTAAGCCGCGGGTTCAACTCCCCGAGATACAAATCACGGGTTCTGGTATCGATCAAGTAATCCAGCTCGAAATAGCCGCGATAGCCTTCCTTGTGCAATTGCTCGCCAAACTTGAAGGTATAATCGCGGGCTTTCTCACGCGCGGATTTGGTAAACGCATTGGCGAAAATCTCGTTACCACACCAGCCACCGCGATACGGCGTCAAATCATTGAAACCAACGAGCTCGGTCATCAGTGGCCCGACAATCGTGCCGTTGCGGGTGACGCAGGCTTCGATGGCTGCACCGCGACAACGGATTCGTTTCATCACCTTGATTTCGCCTTGGCCGACAATTTCGTGTTCGTGCTTCTTGAAGTCGGCCTCACTCTTGATGAAAAAGGTTGTGTGGCCGGAATCGCCAAATGCTGACTGCAACACCAAATCGCTGCCGAGTCCGGCATCCTTGGCAACTTGTGTCAGTTGTTCGTAACTCTGAATCTCATTCAACACATTCGGCACACTCGGTACGCCGGCTTTATCACCAATACGCACCGTCTCGATCTTATTATCAACGCGATTACGCAAACTGGCCCTTGGAAACCACACCTCGCAACCCAGCGACTTCGCCAGCTTTTCGGTTTTTTCATCAAACATCAGAAAAGCCAGCTTGGGCTTACCACCGCGAGCGCGGATAAAGTCGATGACCTCCTTGTGTTGCAGCAGGTAATTATTGATATCTTCAATAGACTGGAATTCTTCATGCGGTTGTTCGGAAGGACAGAAGGTATTCGGATGGCGGCCATCGTAACAATCGATATAGCAGATGTACTTGAAGTTCTTGACCCACTCATCGATGCCGAGCAAATTGAAATTAGTGGCGCTGACAAAATAGATCGGTTGTTCATTGCGATGGAAATAACGCCGGATCTCTGAGATGTTTTTCAGCTTTTTACGCGTTGCCATGATCGTGTAGCCTCCTTTGCAATGGAGCAGCGTCGTTGCTTCAGTGACGCAAAGCCTCCTCTTTGAATACCCGTAAACCCAGTTCCGAGCGATAACCGTGGATTTCCTTGACATCCAGCGCTCGCATGAACTGAATGATTTCGCTGGAAATCACCTGCCCTGGCACCAGAATCGGAAAACCCGGTGGATAAGGAATGATGAACGACGTCGAGACCAACTCCCGCCCCTCTACCATCGCCTTATCGATACTGTCATCGAGCAATGGAAAGAATTCGCAGTTGTTTTCCTTGTAAGCCTTGAAATACGCCTTGCGAATATCGCCCTCGGCGGTGTCGGTGCCATCGCCAGCGCAAAAGCACGGATGAAAGCGGGAAAAATCAGGTAACGGTGGACAGCGATGCAGCAAGGACTCGACTTTCTTGCTGAATTGCCAGCGTTCGATATCGCTGCCGTCTTCCAGACGCTCATCGATTTCCTGGGCAATCTTGACCAGCACTTCAATCAGATAGGCAACACTGGATCGCGTCGTACCGATATTGGTCATGAACAACACGGTGTTGCGCGAAGTCTTGTTGATCTGAATGCCATGCTTGTTCATCAGTTCGACATTCTTGAAGGTATCGCCATCGACGCCCGCGCCACCAACCAATAGCGTCACCCGACTGGCATCAAGGGCGAATTCATCGACGGCCCAGGCATCCCAGATTTCATTCCAGCCCCGCTCCGGATCCCAATACGACTCGATGCCTGATTGACGAAACTGCTCCGGGATCAAATCCTTGACCGACAACACCTTGAAGTACTTGCGCAGCAACGGATGCGAGTCGATGGCCTTGCGCATCGTCATTGCCGCTTCCAATTGCTTTTGCATCAGCTCATAGCCTTCAAGCTCGACCTGACGGCGGCCAACATCGAGTGAGGCGATAATCTGATAGTTCGGAGAGGTCGAGGTATGGGTCATGTAGGCTTCATGGAACGCCTGAATGATCTCGCCGTTGAAATCCTGATCATTGACATGAATCATTGAACCCTGGCGCAACGACGTCAGCGTCTTGTGCGTCGATTGCGTTGCGTAGGCGCGCACGCGAACCTTGTCCGGGTCCGGCATCAATTGCGTATTCAGCAATTCTTCATCGCTGGCACCTTCGGTACGCTGGCGAAACTCCTGATATTGCTGACGATAAGTTTCTGATTTATAACGCTGGCGTAAACGATTGGCGGTATCCATCGCGGTGCGGTAGCGATAGGTCGGGCCGAAGCGGGCAAAGGCGAACCAGGCTTCGTCCCAGAGAAATACCAGATCCGGTTTGATCGCCAGACATTCCTCCATGACCCGTTCGACGTTGTAAACAATGCCATCGAACGTGCAATTGGTCAGCAGCAACATGCGCACCCGATCAAATTTCCCGGCGGCTTTGTACTTCAGCAACTGATGCTTGATCTCGCGTAACGGTACGGCGCCGTACATTGAGTACTCGTGCAGCGGATAACTATCAAGATACTGAACATTGGCCCCGGCCAACACCATGCCGTAGTGGTGAGATTTGTGGCAGTCTCGATCGACAAACACGATATCGCCGGGTCGAACAATCGCCTGCACAACAATCTTGTTACAAGTCGAGGTACCGTTGGTTGCAAAATAGGTTTGCCGGGCACCAAAAGCCCGCGCAGCCAATTCCTGAGCTTTTTTTATTGGCCCAACCGGCTCCAGCAAGGAGTCCAGGCCACCGGATGTCGCCGAGGTTTCCGCCAGAAAAATATTCATGCCGTAAAAATCGCCCATGTCCTGAATCCAGTGCGAGCGCAACACTGATTTGCCACGACTGATTGGCATGGCATGAAACACGCCAGTCGGCTTTTTTGAATACTCTTTCAGGGCATTGAAGAATGGCGTTTGATAACGACGATTAACACCGCGCAAAATATTCAAATGCAGCTCGGTGTAATCTTCCTGGTTGTAGAACACCCGTGCACAACCGCCCAGATCGCGGCCAGCAATTTGCTCAACGGATTGGTCGGTAACCAGAAATACATCGAGCTCCGGACGCAGACTGCGAATCACTTTGCATAGTTCCGGGCCATACTCTATCGGGTCCAGCGAAGCAAAATCTTGAGCCGAAGCGCGATGCAGATAGCGCTGCATGATCGGCGCTGAATTTTCCGAATGAAAGGCAAAGTCGTAACGAATGACTACCGATTGAATGTTGTAGTTGAACAACACCGCAATCAAGGCATCTTCGAAACTCGGAACGCAAACCAGGTCGTAAATGTATTCATCATCATCACGACGCTTTGAACGCAAAGCCTGACGCTGTTGTTCCTGCTGGCTGTCGGTCAGTTGGTCGACAATCAGCACTTCGAAGTAAGGCCGGTCGCGGATTCGCTCCTTGACATCCTCTTCGCTATGGCAGATATCCTGCTCGGCCACCGACTCGCTGATCGACTCCAGCGATGGTTTGCGATAAGTGCCGCTGGCCAGTGTGCGCACCAGATAGGCAACGATGTGCGCAAACTCTTCGAAATCGCGCCTTTCCAGCAAATGGGTCAGCTGCTCAAGACCGCGTCGTCCCGGAAACGCCCAGTAATCTTCAACGCCGTGCAACAAGCCAATCAGTTCTTCGGCTTTTTCGACCAGAGCGGCATGCGGGCGATCAGCGGCTGCGTGCAGTTGCAGCGCCACATTTTTTAGTGCCGACCAGCGGTCACTGCGCAGCTGCGAAGCGCTGTAGTAATCGTTCAGCGCTCTCGATTTACGTTCCGCTTTTTGTGTGCTTCGCATCGGCAAAAGCTCCCTCGATGATTGGCGTCACACGCCACTGACTTCAGTTCGGCTCCCGTCGCGGCATCGTCAGTGGCCCCAAATGATGCAGATAGCTGTCAACGCCGGAATGGCGGTCATATACCGTGAACTCGACACTGCGATCGCGAAAACTTTTCAATGGCTGACCCAGGTTGTGAAGGCCACGCTCTCGCTGACGACGCACCAGATTCAAATCGATTTCCAGTGGAATGGTTTCATTCATGCCCTTGGCTTCGTACAGACAAGTGCCGGCCGGATCGAACACCGCTGAGCGGCCGATCCCGCCTGCAGCCAAGCCGTTGATATCGAAAACATAACATTGGAATTGCGCGGCGGTTGCGCGCGCAATCGCCAGTTCGACGTCTCGATCCACCGTGCCGGTCAACACCGGATGCAATAACACTTCGGCGCCCATTGATACCAGGGTGCGTGTGGTTTCCGGAAACCAGATGTCATAGCAAATCGACAGACCGAAACGGCCAACATGCGGCACATCGAATACGCAGAATTCGGTACCGGCACTGACATCATGCTCATATGGTCGGAAAGGAAACATTTTCCGGTAGCGTCGAATCACTTCTCCTGCCGGGTTGATCACGGATGCGGTGTTGTACAGATGGCCATCGGCGCCTTTTTCGAAAATCGATCCGGTGATCAGCCAAATACCGTGTTTGTGCGCAGCGCTTTGCAGCATGTGTTCTTCCGGGCCCGGCAAATTGACCGGGTGCTGCGGTACTGGCCCACAAGCAGCGAGCTCACTGAACAGCACCATCTGCACCCACGGAAAGCGCGCCATCAAAATATCCAGCCGGTGCAACATTGCCGGCACATTGTCGACCATGGCCGGCACGGTCATTTGCACACCCGCAATCGAAAATGGGGTCATTCACTACCTCTTTTGTTTTTCCGGTTGCGCATTCATGTTGGCGCCAACCGCGGAACATTACTGTCGGAACAGCCAAAAAACGCCTGCCTGATGAACAAGCGAGCGGTACAGGACAGCGTTGCTCAATGCACGAAAGGAAACGTGAGGAAACGAACAATTCAAAACCGCACCGCACGAACTGTTTGTTAAACGATACCGCGCAGAATTTCCGACTGTCCGCATCTGTTCACGCTTCGGGCGTGAAACGGCTGAACATGATTGTGATGTGCATGATGCTGATCATGGCATGCACTACAGTAAAGCTTAGCACACGAGAAATTTCGCACAGGCGTTCATATAGCGTTGCGAAATCGTGATGATGGAATATGAATTGGATTTTTATGGCCGAAAGATGAGTTCGTAAAGTTTAATCACGATGTGCAGCGCGGGTTAAGCGATCAGCAATTGCCATCCAGGCCTCAGTGGCCGGCGGCATTTCGATGATCAAACGCCCTTCCGCACGCAAATCAGCGCTGCGCAATAATGGATACAGCATCGCAGCGCATTGCACCGGATCATCGGGCAGCAATTGAAATTGACAAAGCATGTCCGGTTTGTGCCAACCACAAACCAAATCGCTTTCATTAAAGGCAAACGATTTTGGATAGTGCCAAAGCCAGACGCCACGTTCGGGTGCGTAATGCGTCGCCAGCGCGCCCGGAACACCGCCTTTGGTGCTGGCGTTATAAACCACCGAGCCCGGCCACAGCGTTTTCAATTCCGGTATCGACAGCGCGCCAACACGCAATACTTCCAGCGTATCGCCGTTTTCACGAACGATCGTTGATTCGATACCCAGCGTGCATTCACCACCATCGAGCACGCCGATATCCTTGCCCGGAAATTCGCTTAACACATGCGCTGCGGATGTGGGACTAACGCGACCGAATCGGTTCGCCGAGGGCGCCACCAAGGCCAGCCCGGAGCGCTGCAACAGCTCACGAGTCAGCGGATGCGCAGGGCAACGCAAGGCAACGGTATCGCGACCGCCAGTAATGACCGGACTCACGGCATCGGTTTTGGCCGTCACCAGAGTCAGCGGACCCGGCCACACCGTTTTCAGTAGCGTTTGCATCGCTGCCGAAGGTGGCTGCATAAAGCGTTCGGCGTGCGCCAGCGAGGCGCAATGCACAATCAACGGATGGTTGCTCGGCCGGCCTTTGGCGGCGAACACTTTGGCCACGGCCAGCGGGTCGGCGGCATCGGCGCCGAGACCGTAAACGGTTTCCGTCGGAATGGCGACCAGCTTGCCGTCTTTCAGCCGAGCAATGGCCTGATCGAGACTGACCAATTGCGGATCAGCAAATTCGGGCGTGTGGTTCATCAGAGCGTGCAGCCGGCGATTACGGGCCGGCTACGCTAATGGCTTTTCGGTTGGACTTCAACTCAAGCGGCGTGGTCGGCAAACACTTCCGGGAATAACTGCCGGCCCGGAATATCGATACGCGCCAAGCCTACCTGCCCCGGCGCTTCCAGGTTCACCTCGATGATCAGCGGACCATCGGGACCAATGGCGATATCGAGCGCCGTCAAATGCATGCGTGGGAAACTCAGCAGGGTTTGCTCCGCCAGCGCGCGCAGTTCCGGCCAGAATGGCAGGCATTTTCCGACCGGCTTGAAACCGGTGTCGGGATGGGCATTGAGTGGTCGAATGCCCAGATCGCCGCTCAGCAATTCGGTCATCTCGCCGGTTTCAGGATTCAGCAGGCAAACCATTCCGCCGGTGCTGATGTTGTCGGTCAGCGCATGACGACGTCCGACCCGCAGATAGGCCCCGACCAGCCGGCTGCCCTGCTCGTTCTGATAGACCCAGGCCCGTACCGTGTTCAAAGAACTGGGATTGAACTCGGCGAGCATCGGATGCTGCCGTTGAAAACGTTCGATCAGATAGCCCTGCGGCAGCGCGCTCAATTGCCTGCACAAATCCGCGATGGTTCGGGTTTCACCGCTGATCGGATGGCGCAAACGTAGACCGTTGGCGGTGTTTTCCAAATAGAACGCAAGGAAATTGGCGCCACCATAACCATCAGGCATTTTGCAGGCGAAATGATCGTCATCGAGTTCGCGCAGTAGCGAAGCCAAATCCGCCTCGGTGCACAAGGCGCCGCCATCTGCCCGCCAACCGTGGGCGGGATGGAACAAACCTAACAAGCGCGGTGTCGGCAAACCGCGCTGGCTCAGCAAGGCTTTCTGCACCAGCTTGTTGCCAAAGCCACGCCGGTATTCACGGTCGTTGCTGCAATCCACCAAGTGCGCGTATTCGCGATAATTCAGGTGTTGCCACTTGTCGCGCCAGGGCATTTGCCGGCGCCAGAAACGGCCATAGAGATAAAAGCGGAAGGTTTGCCGGCGAAAAAGCTTCAGCACCAGCATCTCACCCAGCTGTCGCCAAACCGGCAGCTCACCGGCAGCGGCTTTGGCATGGACGACGTCGAGAATTTCTTTGCCGAGCCGCAGACGACGGCCGACCAGCGTGTCAAACGCACGAATTACCAGGGGCGCTTTGCGTTCCTGCAAAAGCACAGCCATGTCATCCTCCTTGTTGGCGCGGAGGACCCGTACAACCAGAGGCGAACGCCTCATACAACCCGAGTCCGAGATATCGGAGCTCATTCCGTGGAACAAGACTCAACCCATTTAAGGGCATGGCGCCCCCTCTTCAACAGCGACCGAACCGGCACTATACGCCGATTCGATGACGATTTTGCACTCGCAACATAAACTGATTCGGCATCACCGTACTGGTTCACAGAACTGAGTTGAACGAGTCGACACTCGGCTAATCCTTGAACCGCCATACAAGCCGGACCAGTTCCTTGCAGCGCAACACCTCCCGGCCTCGCGTTTTTCCGCTCGATGGGTATAATGCGCGCCGATTGCCGGCCCCCTCCGGGAGGGCCTGGTCAGCGTCCACCCGGTGTAGGTGTCAGACGCCAAGGTTTTTGACTGAGACGAGATCGAATTTTGGAGGGCACTTTGGGTGCCCATCATTTGAGCGACAGGTTTACGTTTCCGTAAACGTACGCCTGCTACACTTGGATGAGTCCTGTTTTCTTGCCTCGGCATTACCCCCGGTACGGTGTTGTTCACAGCGCTAGCGAGCACGCCGTACCTGCTTTTCACCCCTCTAAACAGGAGATTCGGTATGGCGGTTTTTAACCTGCGTGCCTACGATGACCACGAGCAAATCGTTTTCTGCAGCGATGCGGAATCCGGCCTGAAAGCCATCATCTGCATTCACTCCACGGCCCTGGGGCCTGCAGTCGGCGGTTGCCGGATGTGGGAATACAACACCGATGAAGGCGCGCTGGTTGATGGCTTGCGTTTGTCGCGCGGCATGACCTACAAAAACGCCATGGCCGGCCTGCCATTCGGCGGCGGCAAATCGGTCATTATCGGTAACCCGAAAACCCTGAAATCCGAAGCGCTGTTCCGTGCCTTCGGCCGTTTCGTTGACTCCATTTCCGGCCGTTATGTTACCGCCGAAGACGTTGGCACGAGCCCGGCCGACATCGCCATCGTGCACAAAGAGACCCCGCATGTACTGGGTCTTGAAGGCAAGTCCGGTGACCCGTCGCCGATGACCGCCTACGGCGTCTACAAAGGCATCAAGTCAGCAGTCAAATTCAAGATGGGCCGCGACTCGCTGGAAGGCGTGCGCATCGCCGTGCAAGGCCTTGGTCACGTTGGCTACTACCTGTGCAAACACCTGCACGAAGAAGGCGCCAAACTGATCGTCACCGACATCAATAAAGAATCGATTGAGCGCGTGGTTCGTGATTTCGGCGCTACTGCTTGCGACATCAACGCCATCTACACGCAAGACGTCGATGTATATGCGCCCTGCGCACTCGGCGCCACCGTCAATGACGAAACCCTGCCACGTCTGAAGTGCAGCATCGTCGCTGGCGCCGCCAACAACGTTTTGGCTGAAGATCGTCACGGCATCGCACTGATGAATCGCGGCATTCTGTACGCACCGGATTACGTCATCAACGCCGGTGGCATCATCAACGTATCGTTCGAGAACAACTACTCGAAAGACGCGGCGATGGCGAAAACCGACAACATCTATGCGACGCTGACCAACGTCTTCGAGCGCGCGAAATCGGAAGGCAAACCGACCAACGTGGTTGCCGACGAAATCGCCCGTCAGCTGGTGGCCAAAGGCCGCAAGTAAGCTCGTTTACGGTGCGCCCCCCAGCACCCAAAAAAGCCGGCGAAAGCCGGTTTTTTTATTGGTGATTTTTTAAGGTATCGGTCATTAGACCATCGCTTTCATACCGCCCGCCTGACACAGTTCCTTCCTGCACGTTTTGCGTCATAAAGCGCCGAATCGGCCGCTTCGAACATCGCCTGATGATGGCTGAATTCGGCGCCAGTAAATGTTGCAACACCGATGCTGACGGTGACCGGCAAGGTATAAGTACTGCGATTTTCCACTTGCTGACGCAGACGCTCCGCCAATTGCTCAGCTTCTTCGGCATCACAGTTTGGCAGCACCACAACAAATTCCTCACCGCCATAACGGCACGGCAAATGAGGTTTACGCACCTGCTCGCGCAACAAGCGCCCCACCCGTTCGATCACCTCATCACCGACGACATGGCCCAAGCGGTCATTGAATTTTTTGAAATTGTCGATATCGAGCACCAGCAACGAAAGCGGAGATCCATGCTTCTGCGCATTGGCAAACTCGACCGGAAAAACACCATCAAGTACGCGACGATTGGCCAGCGAGGTCAGCGGGTCGGAATGACTAGCCTCTTTGATTTCATTGACCCGGGCACTCAGCGCCAGCGACAGCAACACCATTTCGATCAGCGAGCCGATTTGCTGGGCGTTGTGGGTAATGACGTTGTGCTCCAAAACACCAAAAGATTTCAGCAAGTAGACAATGACGCCGAGCAAGAACGCCGCCCAGGCGACGACGAAATAGCGCGCGGCCTTAGAACCACGGAACATGCTGATAAAGCCGAGAATCAGCATCGCTGCCGCCACCAGCAAGGTGTTGAACGAGAACGGCAGGATCAGCAGTTTGTAACTCAGGAAAGGCGAAGCGACGAGCAACACAACGCTAACCACTAGCAGCATGCGCGTGAACAAATCAAAGCGCGGTGCATATTCACGGATATTGCACATGGTGCGGGAAAAATGCAGACCGAAAATCACCGAAACACCGAGGAAAAACAGCAAGCCCTGATTGGCAAACCAAGGATTATTCGGCCAAAAGTATTGATAGGCCAAACCATTGCTGACGCCCATGTAGGTACCAAGGCTCAACACGTACATCATGTAGAAAAAGTAGGCCTTGTCGCGCACTACCAGGAAAATAATCAGGTTATAAATGATCAGTACGAAAAAGCCGCCGAAGTAACCACCGTAGAGCAACTGCTCGAGGCTGATCTGCTCCAGCATTGAGGACGGCGTCGATAGCGACAGGCTGATGTTCAGTGCGCCATCGGAAACAAAACGTAGATAAACGGTGGTTTTTTCCCCCGAATTCAACGTCAGCGGAAAAAGAAAATCGCGATGGTCGACATCCCGTTCAGCAAACGGCCGCCGGTCACCGGTGCTTCGCTGTTGCCAGCCTTGCGGTGTCTGGGTCCACATATCGACATAGTCAATCAGCGGATAATCCTGGCGAATGATGATCGCCTGATCCTGGTTGTCGAGATTCTCCAGCTCCAGCGCGACCCAGTAGGCCGCGCGCGAAAAACCAAAGTTACTCGACAAGTCATCCATAGGCTGAAACTGGTCAGCAAATTGATTGTGAACCTCCTCGAAGCCTCGTTCGGTCGTGAGATCCACAAAAAGCGAGGCGGAATAGCGAACATCGCTTTCGGCCACACTGCCGGAAGCGGCATAACCGGTTAGTGAGCAAAACAGCAAACTGATGCCGAGCGTGATGCGAACGAGAATTTTCATTGTGATTGTGTCGTCAACTGATTGAATGGCAAGCGATTGTCGTTTTCCTCAGAAGCTCGCCCCGACGCCGATGTCCATTCGCCGCACGAAAACGCCCACATTCTGCCGCCACAGCAGTAGCGGAACAAGCATTTTGGTCCGAAGCTCGCTTCGGTGGCAGTCCGACTGATCCGATTGCCGGCACAAGTTTCATTATGGTACTAATGCCCAAAATCATCATCATGGCAAAACCGGCGCAGCGACCGAGTATTCGCCAGCCACCGTCGGATTTTCCTGTCGACAACAAAAACAACGCCCTCGCCTACCACTGGTCAGGCGAATTTTTTACAAGAGGGAACGCATTCATGGCCAACACCGCTCACCCCCCATCAACCACTCCAAGCAGCAGAAAGCGTCACTGGTTGCGTCGAGTTGTACTCACGCTACTGGTGCTGATTGTGCTGGCCATCATTGCCTTCTGGCTGTTGATGATGCCCTCGATGCGGGCGGTACCGCCGCTGGAACCGGTCGATCGTTATGTCTACCTCAATGAAAGCTGGGGCTTGTCAGCCGACAGCGATGCCCGCCAAGCCTATTACTTCACACCCCAGGGCGCCTCGGTGCCCCAAGGCGCCGACCAGCATGCGCTGCGCTACAGCTGGTTTATTCATCTGGAACAACCGCTGTCGACGGCGCGATTTGCCGACCCGGAATTCATGCGTCGGCTGAAATTTCTGGTTGATGAGACGCCGAGCAAAAGCAACCCGGACCACCTGCCGGTTGGGTTTACCCGCCACTTCAACGCCAGTATTGGCGAGGATGTTCTCGACCTGACCTGCGCCGCTTGCCATACCGGCGAATTGCATTATCAGAAAGATGGTGTCCGTTACGGTTTGCGCGTCGATGGCGGTCAGGCGATGCACGCGTTCACCGACATGAAAGAAGGCACTTTCGGTCCGCTGTTGCTCGGAGCTTTGATCGAAACCTATTTGAATCCGGCGAAGTTTTCCCGCTTTGCCGACAACGTTGTTGGCGCGGACAATCCTGATGCCAAATCGGCGTTACATTCACAATTGCGCGGCACCATCGAAGCACTGTTGTCGATGCCGCAAAACAACCCCTTGCGCAAGCTCTATCCGGAACGGGAAGGATACGGTCGCACGGATGCGCTCGGGCGCATCGCCAACACCGTGTTTGGCGATCACCTGAGCGCCAGCAATTTACAAATTGCCGAAGCGCCGGTGTCCTATCCGTATTTATGGAATATCTGGAAATTCAATTGGGTGCAGTACAACGGTTCGGTGTCACAACCGCTGGCGCGCAACATTGGTGAAGCGCTCGGCGTTGGCGCCGTAACACCATTGAAAACGCCGGAGCAGACGCCGTTGCCAGCCAGCGAGCGATTCCGTAGCTCGGTCCGTATCAATGATTTGGAGCGCATTGAATTGACGCTTCGCTCATTGGCGCCACCGAAATGGCCCGCTGAGTTGTTCGGTGCGGTCAACGCCGAGCGAGCCGCGCAGGGCAAGGAGTTGTTCGAACAACATTGTCAGCAATGCCATGGCCCCCATGTCGCTTCCGAAGCAAGAAAAAATGCCGAAGCGCCACTGAAAACCACAGACCAACCGCAGTGGTTGATTGAAGTGATTCCGGTTGAACATATCGGCACCGATGCCTCAGCCGCCACCGCGTTTCTTGACCGTCGTTATGATCTGCGCAGCACAGGCATTACTCGTGAGCAGATCGCCGAAGTGCTGCTGCCGTCTCTGCGCCGGCAGCTGGCGCGCAACGTGTTGTATCACCTGCGCGACTTGGCCCAGGATGCCGACATCAGCGAAACACAACGCGCTTGGCTGACCCAGGCCATTACCGAATACCCGGCGCCGGATCAGCTCGCGGACCGGGCGTTCAGCGATTCACCATTCGCTGCGCTGAAGGCAGGCCTTGAACAACAGCAATTGCAGCCAAGTATTGCTCCGACCGCAGAAAACAAACCCTATGAACCACTGCACTGCGACCGGGAATGTCAGCTTTACGCCCTAAGTTGGTACCTGCAATTCGGCATCAATGATGTCCAGCAGACCAGTGTCTCGTTCGATCCAAGTTCACTGACCGAAGGTGTCGCGCTGAATATCGTTGGTCTGCTGATCAAGCAGCGTTACTACCTCGACAACCGTCTCGACGATGCCGTTCAGCAATGCCTGGAAGGATTCGGCACACTCGATCTGCCGCAACAAATTCGTGGTTACAAACCGCGACCATTGGCCGGTGTGTGGGCAACACCGCCGTTTTTACACAACGGTTCAGTGCCCTCTGTTTACCAAATGCTGCTGCCACCAGAGCAACGCGACAAGCGCTTTTTCTCCGGTCCGCGCGACTATGACCCGGCGCATCTCGGTTACATCACCGAAGCGAAACCGGGCAATGAAAAAAATGGCTATTGGTTCGACACCACCGAGCCCGGCAATCACAACACCGGACATGGTTTTGCTGCCAGTGCAGATCAATGGCAGGCCTATCGTGCCGATGCTAAAGCTCATCCGTTACCGCCGGGGGTAATTGGTCCGGAATTCAGCAACGAGCAACGCATGGCGATCATCGAATACCTGAAAATTCATCAGGACGATCAGCTGACGCCGGCTTACGAGTCATTACAAACCTGTCTGGCAGATGCTTCATGAACGCCGCCGACAAATCGGGTTCGAACACCACGTTCGATGAAGTAAAAAAAGCCGAGCAGCAATGGCTGCAGCAACGGCGTCAGGCCGCCCAAATCGATCCGCAGCAAGCGAAAATTGGTTTGGCGGTATCCGGCGGCGGCATTCGTTCGGCCTGCTTTCATCTCGGTATATTGCAAGGCTTGATTGCCCGCGACAGCATGAAGCAGGTCGATTATTTTTCCTCGGTTTCCGGCGGCGGTTACATCGCCAGTTGCTGGCAATGGCTCAGTCAACAAAGCCGGCCAGGTTTGCGTGATCCGTTTGCCGAACCACAGGAAACCGGCCACACGGTGCTCGACTGGTTGCGTGCCCACGGCAAATACCTGATCGATGGCCATCGCGTTACCGGCTTTACCTTGGGCGCGTCTATTCTGGCTGGCGCGTTATTCAATTTGCTGGTGATTTTGCCATCACTGCTGTTGTTGTTCTGGTTGATGAGTCTGCCGCTGTTTCCGCTCGACTGGCCGCACTGGCTGAGCTTACCTGGCGCGGCGACCTTGAAAGCGCACAGCGGCTTTCTGATGCTGTTTGCCATTAGCGGCCTGTCGCTGGTGTTGTACCTGTTACTGGTGCCGTTGATGGCGCTGTGGCGCGATCAGCGCCATGGCTTGTCGGTGCATCGGGCATTTCGACAACGCATGCTGATGGGGCGCTTGTTGAGCATTTCGCTGCTGAGTTTTTTCATTGCCTTGATCCCAGTGCTGGCTCGTCTCGAAGACACCATCGCCACGTTTATTGGCAAGGAAACCTGGCAAAGCGTATTGCCACATATCAATTATCTGCTGCCAATGCTGGCCGGCGCGTTCACCGCGACACGCCGCTCATTGTCGCCACAGACCGCCTACATCGGCATCACACTGTTGGTGTTTGGCCTGTGTGCGTTTGCCTACCATGTTGTCGCGCACACCGCGTTCATTGATGAGCCGTACTATTGGGCATGGTTCGGTCTTTCACTGATTTTGCTGGCAGTGGCACATATCAATATCGTCTCGATGCACTCGTATTATCTGCATCAATTGCGCCGGGCATTTTTTCCATTTACCACGTCGATAAAACCCCGTGATCCGGACCTGCCTTTGCGTGAGTTCCGGGCCGAACAAGGCGCGGCCTATCCACTGGTGAACACCACCGTCAACACCCGCAACAGCAACGATCGTTTGCAAAGCGAACGTTGCGGCGCCAGCTTCACACTGAGCCCGCTTTACTGCGGCGCGCCGCAAACCGGTTACCTGGAAACGGTGCAATTCAATGGCGGCAACACCACACTCGGTCAGGCGATGACCACATCAGGTGCTGCAGTCGATCCGGACAGTCGTTTTACCAGCAATCGCGCCATCAGTTTTCTGATGACACTGCTCAATGCTCGGCTCGGTTGTTGGGTGCGCCACCGTCCCGGTCATCGGCATATTCCTTATGCGGTGATTGTCCGCGAGTTGTTAGCTGTTGGCTTGCGGGAGCGCTCATCGTTATTGCATTTATCCGATGGTGGTCATTTCGAGAATCTCGGCGTATACGAATTGATACGACGCCGCTGTCCTTGCATTCTGGTGGGCGATGCCGGCGCCGATCCGGATTTGCAATTCAGCGATCTGGGCAATCTGATTCAATTGGCAGCGGCCGACTTTTCCACTGAGATCAATCTGTGCGTAGAGGCTCTAAAGCATTCGCCAGAATCACGCGGGCCATGCTTTGCTGTTGGTGAAATTCGCTATCCAGATGGTAGTAGCGGCATGCTGGTTTATGTCAAATCGCTGCTGCCGGAAAATGCCACAGCCGACTTGACGGCGTTCGCGGCCAGCGACCCGGCCTTCCCGAATGACAGCACAGCCGATCAGTTTTTTGGCGAACAGCACTTCGACGCTTACCGGCGCTTGGGGCAGCAATGCCTGCAACAAGTGTTCGACCGCTATCAGGCAACAAATTTGGCAGAGCTATTTGAGAAAGCCAAGCCAGCAACAAATTGAAATGGCTTAGTCGGAAACCAAGCGGTCTCGGCCGCTTTGCTTGGCCTTGTACATGGCCTTGTCGGCACGCTCCATCAACGCCGGCAATGTGTCGTTTTCGCGCAACATGGTCAGCCCGATGCTGATCGTGATGTGCAGCGTATCGCCGCTATCGATGGTGAATTGATGAGCGCGTATAGCGCCAAGCAGGCGCTGCATGGCTTTTTCCGCATCCTGCTGATCGATGGTCGGCATCAGAATGAAAAACTCCTCGCCACCGATTCGGGCCAGCACATCCAAACCGCGAATATCTTGGCTGATGCAGCTGACCAAACCTCGTAACACCACGTCACCAGTAGCGTGACCGTACGTGTCGTTGACACGTTTAAAGTGATCAATATCAAGACAGGCCAGGGCGAAGCGCTGTTGATTACGGTGAAAGCGGGCCAACTCTTCGGTTAGGCGTGCTTCGAAATAGCGGCGATTGAATGCGCCAGTCAACGGGTCGCGAATGGCCAGCGCCCAGGAGCTGGCTTCATGATTGCCAACATAAAATCCGAACGCCGAGAACACGAGCATAGTGCCGAACAGCATATAGCTGTAGAGCCCGGCATTGTGCACATAGCTGACAAAGGGTGGCACACCAGATGCCCACTCCAGCAGCAACCAGCCCAACGGCGCGCCGACTGAAGCCAGCGCCCCCTGTGCCATACGCTTGCGAGCATGCGAAGACCAGACCAATCGCATAACGGTCACTCTCTTTTATGCGGTATTTTGAATATAACAGCTTTCCCGACCAGTACTGCTGAACCCGCGCAAGATTCCGTTCTCAGTAATGACCTCGCCCTCGTTTGATAGAGATCAATCCGCCACCTGGCCGGCGTCATCACAGTAATGACGACCAGCAATCCACCGTGGAGCTTGCCGATGACCAGCAAACTCCCTTCTCGCTACCCAATGCTCAGCATCGGTCTGCATTGGCTGATGTTGCTATTGATCGCGGCTGCCTATTGCTTCATCGAGTTGCGCGAATGGTTCCCAAAAGGCTCCGATACCCGTTCACTGTTCAAGTCCTTGCATTACATGATGGGGCTTTCAGTATTGTTCCTGGTCGGTTTGCGTATCCTGTTGAGGCTGCTGATACGAGTACCGGCAATCGAACCGTTGCCCTCCTATTGGAATCGCCTTGCCAGTGCCGGTGTGCATGTGTTGCTTTATGCGTTCATGATCGCGATGCCAATGCTTGGCTGGCTGCTACTGAGCAGCGAAGGTGAATCCATTCGGTATTTCGGCCTGCCGTTGCCCGCACTGCTCAATGAAAACGCGCAACGGGCCGAGCAAATCGAAGAGATTCATGAGGCACTCGGCGAGTTTGGTTATTTCCTGATTGGCGCCCACGCGCTGGCGGCCTTGCTACATCACTACTGGTTCAAGGACAACACCCTGAAACGGATGCTGCCCTGGCCATTGAAATAATTGACAGTCCTGGCAGTCGTTACACCGTTGGCACTACCTGCTCCAACGCCATAGATTGGCGACGGATCGGTTGAACCTGCCAGTAGGTTACGCTGCGCCACAACCACTCCATCGGTCCGTAGCGGAAGAACTGCAGCCATAACCACGAGAACACGCACTGGCCGACCAGTATCGCAGCGACAATCATCATCTGTTCAAGCCGCGACAACTGATCGTAAAGACCAAAACCTTGCCCGTAGAAGACAAAACTCAAGATCACCGACTGCATCAGGTAATTGGTCAATGCCATACGCCCCATCGGGATCAACCAGCCCAACCAACGCTGCCAGCGCACACTGTGAGCCAGTAACACAAAGAAGCCGAGGTAACCTGCCGCCATCGTCGTTTGCCCAAGCATATGCAATGAGGTTGCCGCTTTACCCAGTATCGATACATGCTGGCTAGCTGGATGGTAGAGCACGACAATAGCGATGGCATTCAGCATCAGACCAATACCCAGTCCCAGCCAAGCCATCGACTTGAACAGCACGCGATGTTGTTCTGCTCGCTGAATGATGCCACTGGCGATCAACCAATAGCCAAACAGAAATATCGGCAGCAAATCAATTAACACCATCAACGGCTCGAACGGCATTTCCTCAGCAATTTGCTGAACACGAAAAGCGGTCGCGGACCAGAACTCAGACTGAGTCAGCGCATGAATTTCTGCCTGACTATCTTTTTCGCGCTCCGCTTTGACCTCCGCACGCGCTTTCGCCAGATGTTGCAGTCGTTGCTGATCGGATAGCTGATCCACATCGACCGACTCATCGCTCTGCGTTTCCGCCGTCAGATCAACGCCGGCGGCTTTCGCATCGACCAGCATCTGATCGGCGACGACTTCAACCTGTAAGCGCTCTTGCCATTCCTTTTTCATTTCAGCGCTGTCATGCGTCAACGCAAAAATGCTACCGATAATGAGCATCAATACAAAGGGCAGGCTCATCAACGTCAAGCTCAGTTTTAATGTCGCTTCCGGCTTCTTCAAACCTGGCCAGCGTGGTCGATGCATCAACCAAACCCAGCCGAGCATATAGAAACCACCAATCGCGTAAGCGCGCAAAATATCGCCGGTCCATAGCAATGTGGCATGCAAGACACCGAACGCAAACAGCATCAGCATGCGCCGGCTGAACATCGCATTGAACGGCAGGGACTTGTCCGACGCCCGAATCAGCATGACCGCGAAGCCCATGCCAAACAGCAGTGAAAAAAGCTTGTAAAACTTGCCCTCAACAAAAACCGCGACCAGCCAGGCAACGGAAAAATCCGAACCGGTTAGGCCCCTCTCAACCAAACCCAACTCGCTCATTGGCCGGCTAAACCATTCAATATTGGCCAGCAGAATGCCAATCAAGGCAAAGCCGCGCAGCACATCCAGCAGGGCAATACGCTGGTTGCCAGCCAAGGGCTGTAAGCGTTCACCGCTGGCTGAGCTCAGCTCGGTACTGGGGATGGGGGGAGAAGTTGTCGCTTGCATCATGCGTCCTTATTAGAAGTTAGTGGGCCGACTCTAGACAGGCACTAATGTCCGAAATAGCCCGCAAGCGTTAACAAATGTTTCTTTGCTTAAAGGGAGTGATACCAGATCAGCGCTCAACGGGCTTGCTACTCGCAAGGTGTTGGCAGCTGACGAATCAACAACTTGCAGGCCGTACGCTGCCTCGCTAGGTAAATGATTCGAGCCAATTTGGTGCACCAAACCAAGCGCCCTGCTGACACAACTTGACAGATCCCAATCCTGGTCCACGCTTATTTCACGGTGCATTCATAACCAAAAAGAAACGAGCAGCTCTTGGTGCAAAGCTTGTTTGTACCAGCTTGCAGTCCTGGGACTACTCGAGGGCTAAAAACATGCTGATCAGAACCCGTCTGGTTGCCAATGCCGGCATCGCTATTGTTGCCTTTGTATTCCTGATTGTTTTCGCCCAGTACAACCTGTTCGTCACCGAACGCACGGTGACCACCATCTACGATGACCGGGTGATACCGCTCGGGCAGTTAAAGAAAATCGCCGACGCTTATGCTGTGAACATTATCGATGCGGTCAATAAGGCCAATGGCGGTTCGATGTCGCGCACAGAGGCGCTGAACGAAATCGGCAAGGCGCGCAAAATCATTGACCGTGAATGGCAGGCCTATGTCGCCACCAAACTGACCAGCGAAGAGACTCGACTGGTCGACAAAGCGCGAAACCAGTTCAAAGAGGCTAACCGAGCGATTGCCGACGTGGAAAATTATCTACGTAGCGCCAGCGATCCGATCAGCGGCCAGCTCAATCAACACGACGGGGCGCTGTACGCGCAAATTGACCCGATCTCCACGACCATTGCCGACTTGATTCAATTACAACTTGATGTCGCTAAAACCGCGCGCGACGAAGTGCATGCCAGCTACCTGGCCACGACCACCATTTTCTGGCTGGTCGGTTTACTGCTGATTGCCGTGCTGGTATTCAGCAGTTGGAAAACCCATCGTGCCATCGCCACACCGTTGGAGCGCTTTCAACGCGGCATGTCACGGGTACAAAGCCATCTCGACCTCAGTACTCGCATCGATATCAATAGCAACGATGAACTCGGCCAATTGGCCGCCGCGTTCAATGACATGCTCGGTCATTTCCGCGAGGTGGTGAAGAATGTGTTGGAGTCAGCCGCGGAAAGCTCTCGTATCGCCAGTAACGTTGCGATGGCCACGAGTCATGTCCGCAAATCCAGTAATTTGCAGCACCAGGAAACCGAGCAGATCGCGACTGCCAGCACCGAAATGAGCGCGACGATCTCGGAAATCGCCCGCAACGCTACCGCCGCCAGCGATGCCGCCAACCTGGCCAACGACGCCACGCAAAATGGCAATCGGCAAGTAACTAATGTTGTTGACGCGATACGCACACTCTCAGAAAACATTGAGCAAACCGCCACCGTCATCAATCAACTTGACGCTTACAGTGCCGAGATCGGCAAGGTGTTGGATGTCATCCGCAGCATTGCCGAGCAAACCAATTTACTGGCACTGAACGCCGCTATTGAAGCCGCTCGTGCAGGTGAGCAAGGGCGTGGTTTTGCGGTCGTCGCCGATGAGGTGCGCAACCTCGCCCAGCGCACTCAGGAGAGCACCAAGGAAATCACGCTAATCATTGAAAACCTGCAGCAAGGTTCACAAAGCGCCGTACAAAACATGATGAACAGCAGCAAGCAAACCCAGAGCACCGGCGAGCAGGCCGAGCGCGCTTACCAAAGCCTGGATAAGATTCGCGAAGCCAACCAAACCATTCTCGACATGACGATGCAAATCGCCACGGCCACCGAGGAGCAAGCGACGGTCGCTGAATCGATTTCGCATAACGTCGTCAAACTGCGTGACTTGTCGATGGATTCGGCGCAACTGATTCAGGATGCCGGAGAAGCCAGCACCTCTTTGTCGGCCGTTGCGGAAGAATTGAATCAAACGGCGCATAAATTCAACGTGTGATGCGCCCTAATTCTGGTTGGTGATTCACGACGGCAATGCTATGGTCCTGTCTGAAGCGACAGGAGCATGCCGGTGACCGTCAACATCCAATTACCTGATCTCAGTACGCCAACGGCTGATATGGCAACGTTGGCCGATGAATATCGCAAACAACGGCAAAATACACTGGCACTGTGCGCGCCGTTACAGGCCGAAGATTACGGACTGCAGACAGCGGTCTTCGCCAGCCCGCCACGCCGGCACCTCGGTCACACCACCTGGTTTTTGAAACCTTTATTCTGCGTGAGTTTGTCGCTGACTATCAGCCGGTGCATCTGCTTTATCACACGCTGTTCAATTCCTATTACCAGGGAGTTGGCGATCCGTTTCCGCGCGCAATGCGAGGCGCGCTGTCGCGACCGACCAATGCCGAAGTGCTGGCGTATCGTGATCAGGTTGACGAATCACTGCTGAAGTTTCTGGCCTCACATTCCTAGCGCGATGTCGCCAAGACAAAAACTATTCGCCAACGTCTGGTGCTTGGCTTGCAACATGAACAACAACATCAGGAATTGCTGCTCTCCGATCTGCTTTATCACTTCGCGCAAAATCCCTTGTATCCGGCCTATCTTGAATCGTCGATGCCCGTTGTAGGAGAAGCCGATGCGCAGAGTTGGCATGTATATCAGGGCGGGTTGTTCGAGCTTGGTCACGAGCAAAGCAGTGAACGTTTTGCGTTCGACAACGAAAGTCCGCGTCACCCGGTTTTCCTGGCCCCCCATCGATTGGCTCGGCGACTGGTCAGCACTGACGAATTTCGGCAGTTCATTGATGATGGAGGCTACCAGCAGGCAAAACTCTGGCTCGCTGATGGCTGGCAATGGCGCCAGCAGCAGGCGATTGATGCCCCGCTATATTGGCGCCGCGACGCAACTGGCGGCTGGCAGGAGTTCACGCTCTACGGCTTGCATCCACTGAGTGCTGATGCCGCAGTGGCGCACATCAGTTATTACGAAGCCGACGCGTTTGCCCGTTGGGCAGGAAAACGCCTGCCTACCGAAGCCGAATGGGAGCACGCTGCCGCACAATCATCCTTGTCAGAACACGCAGAAGTGCTGCGGGCGCAGTGCAAAATAGATGCGGATTTTTTCGGCCAGCTCTGGCAATGGACCAGCTCTTCCTACACGCCCTACCCTGGTTTTCAGCCAGCGAGCGGCGCGGTTGGCGAATACAACGGCAAATTCATGTGCAATAATGGTGTGGCGCGGCAGCGCGTGCGTTACGCCCTATGCCCACGAACGCTTGAGTTATCGCAACTTCTTTTATCCATCCGATCGCTGGCCATTCAGCGGCATTCGTCTAGCCGACAACGATTAACTGCAATGCTCAATGGCCCGGCTTCAACACCATGTCTTGTGCAAGCAACAGCCTAACTCAATTCAACACACGCGTATCGGAGTATGCAATTCACTAGAAGCCATCTCAAAAATAATTCCGAAGTAAAATGACCGTGCAGCCGAGTTGAACGAAGCCTAGAAAGTTATCAGCATGATATTCGTAGCGTACAACCAATCGTCGGAAGTTGTGTAACCAAGCGAACAACCGTTCAACCTTCCAACGTCTCTTGTATCGACGCAGTTCACGCCCGTCTTGGGTTGGAGCCTTCTTGCGATTTTCTTTATGAGGTGCAATAAGTGCGGTCGATCGCTCCGATTTCAGTTTTTCATCCAACGGGTCGCTATCATACGCTTTGTCGCCGATTAGTCGCTCTGGAGAGGTTCCAATGAACATCGCGTCCAGCGTCGTTTCGACCAACGTCACTTCATGCGGCGAAGCACTTTCAATGCATATGGCGACAGGTAAACCATGACGGTCTGCAATTGCCATGATCTTGGTGCCCTTGCCACGCTTGGTTTTGCCAACGCAAAAGCCCCTTTTCTTGCACTGCTGAACGTGCCATCGATAAAGGTTTCGCGAATATCCAAGCCGCCACGCTCATGTAAATCCGTAGCGAGCCGCTCTAGAACTTGGCGCAAAGTACCGTCTTTTACCCACGCTTGAAATCGTCGGTGGCAGCTTTGGTAAGTCGGATACTGCTCAGGCAAATCCTGCCAACGAGCACCCGCTTTCAAAATCCACAAAATGCCATCAAGCACCTCTCGCGCAGGCAGAGGTGGGCGACCGCGTCTGTCCTCTCTTGGTGGCAATTCAAACAGCGGCGCTAGCACCGCCCATTGTTCGTTCATCAGCTTCATGACCAGTATATGATCACATCACCAACACTTTGTCGCCCCCCTATGCCGCTCCAATCACAACGCGCGGAAAAAATTGATCTAAATTCAACAACTTACGAATTGGTGTTTTTGAGATGGCTTCTACGACCAAAATGGCCAGAATGGCTTGTAACTGATTGCAAGTATCCATCACCCCACTGCTTTACTGTTCGGCATTGTTGCTTCAGCACAGTGCGACAGCCAGAAATTGCCAGCAAAGAAGTGCCTTACTCATTTATCACTGTACATACTGATACGCTGCTCGACCATGCAACGGCGTCAATCGAAATTCAGCGTTGTCGTGGCATTGGCCGTGATGGAAACGTTCGCCGCAGTCGTGAACACCAATGGCTGATCCGATTCCGGCAAATCATTTACGGCATCACAGGTATAGGCAGCGGTGTAATTGCCGGGAGCGAGAAAACCGACGTGATAGCGGTATCGATCATCATCGCGATAAACCAGCACACTGGTCAGTGGTTCCGGATCTCTGCCGTCGACATCATCTGGCGTGACATCGACACCACTGTAAACATAAACCGCACCCAACTTCTCGCCTTGACACAAGTTGATAATGCGCGCTTCGGCAATCTCACCACTCAGCGCGCCCACCTGTTGCAGATCGATCAGGCGCAGAGTTGGTTTCAGAAAATAGCCGGGCTGCCCTACTGGCTCGACAATCGACTTGCGCAAATCAAAATCAATGACAAAGCGCGCCGTCTGGCCTTCGGCAACGGTGAAGCCCTGATTCAACTTCAAGCCCGTTTGCGCACCGCTTGGAACAAACAACTCATGTTGGAGATTGTCAAACACGATGTAGGAATCATAGACATTATCGAACTCAGCATTGACGGCCAGACGAACCCAGTCGTACTCACCGGCGGCAATGGTGTGCTGATCGATTAGCGTCGTGGTTTCACCGTTTTGCAAGGTCAACAAATCAATGGACTGCGGCGACGCTAAGTTAATCACGACACTGCTGCCATTGCGAGGCTTCAACTCAATGGCGGTAAACTCAATGACGACTTGAGTTGCCTCATCGATCGGTGCGTCAGTGATTGCTAACGAGAAGCGTGCGGGGTCGTCACTATCGGAACCACAACCAGCCAGCATACCCAAACTCGCCATAACAACAAGTTTCTGATGATTCAGCATAAATACCTCCTTTCCGATGTGTACCCCCAACGTAAAGGAGTCCTGATTATTGACGCCCTTGAATTAACAAAACGTGAACGTCGACACAGACAGCGTTTCTTGCATAAAAGGGAACACCTAAATACATTAGGGTGCTCAAATTCAGGGCTTTTATCGTAACTTGTGATAACTACGCTTTTGTAAATTCCTACACTCTATTAGCCAGCCATTCAGCCAACTGATTTACTCTGAACTGACATTCGCAATTCCGGCACTTCGTCGATTTTCAGCGTCGCGGCCGCCACGTCTACCGTGCCATCGGTGGCGCGAATTTCTTCCAGTATCCGGGTATACAGCCGGTCTTTGGTCGAACGCCGCACTTTATAATCAACGACGTAGCGTAAGGTGAAATGAATCGCGTCAATATTGAACGTCATGGCCACCATCGGTTGCACGCTGGCTTTTTCGATCAGGTAACGCCGGGTGATCGGTTGCCAGGCCGTATCGGCCAATCGCGCATAGTCGCCGACCACTTCTTCGGCGACCTGTTCAATCAGCGAACGCGCCAAATGAAAATCGCTGTTGCTGTCGAGCGGCACAGTGATTTCGTCCCAGAGGAACGGAAATTCACCAGAATAGTTGTAGACCGGCTCCTTGAACACAAAGCTGTTGGCAACACGTACGATACGACCGTTATATTGATCGGCATCGACCCATTCGCCAATCTGCATGATGGTCGTGCGCAACACGGCAATATCAATGACATCGCCCTTGATGCCGCCAAGCTGTATTCGATCGCCCACCCGATAGAAACCGCCGAAGGAAACCGCTATCCAACCAGCGACACTGGCAATCACTTCCTGCAACGCAAACGCAACACCAGCGCCGGCCACACCCAGTGCGACGGTCAAGCCACCAAGTTTGTCACTGAATACCAGCGCAATAAAAACAACGGTGATCAGATAACCAACAAAGCTGATGACCTTACGGGTTTGGTAGCGTGTGCCGCTGTCACGGATATAACGGGTAGCCGTGCGACGCAATAAACCCGCAACAATAACAATGACCGTAAGGCCAATCAGCACGATGGTCAGCCTACTGGTCAGCGGATTGTCCAGCCAACGCCCTAACGTTTGTCCGACATCGACATTAATCATGCTGCTCGCTCTTCATACCGTGTCTCCGCAGTGATCCTCAAGTAGAACCCACATCCTATAAACATAGTCGATGGCCGATGAGGCTCCAGTAACCACGGCATGTTTGTGCGAAATGGCTTACAACATCGCTGCCAATATCGGCGATGTCGTCAGCGCTGGCGCACAAGGCTTTGCGTGAATCCCGAATTGGCGTGGCCAACCGTATCGCTAAGATGCGCAGGCCCCACCCAACTGGACGGATGTAAGGAAGCCATCTCAAAAACGGGTGATGAACTGGACACCAGTAACGATTGACTTGAACGTGCCATGAACACTTTTGAGTAACGTTCAATCGCCACGCGCGTGTACCGAATCACCAGCCTGTTTTCGAGATGGCTTCCCGTTGGGGTCTACCGAATGATTCGGTAAAAAAGGATGCTGTCATTTTGCGCAATGCCATTTCGGCCGTCATATGCGCTTCATGTTCTCGTAGGCAAATTTTCATCGGTGACGTTGCATCATTCGCTTCGTGCCGCGCGATGTTTGTCTGTGAGGGGCACAAGGAGGTTCATGAATGGGTTCATGAACGGTGCATTATTTCTTCGCAAGGACTCTATCTTTATGAAAATGCTTTCTCGCAATCTGGTTTCGTTCTCGGTTTCATTGGCCATTGGCAGCCTGGTTATGGCACCGGCCATCGCCGACGGCAAAGTGCTGGCCAGTAAAAGCAAGGAAATCAATGGTGTGACCTATCAGTTTGAAAAACTGATGGATAGCACCGGTGAAGTACGTACCGTTGCCCGCGCCAACGGCAAACTGGTCAAAGAGGTGCCTGCCGCGCAATCGACGCTGGTTGATCCGGCCCTGGCCAAACGTTTGGCATCCGCTGGCGATTATGAATCGCTGAGCGTCAACATCGCCTTGAAGACCGTTGAGTTGGCTGAGCGCACAGCATCTGAATTCGGCGCGTTTCATTTCTATCGCGGCCGCCTGGTGGAACAAAGCCATAACGGCAAGCCGGTCTACGGCGAAGAAGTGCAAGCGGCCAATCGCTTGCTCACCGAAGCCGAAGTCAGTGAGCGTGCCGAGCGTATGCAAAAGCAAGCCGCAGTGGCTCGCGATTTCGCCACCCGTCATGATCTGATTCGTTTGCCGGCCGTGCAACACGCCATTGAGCAAGGTGCAGCAACGTTGACCATCAATGTCTCTGTGGCGCAACTGCAAAAACTGATTGCTTCGGAAGATAAAGATATCGCCGGTATTGAACTCGCGTTCCCGGTCGCCGACCAAATCACCGGCGCGATGCAGAAAACCAATATCACCAGCTACGCGCTGCCTTACAGCAATCTGCGCGGCAATGGCATCGGCATCTACATGACCGAAAGTGGTTGCGCTGATGAAGCCGGCCGCACCAACTATGATCGTTTGGCTGGTTCACAAACCGATCACTCGCAAAACGTATTCGGCATCATGCGCGCCGTGTCGCCTTCCTCATTCATTTACTGCCGCGGCGGCGCTGTGCTGCCACAGGCCAGTGATCTCGATGGTGTTGGTGGCAACCCGGCGATTCGCGTGATCAACCGTTCCAACGGCGGTAACGATACGGTCAATTATTCCACGCTGGATCGCGATTGGGACAACCTGGCTTACAACAGCAACATCGCGATTTTCAACGCGGCCGGTAACAACGGCACCGGTACCGGCAACATCATTTCACCAGCCAAAGGCTTGAACGTGATGGCCGTTGGTAACTACAATGATTCGTCAATGGCGATCAACAGTTCGTCGTCATTCGTCAATACCCAACTCGGCAGCGCCAAACCGGAATTCACGGCTCCTGGCACCAGCATCGCCGCTGGCGGTTTCACGATGACCGGCACCAGCATGGCAGCACCACATGCCGCAGCGTTTGCGGCTGACATGATGTCCGGTTGGAACGTTTATATCAGCCGTCCGCAAGTCGTCTATGCCAGCATGATCGCCGGCGCCACCGATGCCATTACCGGCGGCTTCGACAAAGTCGGTCATGGTGGTGTTGATTTCCTCAGCACTTATTACGATGGTTGGACCTACTACTACACCGGCAGCAATGCCTCCTTCACGACATTTGATGCCGGCGATGGCGTTACCGATGGTTACATTGACCGCATCGTCAACATCACCAGCACCTCGAAAAAAGTGCGGGTGGCCATTGCCTGGATGAACCGCGGTAGCTACACCTACGATCACCGCGCTGACGCCCACCCAATCGGCCAGGATCTGGACCTGTCGATCTACAGCCCGACCGGCGCCTATGTTGGAGGCTCTGCTTCGTTCGACAACCCGTTCGAAGTGGTCAACTTCACGCCAACCGCCACCGGTAACTACAAGATCCGCATCAAGCGCTATGCCAACCGCGATACCGCTGCCGGCTTCCGTTTGGGCCTGAAGGTAAATTTGTATTGATTCAGTAGTTAGAGCCATAAAAAGTGACGGCGGAGACACTCCGCCGTCACTTTCTTCATGCTTCAAGAGAATTTATTGGTTGCACTAGTAACGCTGCGCGCTTGCTTCGTCGTAAACGTGAGTAACGAAGCACGCACCTCTGAATCATTGAATCAGATAGGCGACATGTCTGAACTTCGCGTCATTTCAATAATTGCTCAGGGGGTTTTCTTTGCCTTACCTTCCGCTATGGCCTTCGCGATTAACTCGCGAGTTTGATTACTCGCCTGTTCACCAAGCTTTCCAAGCTCATCTCCAACCGCGTCCATTTGTTCACTGATCGGTTCGATGTGCTCCTCGAACTTGGCCATCTCGGCTTCGAACTCACGCATCATTTCCGGATCGGGGATGCCCTCAACTTCTGTGATAGCTTCGAACTCCGCCTGGTGAATCTCCATTACGCTGGTGAATTCCTCCATTTGCTTTTCGAGCTTTTCCATTTGCGCTTCTGGTACAGACAGTGGCTGCCAGACCGCTTCAACGCTTTTGATGATTTCCGGGTCATCGATTAGATAAGTTTTTCCGTCTTGTTTCGCCCACAGGTAAGTGCCTTTGCCATGTGCCTTGGCGGCTTTCAGCTCTCGGGTATGGCCGACAAATAAATCCCTGCCCTGTTCTCGTATCAATGCATAACTGAGTTCGGATGTTTCGCCATCATCACTAGTCAGGTGATGGAAGCCTCGTAGTGTTTCTGCTCGAGTCGTTTCCATGTAGGCGGCTGACCCAAGCAGTGACAGCAGAGTCAGGACAAGGGCTTGGCGAGTAAATGACAGGTACATTCTGAGCTCCTTTAGCGCGTGAGGCACTGCAAATGGAATGGCGTGTTCTGAGACGGCTTGACGCCCATCTGCTGAAAAAAGTTTTACTCACATGGAAATCGGTAGGCGGGACAACGCGCGGTCATGACCAGCGAGTTGTCGCTCGGACACCCAGGGCGAACATCAAGCGTCGCCAACCCCTCCTATTGCCGACCATTGAAACAAACCGCACAATTTGCCTGTCCAATCAGGCAGACTGTGGACTGTCTGCTCCGGAGGCAACAGATGCGAACAACAAGATCCAAAGCGGCTTTGCTCATCGGATTGTTCAGTATTCCTGTGCTCGCCGCCGACACTACCGTCTACCGTTGCCCCGGAGAAGATGGCGTACCGGTATTCTCCGACCAACCTTGTGAAGACGCCGAAATCATCACGATTGAAGACAACGGTAATGCCGGACTGTCGGTCTGGGTGCCGGACCTACCTCCCCTGCCGGAAAAACCAAAACCAGTTGAAGTAACACCAGCGCCGGTACGAGTGGTCGTTTCGCCAGCGCCACAACCCTATGCTGAACCGGTCTATTACCCATCGCCTTACTTACACTCGGTATTCCGTCCGCGCCGCCACCATCACGGTCACGATGATTTCCATCCGCCATTACGCCGGCCACCGCGAGGTGAACCGCCGCGACCACCAAGAGAAAACACGCCACCGCCCCAACCTCGCCGAACTACGGTGGAGATTCCGGATAAATATCAGCGGAAAGACTAGAAGCCATCTCAGTAATGTCTGGAGCTCGGCGATCTGCGCGAATGTGGTGCTCGGAAAAATCCGCTGGGAGCGGATTTTCGTGGAGCCCGGAGGGTGAACCACATGGATGTGGTGAACAATCCTCATTTACTATTTGTAAACTGCGGTTCCTCCGCTCCTATTCTCACACCTCACCTTCGCCCAGACTATTTTTGAGATGGCTTCTAGAAAGACACGGAATCAAGTCACCGCAGCGCGTTACGCCGCCGATTTGCCGACAGCCAGCGTTTTTGCGATGCTGCCTGGTATTGCTCAATTCAAATCGCACTAGGACACAAAATGACTGATGTATTGATTGCAGGCGTAGGCATGGTGCCGTTCGTCAAACCGAGCATCGCTGAGCCTTATGATGTGATGGCCGTCAACGCCGCCAAAGCCGCGCTAAAAGACGCCGGCCTCCGCTACAACGATATTCAACAAGCTTATGTCGGTTATGTCTATGGCGACTCCACCGCCGGGCAACTGGCACTTTATCAAGTCGGCATGACCGGCATTCCGATCATCAACGTCAACAACAATTGCTCCACCGGTTCCACTGCGCTGTACATGGCAAGGCAAGCCATCGAACACGGCATCGCCGATTGCGTATTGGTGCTCGGTTTCGAACAAATGAAAGCCGGCGCCATTGGCGAGCAATTTACCGACCGCCCTTCGCCGTTCCGCGAATTCGACAATCTCTGCAAAGAATTGGTTGATGTGGATTTGCCGCTGGCACTGCGTTATTTCGGCGGCGCTGGTCGCGAACACATGCAGCGCTACGGCACCAAACTCGAAACCTTCGCGAAAATTCGCGCCAAAGCCAGCCGCCATGCCGTACACAATCCGCTCGCGTTAATGCGCAAAGAAGTCACCACAGAACAAGTAATGGAAGACCCAGTATTATGGCCCGGCGTCATGACCCGAATGATGGCCTGCCCACCAACCTGTGGCGCTGCGGCAGCGATTTTAGTTTCCGAAAAATTCGCCCGCAAACATGGCATCAACTCAAAAGTAAAAATTCTGGCGCAAGCCATGGTCACCGACCTGCCAAGCACCTTCGGCGAAAAATCGATGATCAAATTGGTTGGCTTCGACATGAGCCAAAAAGCCGCGCAACAAGTGTATGAAGCGGCCGGCATCGGCCCCGACGACATAGACTTATGCGAGTTGCACGACTGCTTCGCGCAAAACGAATTGCTTACTTACGAAGCGCTCGACTTATGTCCAATCGGCGGCGCCGAAAAATTCGTCAACGACGGCGACAACACCTACGGCGGCAAATTCGTCACCAATCCTTCCGGTGGCTTATTGTCAAAAGGCCACCCACTTGGCGCCACCGGATTAGCGCAATGCTATGAAATCACTCACCAACTCCGCGGCAGCGCCGAACAACGGCAAGTACCCAACGCGAAGTTGGCCTTGCAACACAACCTGGGTTTGGGCGGTGCGTGTGTCGTGACCTTATATGGTTCGAATTAGGGTACTACTGACTGAGTTATCTGTATGTCATACCCGCGCATGCGGGTATCCAGAAGTATCAGAAATCACTGGAAGCCATCTCAAAAATAGTCTGGGCGATGGCGAGGTGCGTGAATAGGAGCGCAGGAACCGGAGTTTACAAGTAGTAAATGAGGATTGTTCGCCACATCCATGTGGCTCACCCTTCGGGCTACGCGAAAATCCGCTCCTGGCGGATTTTTCCGAGCACCGCATTCGCGCAGATCGCCGAGCTCCAGGCATTTTTGAGATGGCTTCTAGGTTCCCGCCTCCGCGGGAACGACGGATTAACTATTTTCGCCGTGTTTAGCACTTCCTTCGAATTAATTTCTGGTCTTTCCACTCAGAAAACTTGTGCATTTTTTATCCTTGAGGAAAGCTATTTCCCGTTACTCGTTCGCCCTGCTTACAAGGACAAACGAGTAGGCCAGTCAGTTTGCTTGGCCCTCGTGGGCCAAACCTGCTCGTCACAAGGTTACGTCTCACTCGCTCATTCCGCAGCAAGAGAAAACCGTCGAATAGTTTGCTCGCACCGCTGCTCAATCAGCTCAATAATGCGCCCGACCAACGCATTACCTACGAAGAGTCTTGCATTACCCGCCTGAACCTCGCGAGCGGTTTGTGGTAATGCGCTAGCAAACTCCAACAGCCGCTTCTTGGTTTGCGGTTTCGATAACCCAGCCGATTCGGCCAACTGCTCCCAATGTCGCGCTTGCACTTCGCTGAATTTATACTTGCTACCAATTTTCATGGCCATCTTCGGCGTTAGTTCCGGGTACACCGCTGTTGACAATAAATCATAAGCCGGAGAGAGCACCGCGGCGTGATTTGCGCGTTCAGCGGAATACAGCAGTGAAAAATTCTTGCCATGCGCATCATGGTTACCAATCAAGGCATTAAACATCACCTGGTCCAGCAATCGCAGAACCTGCGGCGCATTGGGGCGAGTAACACGCCGCACCAGCTCAAAGCACTGAGCCAAGTCCGGGCCACCTTCGTTTTGATACTTCATTTCCGGCACGACACCCAGCGCCTGGCAGAAATCTTCCTGGTGAACGCGCATTCTGTGCCCTTGCCCATCCACTACACGGTCGTAACGCGCAACCAATAAAAACGAACGATTTGATATCGTGTGAATCGTCGCTTTGGCCACCGCAAGTTGCATCGCGTCAGCCAGCGCCATACAGAAACCTTCATTGATCACACTATCTTCAATGGCATCAATGGCATCAATGGCATCAATGGCATCAATGGCATCAATGGCAGGTTTCAAAATATGAGAGCTCGGTGTGCCATCGCGAGGCAAGCCAATTCGTTCACCATCAAACACCACCGGCAATTTATCTTGCGCACCGGCTAACGACAGTCGCAAACCGTCTCTGCCGGCCAGCATCGGCCGACGCGGTAATTCATCAAGAATGGCAATTACCTGCTTATCATCAAGCCATTCAACCTGAGCATCGTGGGCTGAATCCGGCAACGCGTGTCCGGGCGGCAGCAGCGCCACGGCCCCCGCGCAATCACCACCAAGACGATCCAGCAATGCAAAATCATTTTGGTCAGACACCTGAAACTGTTGCGCAATCAAACGACGCAACTGCCCTTCTGGCAACAAGCCGGCGAAAAAAGGGCGCACTTTTGCATCATCAAACGGTTCCGCTCGCAAAGGTAACGACGCCGACAAGGCAATCGCATTGGCACGTGAAAGCCACTCCGGCAGGTAAGCAAAATTTAGCCGGCCATCACTCATCGCCAAGGTGCCGACACATTCTTCAAAAAGCCATACCGCCAGTTCATGCGCCATGCTGATCCGCCTCATCATGGTTACCGTCAGCGCCGGAAGGCAAACCAGTCAACTGAACTTCGCCACCCAGCGCATCAATAACGCGCAGCACGTTTTCCAGCCGCAACGTCGGCTTGCCAGCCTCCAGGTCAACGATAAAACGCACGCCTACCCCGGCAGCCAAGGCCAGTTGGGGTTGGGTCAGTGATAAATGCTTGCGGGCAGCGCGAAGCGCGCTACCAAGCTGCTCAGCGGTTCGAATAATGGTCATAGCGGCCTCTATTTCCCGTTCGGGAAATTATTGGCTAAAATAGACAGATTCGCAATATAAATTTCCCGATCGGGAAATTATCAAAGCAAAAAACCACCTATGGCGCGCATTTTCCCGATCGGGAAATTTAAAAAAAGAAAAGCAAGTGAAATCAAACGCCAACTGAAACAGACGCTTCAATCGGAGTAACCTATTTTGGTAGTGATCTTGCCCCCAATTCCCGGACACCCGGCTAAGAGAGTAATCTCTGAACCCTGAGGTGATTCATGAATTCGAAAATGGTTAAAAAAGCAGCATCCCGTAAAACCTATACCCCCCAGTTCAAAGAGCAAGCGCTGGAACTGGCCAAGAAACATGGTGTTCCCAAGGCGGCGCAAGATCTGGGGATCTCGGAGCAAGCGCTCTACGGTTGGCGTACTAAACGCAAGCAAACCGGGCAATCATTTGAGGAACAGAAGCTTCAACAGGCGGAAATGGCGCGGCTCAAGCGCGACAATGCTCGCCTGGAAGAGGAAGTAGCCTTCTTAAAAAAGGCGGCAGCGTACTTCGCGAAACAACCGAAGTGAAGTACGCGATGATCCGGCAACACGAATCGGAATTTGGTATCAGCATGATGTGCCGGCTGCTTGAGGTTTCGCGCGGAAACTATTACGAGCACAAACGTCGTAAGCCATCCACACGGCAACAGGAAAATGAGGCGCTGACTGACGCCATCAAGAAGGCGTTTGAGGCGGAGAAAGGCCGTGCAGGAGCTCCACGCGTTACCGAAGCATTGCGCGACGATGGCAAACGAGTGAGCCGCAAGCGCGTCGCCAAAATCATGCGCCAAAACGGTTTGCGGGCAAAGGCGGCGAAGAAGTTCAAAGCGACCACCAACAGCAATCACAACCTTGCTGTTGCTGAAAATTTACTGGAGCAAAATTTCGAAGCTGACGCGCCAGATCAGAAGTATGTGGCGGACATCACCTATATCTGGACGGACGAAGGCTGGTTGTATTTGGCTGTTGTTCTCGATCTCTATTCACGCATGGTGATTGGCTGGGCAATGTCGGAGCGTATGACGTCGAAATTAGTGTGCGATGCATTGCGGATGGCGCTATTTCGTCGCAAACATCCATCTGGCGTGATCGTTCATTCTGATCGTGGCAGTCAATATTGCAGTCATGATCATCGACAACTATTGCGCGAAAACAACTTGATTTGCAGCATGAGCAAGAAAGGCGATTGCTACGACAATGCTGCGATGGAAAGCTGGAATCATAGTTTCAAAGTCGAAGCCATTCATGGTGAACGATTTGCCACGCGAGCCGGCGCCAAGGAACATGTGTTCGAATATATTGAAGGGTATTACAATCGCCAGCGCCGTCATTCGAAACTCGGCTATTTGAGCCCTGTGGCGTTTGAGGCTAAAAAAGTCGCTTAGCCAGTTGTCCGGAAAAGCGGGGCAAGATCACCGACCACTTGCACCCCATGCAAGTGCGCTACCAGGCTGCGCTACGCCCCGAGGCGCTGAATTCGGAGGCCAGTAGAAAGCCCCGGTTTCAGCGGACGCGCATGATACAAGAAAAGGGGTGGGGTGAAAAATGGAAGTTGGGGGTTGGGGCGACGCTTGGGCGTTGGAGCGTGTGAAAGATTCTACCCCTCCCTAGCCCTCCCCTTGGCAGGGGAGGGAACTTGAGGATTACTCGGCACTTCCCGCGCAGGCGGTGGCGCAGGCTGGGGCGCCGCAGCCGCCGGTGTCGCTGCTGCTCGATTCGGATTTGGATTCGGTTTTCTTGGAGCCACCTTTGAAGTCGGTGACGTACCAGCCGGAGCCTTTTAGCTGGAAGCCGGCAGCGGAGATGAGTTTTTTCAGGCTTGGTTTTTCGCAGGCTGGGCAATCGGTGAGTTCCGGGTCAGACATTTTTTGCAGCTTTTCCAGCGCGTGGCCACAATCGTCGCAGCGATATTCATAGATAGGCATGGGCGTTCACTCCAAAAATCAGCCTGGATGCAGACCCCGATATCGGGTCGGGGCGCGGATTTTAAAGAGGGTTTGGCTGGTTGAAAAGTGTTCAGATGGAATTTCTGATGGAACTGGATTCCCGCCTACGCGGGAATGACGACGAAGTGACTTCAAGTAACGGCTTGCGAGCTTATAGAACCCCTCACCCCACCCCATTCACTCGTGCCTTCTGCCCCACAGGGATTTGGGAAATGCCGTAAAGCGTTGGGAACGCTTTCGGCCATGGCACTCACCCTTCGGGCGACTTCGCCGTGCACAAAATTGTCAGGAACAATTTTGAGGCTCAGCCCCGCATCAAGCGGGTTTGGTCCAAGGAAGGACCAAACAAACTGGCTGTCCTGCCAGTTTGTCCCCGCACGCGGGGCGAGGGTGCACTCGTTTGCTAATTTAGACGTCATCGGGCGGCCTTGTTAGAATGCCTGCCCTTTTGTGAAAGCCCGGCGCCGAGCATCTTCTATGCTTGAAAGGCCAGGAATGACAGATTCAACACCGATAACAGGAAGTCTTCATGCGCTTGTCTCAATACCCGCTTTGCACATTGCGGGAAACGCCCGCCGATGCCGAGCTTGTCAGCCATCAGTTGATGTTGCGTGCCGGCCTTATCCGCAAACTGGCCTCGGGCCTTTATAACTGGCTGCCGACTGGCTTGCGGGTGCTGCGCAAGGTGGAGAACATCGTGCGCGAGGAGATGAATAAATCTGGCGCTATCGAAGTGTTGATGCCGGTGGTGCAGCCTTCGGAGCTGTGGGTGGAATCGGGCCGCTGGGGCAAGTTTGGTCCGGAGCTTCTGCGCATCAAAGACCGCAAGAACGGCGATTTCTGCCTTGGCCCGACGCATGAAGAAGTGATTACCGATCTGGTCCGTTCGGAAGTACGCAGCTACAAGCAGCTGCCATTGAACCTCTACCAAATTCAAACCAAATTCCGTGATGAAGTGCGGCCGCGTTTTGGTGTGATGCGGGCGCGTGAGTTCCTGATGAAGGATGCCTATTCCTTCCACCTCGATGATGCCTCACTGGCCCATACCTATCAGGTGATGTACCAGACTTATTCCAATATTTTCCGCCGCATTGGCCTGGAGTTCCGCGCCGTGCACGCCGACACCGGCGCCATTGGTGGTAGCGCTTCGCATGAGTTCCATGTGCTGGCCGAATCCGGTGAAGACGCCATTGCCTTCTCGAATGCCTCCGAGTATGCGGCCAACGTCGAGCTTGCCACGGCCGCACCAGCCGGCGCCCGCCCGGCCGCCAGCCAAGAACTGAAAAAAGTGCATACGCCGAAAGTGAAGTCGATGGCGGAGGTCACCAAGTTTTTCAATGCTGACATCACGCAAACGGTAAAAACCCTGATTCTGCTTGGCACCGCCAAAGAAGACGGTGGCCGCCAGCTGGTGGCCGTGGTGCTGCGTGGCGACCATGAGCTGAACCTGATCAAAGCGGCCAAGCATCCACTGCTGGGCGCTGAGTGCGAGCTGGCGCCGGATGCGCTGATTCAGGAAAAGCTTGGCTGCGAAGCCGGCTCGATTGGCCCGATTGGCCTGAAGATCCCGGTGCTGGTCGACACTTACGCATCAGCAATTGCTGACTTTATCTGCGGTGCCAATGAAACCGACTACCATTATCAAGGCGCCAACTGGCAGCGCGATGCGGCGATTACCGAAACCGGTGATTTCCGCAACGTGGTCGAAGGCGACCGGGCGCCGGATGGCGAAGGCACGCTGACCATCAAGCGCGGTATCGAGGTGGGCCATATTTTCGCGCTGGGCACCAAGTATTCCGAGGCGATGAACGCAACGGTGCTGGATGAGCACGGCAAGGCGGTGGTGATGCCAATGGGCTGCTATGGCATTGGCGTGTCGCGCATTGTCGCGGCCGCCATTGAACAAAACCACGATGCCAACGGCATTGTCTGGCCAGCCAGCATCGCGCCGTGGCAGGTGGTGATTGTGCCGATGAACATGCACCGTTCCGAAACCGTGAAAGCGGCGGCGGAAAAAATGTACGCGGATCTGCAGAATGCCGGCATCGAAGTGATTCTTGATGACCGTCCGGAACGGGCTGGCGTGATGTTCGCCGATGCCGATTTGCTCGGTATTCCGCTGCGCATCGTGATTGGCGAGCGCGGCTTGAAAGAGAACCAGGTGGAAATCAAAGGCCGCCGCGATGAACAAGCGCACAACGTCGGTTTGGAAGCGGTACTGAAAACCATCCACGAATGTTTGCGTCATTAAACGTTGTAAAGAGTGAACCCCATGCAGCAGTTGGTCTCGAGCGTTCGATATAAGCAAATGTTTCGGCATTTGCTATTGGCGTCGTTGCTGCTGCTGCCGGTTTACGCGGCGAAAGCCTCCTCGCAACAGGAGCGCCCGGACGAAGAAGTGCGGGCGCTGCTGAAAGCGACGCTGGAGAAAAAACATTACTTCGTTGACCGTTTCGACGCCGAAGTGTGGATGGTCGACATGCACGCACGGCTGGAACGGCGAGCGCCGAAAATTCCCGCTGAAGAACGGCTGGAAGTGCTGCGGCTGGTGCACAAGACCGCGACTGAGTTTGGTTTGAACCCACAACTGGTGCTGGCCGTTATCGATATTGAAAGCCGTTTTGATCGCTTTGCCATTTCCAAAGCCGGTGCCCGCGGCCTGATGCAAGTGATGCCGTTCTGGCGCAAGGAAATCGGCGATGAAACCGATAACCTGTTCGAAATTGAAACCAACCTGCGTTACGGCTGCGCCATTCTGAAAACCTATATGGCGCGGGAAAAACAAGCGTTGGGACCAGCCCTTGCCCGCTACAACGGCTCGTATGGCAAAGGCTGGTATCCAAGCCTGGTGTTCGATGCCTTCTACAAGCACTGGTTCTTGAAAGAGTTGCCGAGACCGACATTGGTGGCCACGCAGGTTGCCAGCCAACCGTAATACGTAAAGCTCCGATCTGGTGCAAACCAAAATGGCACTACACTTGTACTTATAACAACGTACAGGTAGTGCACATGTCCGAAGCGTCACAGCGAATCGCGCTGGTGTTATCCGGCGGCGGCGCGCGCGCGGCTTATCAGGTCGGCGTGCTGAAAGCGGTCGCTGAGTTATTGCCAGAATACAAAACCTCGCCGTTTCCGATTATTTGCGGCACCTCAGCCGGCGCCATCAACGCCACCGTGCTGGCCTGTTCGGCTTCACGCTTCAAAATCGGTGTCAAACGCCTGGAGCAGGTCTGGGGCGGTTTCACCAGCGGCCAGATTTATCGCTCCGATTTTCTCGGCATGACCGCCAACTCGATGCGCTGGCTGGCCAATCTGTTTCGCAAACGCCAACCCGACGTGCCGACGCCTTCGCTGCTCGACAACGCACCATTGCGCGACCTGCTGAAAGTTGTTGTGCCTTTCAATGAAATTGCCAAAGCCATCAACAAGGGCGATTTGTACGCCATTTCCGTAACCTGCTCTGGTTATTCCTCCGGTGAATCGATCAGCTTTTTTGAGGCCCATTCGGAGGTGGAAAGCTGGCATCGCTATCGCCGCGCCGGTGCCCGCACCCGCATTCAGTTGCAGCATTTGATTGCCAGCAGTGCGATACCGATGGTGTTCCCGGCGGTAAAAATCAATCGCGAATATTTTGGTGACGGTTCAGTGCGCTTCATGGCACCGATCAGCCCTGCCCTGCATTTGGGCGCCGACAAGGTATTTATTGTCGGTGTCGACCCGGTGCGCAACGCGGACAAATCCCGCGTCGCCGACCGCGGTTACCCGACCATTGCTGAAATCGCCGGCCATGTTATGGATAGCGTGTTCCTCGACTCGCTGGACAGCGATATGGAGAGGCTAAAGCGCATCAATAACACCTTGTCGAAATTCACCGATGAGGAACGGCGCGAGCGCGGCATTACGCTAAAACCAGTCGACACACTGGTCATCGCGCCGAGCAAGGATTTGTCTGACCTATCCGGCAAGCATGGCCGGGCGTTGCCGAGAGTGGCGCGCTTTTTCTTCCGCCGCATCGGCATTACCAGCAAAACCGGTTCGACAATACTTTCGTACCTGTTGTTTGAAGGGCCGTATACCCGTGAGTTGATTGACCTGGGTTACCAAGACGCGATGCACCAAAAAGCCGAAATCCGGCGATTTTTTGGCCTGCACGACTCACATTTAGAAACCACGACGCCATAAACATTTTGGTACGAAGCTACTACACTTTAGCCATTGCCCTGAGCTGTTGTTGAAATTACGCCATTGTCCAGCGAGCCAACCAACCATCCATTACAAGCCGAGCTGGAAGCGGCACGTCGACGTATCGCCCGTCTGGAGCGGGTCGCCGACCGTCGCCGCTATGCCACCAAGCTGCAAAGCACACTGTTTCAGATAGCCGATTTGAGCGCCTCCGACATTCCAATGCCGGAGTTCTTTGCCAAGCTGCATGCGATTATCGGCGAGCTGACCTACGCCGAAAATTTTTTCGTTGCCCTGCTCGATCCCGAGCAGCACACCTGGAGCATGGCGTACTACGTCGATCAGGTCGATAAAACCCCGATCGCCGAACTGCAAAACATCTCCATCGATCGCCTGTCCGGCACACTTACAGCCTACGTACTGCGCATGGGCCAGATGGTTTTTGCCGACGAACAAAAACAGCGAGAATTGCATGAATCTGGAGAGGTTGGCAGCTATGGTGCCGATTGCGTTGAATGGTTGGGTTGCCCGTTAAAGGTTGGCAAAACCCTGCTCGGAGTCATGACTATACAAAGCTACGACACGGCTAAGCGCTACAGTCGTGGAGACATGTCTTTCATGCAATTCGTTTCGCGCCATGTCGCCACGGCGGTGTCGCGAAAACAGGACGACGAACGCATTCAACGCGCCAACAAGGAACTGGAAAGTCGAGTCGAACAACGAACGGCAGAATTGAAAGCCGCACTACAACAGGTACAGGAAGAAAACACCCAGCGTCAGCGCAGCCAGCAGATACAGATGGCCTGTTATGACATTGCCTTGCACAGTCAAACGTCAACACCGATGGTCGACTTCCTGAAGCAAGTGCATCACATCATCAATGAGTTGATCGACGCGCGTGATTTTTATGTTGCGCTCTATGATCACGACAGTGGCTTGTTGCAGTTCCCGTACTTGATCGACAAATACATGGAGTCGCACGAGACCTTGGTGCTGCCCTTCAGTGAACTCGACAAGTCGCATCTGTTCACAGCGAAAGTGTTGAAAACCGGGCTGACTCATATTTTTCATGAGAAAGATATACGCACGCTGCGCCCGGATTTGATCGCCAGCAAAACGGCCCCGACCGCGTGGATGGGTGTGCCGCTGATTCAAAACCATCGAACAATTGGCGCGGTAGTGCTGCAGAGCCATATCGAAGGCTTTCAGTTTGTCCCCGCTGATCGCGAGCTGATGGAGTTCGTCGCCAGCCATTTGAGCGCCGCCGTGCAGCGCCGGCTAGACGCCGAATCACTGGCCCAGGCTCACCGACAACTGCAGGAAGCTAACGATCGCCTGGAAGCGCGCATCAAAGAGCGTACCGAAGCGCTGGAAGAGTTGCTGGCACAACGCAACGCCATCGCCGAAAAATTGGCACACGATGCCCACCATGATGTGCTGACAGGGTTACCGAATCGAGCCTTGTTGCTGGACCGTTTAAACAACGCCATCGATCGCTTCAAGCGCAAAAAAGCCCTGGCGTTCGCAGTGCTGTTTCTCGACCTCGATCGCTTCAAGGTGATCAACGACAGTCTTGGTCATTTATACGGCGATCAATTACTGAAAGCCGTCAGCAAACGGCTGCTTGATTGTGTACGCCCTGGTGACACCGTGGCGCGCATGGGCGGCGATGAATTCTGCATACTGCTCGACGATATCAACGATTTTGCTGAAGTGGAAAAAATTGCCCACCGGGTACTGACTGCACTGAGCACAGCATTTTTGCTCGACGAACACAAAATTTACACCAGCACCAGTATCGGCATTACCACCAACGTCATTCGCTACAAAGATGCGGAATCAGTTATCCGTGATGCCGATGCCGCGATGTATCGAGCCAAGGCCGAAGGCAAAAATCGTTATTCGTTCTTCAGCGAGCAATTGCTGAAGAACGCCATGGACCGGTTGCAACTGGAAACCGATTTGCGCCAAGCGGTAGAAGACCGTGCGCTGGAAGTGTTCTATCAGCCAATTTATGCACTGGCCAGCGGCGAAATTATCGGTTTTGAGGCGCTATCACGCTGGCGCCATCCTTTACGCGGAATGATTTCTCCGGTGACATTCATCGGCATTGCCGAGGAAACCGGCATTATTGGCGAGCTGACCGATCATGTGTTCGAGCAAGCCTCACAAGCGGTATTGGAGTGGCAGGAAAAGTACCGTGAGATTTATCCGGTCAACGTCAACTTATCGGCCCGGCAGATTTCCGATATCAACCTGCTGCAAGATTTATTGGAGATGCTGCATTTCCACAAACTACCGCGCAACGCGATAAAAATTGAAATCACCGAAAGCCTATTGATCAACAATTTCGATGGTGCCCAGTCTCTGCTGCAAGCGCTGCAGCAGGCTGGCATCACTGTGCTGCTCGATGACTTCGGCACCGGTTATTCCTCGCTGAATTACCTGCATCAGTTTCCGATCAACGCGATCAAAATCGACCGTTCATTTGTCCGACAATCAACCGACTCAGCAAAAGCCAAAGGCTTGCTGGCCGGCATCAGTTTCATCGCCAAACAAATGCACTTGGCGTTGGTTGCCGAAGGTGTTGAGACGATGGAGCAGTTGCGGGTGTTACGCGAGTTTGATGTCGAGTTTGCCCAAGGCTATTTGTTCGGTGCGCCGATGCCGAAAGCGGACGCGGAAAAACTGATCGTCAAGAAAGTGCATCCGGTGTTTGCAACGCTTGCCAGCAGTCAGCAATCGGTCCAGTCAGGATAATTTCGCCTTGATGCTCGGCCAGAAAGCGTTCCCCTTCGGCGGTAACCAACAAACCGGGTAATGTCAGCAGCTGCTCGCCATGCCAAACGCACGGCCAAGCCGCGCGCAACCAAACGGGCACAGCCAATTGCTGCATCAGGTATTTCAGCGTACGACGATGGCTTTCGCCTGCCAGCGAAAGTTTTGTGCTCATTGATGGCAAAGAACTGACACGTAAAGGCTGCTCAGGATTATTCATGCCTCGCCATTGTAAAGTCGATTGAATCGACTCAAGAAAAAGCGGCGTATCGGTTTGCCAGTGTTGCTCCGCGATTGGCCGGAACCAATTTTCCGGCACCTGCAACAAGGCATCACCGGCAACGCGCAGACAGATGCCGTCGTAACAACATTCAGTGCGATCGGTGGCGTTGCTGAGCTGTGCCAGAAAGTCCTGCAATCGCTGCTGATTTGGAACACGTTGTTGCTGTTCGCTCAACCAATAGCGCAGCAGCGCGGACTGACGTGCAGCAGACAAACTTAACAGGCGGCTAATCGACAGCGTTTTCTCGGTACGTTGCACGGCCGCCAAATCGCTTTCGGCCAATTCATCAATCAAGCTTTGCGCTTGCTGACAATGCTCAACGACGCGCGCCAGAGCCTGATCGATGCCCGGATAGTGCTGGCGCAACATCGGCAACAATTGCTGACGCAGCCAGTTGCGACGAAAGCGAAGATCCGCATTGGTTGGATCGTCAATCCAGCGTAGCTGATGTTCAGTGGCGTATTGTTCCAGTTCTGCACGCGACAGCGTCAGCAATGGACGAAGAAATAGGCGTTGAAGTTTGATTTGTTCAGTCGGCATCGCCGACAAGCCTTTCAGGCCGGCACCGCGAAACAGCTGCAGCAAAAACGTTTCGATTTGGTCGTCAGCATGATGCGCCAACACAATGCATTCATCGGGCTGCGTGTGTTCAGCGAGCGCATGGTAGCGAGCCTTTCGCGCAGCAGCCTCAATGCCCTCGCCTTCGTCAATGACCTTGACCTTGATGCTCTGACAATCGATTGGCAAGGCGCGGCAAATCTGCTCCGCCTGTTGTTGGAAATCGGCGGCGGCGGGCTGCAATTGATGATTGATATGCATCGCGCGCAAACGGCGCCGATGCGTCTGTGACCAACGCCAAGCGGCGTGCAGCAACACCGTGGAATCAAGCCCGCCGCTGAACGCTACAACCAGCGCATCCTCGGCAGCCAACCCGTTCAGGGTGACTGCCAGAGCGTCATCGATGCGCGTCAAGGAAAGCGCTTCAGGCTTTGGCTTCTTCAAACACGCCGAACGCCATCAAGCGGTCATAGCGCTGGTTCAGCAGACCGTTGCTATCGAGCTTATCGAGTGCTTTCAAATCGGCGAGTAACTGGGTTTTCAGGTTCATCGCCATTTCACGCGGGTCGCGATGGGCGCCACCAAGCGGTTCGCTGATGATGGTGTCGATCAGTTTCAGCTCTTTCAGGCGCTGGGCAGTAATGCCCATCGCGGCGGCCGCTTCCGAGGCTTTTTCAGCGCTGCGCCAGAGAATCGAAGCGCAACCTTCCGGCGAAATCACCGAGTACGTCGAGTACTGCAGCATATTGACCCGATCACCCACGCCAATGGCCAAAGCGCCGCCGGAACCGCCTTCACCAATCACCGTGCAAACGACCGGCGTGCGCAGCTCCGACATCACTTTCAGGTTGCGGGCAATGGCTTCCGACTGGCCACGCTCTTCGGCTCCGACGCCAGGATAAGCGCCGGGGGTATCGATGAACGTGATGATCGGCATGCTGAATTTTTCGGCCATCTGCATCAGACGCAAGGCTTTACGGTAGCCTTCCGGACGCGGCATGCCGAAGTTGCGACGAATTTTTTCCTTGGTGTCGCGGCCTTTCTGATGGCCGATGACCATGACCGGGCGGCCATCGATGCGGGCGGTACCGCCGACGATGGACGGGTCATTGGCGTAAGCCCTGTCACCGCACATTTCGTCGAAATCCGTGAAGATTTCATTCAGATAATCCAGCGTATAAGGGCGCTGCGGATGGCGCGCCATCTGGGCGATTTGCCAGGCATCGAGATTGGCGAAGACCTGTTTGGTCAGTTGCGCGCTTTTCTTGCGCAACCGCTCGATTTCCTCACCGATGTTGATTTCGCCTTCATCGCCAAGCTGACGCAGCTCTTCGATACGAGTTTCCAGTTCAGCAATCGGCTTTTCAAAATCCAGATAGTTCAGGCTCATAGTCTCAAGTGTTTCTCTTGATGGCACTGCCGTACCGGCAGACAATCCGATCATTTTAACAGGCATGTTCCGGGCCGACCATCTGACCAGCCAGGGTGTGTTTTATTGATAAATGACTTCCGCGCGCTGGCAGCCTTCAAACTGGCGCAGCCGCTGTAGCAGCTCATCGCGTGGCTGCACCTTGCATTGCTCGCCGAGCGACACCCGCACGGCCGCTTCGCCGTTCTGGTATTCGGTCAGCACCGGAAAGGTGCCGGGGCCAAAATCACGCAAGGTGCCAACGAGTTTTTCAATGGCGCCGACTGGCAGTTGCTGACCGTTGATTACCAGCTCCAAGCGGCGGGCAAAGCGCGAGCGAGCTTCGGCGATATCGAACAAGCCACGCACGGTCATCGATGGGCGCTGTAAGTATTCGTCCTCGTAGACTTCGCCTTCTAGCACGATGACCTTGTCTTCGACCAATTGGTGTTTGTGCTTTTCGTACAGCTCGGAGAACAGCTTGGCTTCCAGCCGACCACTTTTGTCATCAAGCGTCAGAATCGCCCAGCGTGCACCGGATTTGTTTTGCATGATGCGTATGCCAATCAGCAAACCCGAAACGGTGATGTTGTCGCCACGCCGAGTTGGTTGCACATGCGAAAGTCGAGCCGAACAAAAATGATTCAGCTCTTTCAGGTAGCGATCGATCGGATGCGCGGTCAGATACAAACCCAGCGTTTCTTTTTCCAGCCGCAGCCGTTCTTCTTCGCTTTCGCTGTGGATTTTCACCCAGTTTGGTTCCGGACTGCGCGTTTCCGGCTCGCCGCCGAATAAATCATTCTGACCGCTCAGGCGATCGCGACCGGCTTGTTCCGCGGCTTTCATCGCTTCATCAAGCGAAGCCAGCATCACGGCCCGGCTTGGGCCACAGTGATCGAGCGCACCGGAATTGATCAGCGCTTCGATCACCCGGCGATTGACCTTGCGTAAATCGGCGCGAGCACAGAAATCAAACAAATCACGGAATGGACCATTGGCATTACGCTCATCGATCATGCCGGCAATGGCGTTTTCACCAACCCCTTTAATCGCGCCAATGCCGTAGACGACGGTGCGTGGATCGGCAACGGTGAACTTGTAAACGGACCGATTGATATCTGGCGGCACAATCTTGATGCCGTTTTGTTCGGCATCATCGATCAAACCGACAATCTTGTCGGTGTTGTGCATATCAGCCGACATCGTCGCGGCGAAAAACGGCGCTGGGTAATGCGTTTTCAGCCAAGCCGTTTGATAGGAAACCAGCGCGTAGGCAGCCGAGTGCGATTTGTTGAAACCGTAGCCGGCAAATTTTTCCATCAAATCGAAAATTTGCGCGGCGAGCTGATCGTCGATGCCCAGGCCTTTTGCGCCTTCCTGAAAAATGGCGCGCTGCTTGGCCATTTCTTCCGGTTTCTTTTTACCCATCGCCCGACGCAACAAGTCGGCGCCGCCGAGCGAATAACCAGCCAGCACCTGGGCAATCTGCATCACCTGTTCCTGATACAGAATGATGCCGTAAGTTGGTGCCAGCACCGGCTGCAACCATTCGTGCTGATAATCCGGATGCGGATAGGAAACCGGCTCTTCGCCGTGCTTACGTTTGATGAAGTCGTCAACCATGCCCGATTCCAACGGACCCGGACGATAAAGCGCCACCAACGCGATGATGTCTTCAAAACAACTCGGTTTCAGCTTGGCGATCAGCTTGCGCATACCGGTCGATTCCAGCTGGAATACCGCGCCGGTATTGGCCGCTTTCAGTAACTCAAAGGTTTTGCCGTCGGTTAATGGAATGGTTTCGATTGACAGCGGTGCGTCGCCGTTTTTCTGCCGAAAATCATTGACCATTTCCATGGCCCAATCGATCACCGTCAGGGTTTTCAAACCGAGAAAGTCGAATTTGACGAGGCCCGCTTGTTCGATATCATCCTTGTCGAATTGCACGACCAAACCTTGGCCGGCCTCGTCGCAATAAAGCGGCGCAAAATCGGTCAATGCACTTGGCGCAATCACCACTCCACCGGCGTGCTTGCCGGCGTTACGGGTCAGCCCTTCGAGTTTGACCGCCATGTCCCAGAGCGCTTTGACGTCTTCTTCGGCTTCGTAGCGCTTGCGGATTTCCTCTTCCTGCTCGAAGGCTTTTTCCAGGCTCATATCGAGCTCGTTCGGAATCAGCTTGGCGATTTTGTCGACCATGCCGTAAGGATGACCGAGCACACGGCCGACATCGCGGATCACCGCTTTCGCCGCCATCGTTCCGAACGTGATGATCTGCGAGACCGATTCGCGACCGTATTTCTGCGCAACATAATCGATAACGCGGTCGCGACCTTCCATGCAGAAGTCGACGTCGAAGTCCGGCATCGATACCCGCTCAGGGTTCAGGAAGCGCTCGAACAGCAAGTCATAGGGCAGCGGATCCAAATCGGTAATGCCAAGCGAATACGCGACCAATGAGCCGGCACCGGAACCCCGGCCCGGGCCGACCGGCACGCCGTTGTTTTTCGCCCACTGGATAAAGTCTGCAACGATCAGGAAGTAGCCTTCGAAGCCCATCTTGCTAATGACGCCAATTTCGACTTCAAGACGTTCCTGATAGGTCTTTTCTTTTTCTGGATCGATATTGCCATCAGGAAAAATATTTCGGTAACGCTGCTTCAAGCCTTCGCGCGAGGTATGGGCGAAAAACTCCGCCAGCGTGAAGCCTTCCGGAATCGGATACTCGGGCAAAAAGTATTTGCCGAGCGTCAACGGCACCGAACAGCGTTTGGCAATCTCGACGGTGTTGGCCAGCGCTTCCGGCAAGTCGGCAAACAACGCCTGCATTTCTTCCGGTGAGCGCAAGTATTGTTGCGGCGAATAATCGCGCGGCCGGCGCGGGTCATCGACAACACGGCCCTGATGAATACAGACGCGCGCTTCATGCGCTTCGAAATCGCTTTCTTTCAAGAAGCGCACGTCATTGGTTGCCACCACTGGGGTTTGCGAACCATCGGCCAATGCCACGACCTTGTGCAGGTAATTTTCTTCGTTATCACGGCCGGTACGCTGCACTTCCAGATAGAAGCGATGTGGAAAATGTTGCTTCCAGGCAGCCAGACAAGCCGCTGCAGAGGCCATGTCATTGGCCAGCAGCAATTGCCCGACATCACCTTCGCGACCGCCGGACAACACAATCAGTCCTTCATTCAGCTCGAACAACCATTGCTGATCGATGACCGGCACGCCACGCTGCTGGCCCTCGGTAAACGCGCGCGAGATCAGGCGCGTCAGATGGTTGTAACCTTTCAGGTTTTGCGCCAGCAACACCGCGCGGAACAACTGATTGCCCAAGCGTTCGCTGCGCAGCCAAACATCGCTGCCGATAATCGGTTTGATGCCAGCACCTTGGGCTTTTTTGTAGAACTTAACGAGCCCGCAGAGATTGGTTTGATCGGTCAGCGCGATAGCGGGCATTCCCATACCGGCGCTGGCTTTGATCAATTCCCCGATGCGCAGCAAACCGTCGACCATCGAGAATTCGGAATGCACGCGCAAATGGACAAAGCCGGTATCAGACATCAGAGCCGTTCTATCGTGAAATGGAGAAGCGAAGCGCCCATTCTAGGCAGAGAAAGCAAACGGCGGTAGCTTGACTTTCAGGTATTTTCTTTCCGAAAAATCAGGCGAATGACAGCGTCGCTTGCACCGGCCCAAAACTGCGGCGATGCAGCGGACAAGGACCAAACTTTTGCAGTGCGGCAACATGCGCCGCGGTCGGGTAACCCTTGTGTTTGTCGAAACCGTAATCCGGGTATTGTTGGTGCAAGCGTAACATCTCGCTATCACGTGCCACTTTGGCAAGAATCGATGCCGCCGCGATCGCTGGCACCGTGGCATCGCCTTTGATGAACGTGCGCACCGGAATGCTCAAGCTCGGCGCCTTGTTGCCGTCTACCCAGGCCTCATGCGCGGCAATTGGCAAGGACTCGACGGCGCGTTTCATTGCCAGCAGACTGGCCTGCAGAATATTGATCTGATCGATTTCCTCGACCTCGGCCCGGCCATAGGCGAACGCCAACGCTTTTTGCTCGATTTCGATAACGAGCTTTTCGCGCTGCTTGGCCGACAATTTTTTTGAGTCGTTCAATCCGTCGATAGGATGATTCGGGTCAAGAATGACCGCCGCCGTGACAACAGCTCCGGCCAACGGACCGCGGCCCACTTCATCAACACCGGCAATCCATTTCATGGCAATACACCTTTCTGCTGCAGCAAATCGACAATCGCGTCGGCCGCCCGCTCACCGGCATTGCAACGCAGCGTTTGGTGAATAGCCGTGTAGCGGTTGATTAACTCGTGCTTTTCCGCTTCCGGTAACTGCAGTTGACGCCATACGGATTCTGCTAACTTTTCCGGCGTGCAGTCGTGCTGCATCAGCTCCGGCACCAGATTCTCGTCAGCCAGTAAATTCGGCAGCGAGAAGCGATCGATGGTCAGCAATCGCTTGAAGAAAAAATAGCTGAAACCGGAAACGCGATAGCCGACAACCATCAGTTTTTTCAGCAGCATCGCTTCCAGCGTGGCTGTGCCGGAAGCGAGCAATACCGCATCGGCTGCGGTCATTACCGTTGCCGATTGACCGTCAACCAAATGTAAATTCGGCACATTGCCAAAGGTTTGCAAGGCTTGTTCAAACTGCTGGCGGCGCTTGTCATTGACCAGCGGCACGATAAAGTGCATTGAGGCATCACGTTTCGCCAGTAACTGCATCGCCTTGATATAAGGCTCGGATAAAAACTTCAGCTCGCTGCCACGGCTGCCCGGCAACACGGCCAGCACTTTGGCGTCGCTGGCAATGCCCAGTTCGGCACGCGCGGCAGCGACATCTGGCGTAATCGGATAGGCATCAGCCAGCGGATGTCCAACGAAACTGGCCGGTATCTCGTGAGTATCGTAGATCGTCTGTTCGAACGGAAACAGGATCAGCATTTTATCGACAGCACGCTTGATTTGGAAAATGCGCTTCTTGCGCCAAGCCCAAACCGAGGGCGAAACAAAATGCACCGTCGTTACGCCGCCTTGGCGCAGAAACTCTTCGAGTTTCAGATTGAATTCCGGCGCATCAATACCGACAAACACATCCGGCTTGCGGTGAAGCCAGTGATCACGCAAACGTTTACGCAAGCGCAGCAGCTCTGGCAGTCGCTTCAGAATCGCGACAATACCCATGACTGACAAACGTTCCATCGGCGCCAGTTCAACGCAGCCTTCGTTCTGCATGCGTGGTCCGGGAATGCCCTCAAACTGCACCGTCGGCAATCGCTTGTTCAGAGCGTGCAACAGTGACGCACCGAGAATATCGCCCGAGGCTTCGCCAGCGATAACAGCAATGCGGATCGGTGCATTCATGCTCGAAGACATGGCGAGGAAATCAGCGGACGATGCCGCGGCTGGATTGCTCGATGAAGTCGGCAAACGGCGTGATGTGCGCGCAATCGTTGGCCATTTCTCGCAGCAGCGGCAAGGCATCCTTGACGTTCAGCCCTTGGCGGTAAACGACTTTATAGGCGCGCTTGATCGCCAGAATATCGTCGGCAGAAAAACCGCGACGCTTCAAGCCTTCGCTGTTGATACCACGCGCGCCGGCACTGAAACCTTCGGCCATCACATAAGGCGGCACATCCTGATGCAAACCGGATTTCATGCCAATAAAGGCGTGCGCGCCAACATGGCAGAATTGATGAATAGCGACGAAACCGCCAGCGATCACCCAATCACCGAAATGCACATGGCCGGCCAACGTAGCGTTGTTGGCCAGAATGCAGTGATCACCAATGACGCAATCATGAGCGATATGGACATAAGCCATGACCAGATTGTCATTGCCGATGGTTGTCTCGGAACGGTCTTGCGTGGTACCACGATGCACCGTGCAGGACTCGCGAAACACGTTGTTATCGCCGATTACCGTCCGAGTCGGCTCGCCTTTGTATTTTTTATCCTGATTGGCTTCACCGATGGAACAGAACTGATAGAAATGATTGTTCTTGCCGATGGTTGTATGGCCATTGATCACGACATGCGGACCAACAACGGTGCCGGCGCCAATGCGGACATTGGCACCTATGATACTGAATGGCCCAACCGAGACATCATCAGCGAGCTCGGCGCCGGCTTCGACAATGGCGCTCGGATGAATCACCTCAGAATTCCTTCTTCGTGCACATCAACTCGGCTTCGCAGACAACTTTGCCATCGACTTTCGCGGTCGCGGCAAACACCCAGATGCCACGTTTTTGTTTGATCGCTTTGACTTCCATGATCAACTGATCACCGGGCTCAACCGGATCACGAAAACGCGCGCCGTCGATACCAACGAAGTAATAGGCGGAATGCTCATCCGGCAAGGCATTTGTGCTCTTGAATGCCAGAATACCGGTGCATTGCGCCATTGCTTCCAGAATCAGCACTCCCGGAAATACCGGGCGATGGGGGAAATGGCCGGTGAAGCACGGCTCATTAAAGGTAACGTTCTTGACGCCAATCAGATAATCGTTGGCTTTGAAGTCGAGCACTTTGTCGACCAACAAAAACGGATAGCGATGCGGCAGGTGCTTCAGTACATCATGGATATCCATGGTGTTGGCCTGCGATTGTTGATCTTCGCTCATGATTTTTTCTCTTGTGACAATTGCTCTAACTGTTTTTCCAGGGCACGCAAACGACGGGCCATGTCATCAAGCTGGGTAAAGCGCGCAACGCTCTTTCGCCATTCACGATTCTCCTGCTGCACCGTACCGGAAGAATAAACACCCGGCGTCATGATTGACTTGGTGACCAGCGTGCAGGCCGTGATATGCGTGCCTTCGCAAACCCGTAAATGACCAATCACGCTGGCGCGGCCCGCCAACGTAACATTTCTTTCGATAATCGCGCTGCCGGCCACACCGGAACAACCCGCTATCGCGACATTCTCGCCTAGCTGCACATTATGAGCGATGTGCACCAAATTATCGATAATGACGCCATTTTCGATAACCGTATCACTCAATGCGCCGCGATCAATCGTGCAATTGGCACCGATTTCGACCCGATCGCCAATGCGTACAGTACCGGTCTGGGGAATACGTACCCACTGGCCATTCTGCTTGGCGTAGCCGAAGCCGTCACTGCCGATGACCGTACCGGATTGCACACGGCAATGTTCACCGATGACAACCTGGTGATAAATCGTGGTATTGGGAAATAGGATCGAGCCGCGACCGATCCGCGCGCCATTGAGCAATACGCAATTCGGTGCGATAACGACGTCATCGGCCAACACGACATTTTCACCGATGACCGCCCCGGCGCCAACGCTGACGTTTTTGCCGATTTGGGCACTGGCGGCAATACTTGCGTCCGGTGAAATGCCTGTAGCGGGCATCGGCGTGATGTCCAACATCTGCGCAACCAATGCATAAGCAAGATAGGGATTGGCGACGACGATGGCATTGGTCGAACAACGCGGTAGCATATCTTCGCGCAAAAGCACAGCCGAGGCACTGGTACAGGCCAGAGCCTCGGCGTATTCGGGATTATGCAGAAAACTGATGTCGCCTTTAGCAGCCGTACGGAGATCGGCAACACGACTCACGCTGACTTCCGCCTTGCCAATCAAGCGCCCTTGCACCCGCTTGGCGATCTGCTCCAGCGTGAACGAACTCATGACTTACTTCTTGGCGCCGCCTTGCGGGCTAATGGCCGCGACGACCTGATTGGTAATATCCATCGCCGGTTGGAAGTAAGGCGTCGTCTCTTTGGAAACCACGAGCGAATAACCATCGCGACTGGCAATCAAACTAACCGCTTGCATAATCTGAGTTTCCAACGCACGCATTTCTTCTGCTTCGCGACGCTGCAAATCCTCTTTCAAGGCTTTTTCTTTCAACTGCGCATCAGCAATGATTTTCTCGATGTTGCGCTTGGCCTCGGTCTGTTGCTGCGCGCTCATGGTCGCGCCATCACGCTGCAGTTTTTCCTGCTGACCGCGAACATCCGTTTCCATTTTCTTCAAACCGTCGATGCGGTCTTGAAACTCTTTACGTAACTTCTCGGAAATGGCTTCACGCTGCGGTGCTTTGGCCAGCACTTCACGAAAACTGATCACACCAATTTTCGCTTCTGCGAACGCCGTACCGGCCATCATCAAAACGGCGGCAAACAGGGCGAATTTTTTCATTGCTTACTCCTTACTCGTTAAAAGGTTTGGCCGATCGTAAAGCCAAAATTTTCTTCTTCGTCACCCGGCTCAGACTTGATCGAACGCGAGAAATGGAAACCCAGCGGACCCATTGGCGACAGCCACTGTACAGCCAAACCGGCGGAAGCACGGAACGCCCATGGGTCACTGTAATCCGGGATTTTGTCAAACTCAATCAGATTGCTGTAGCGAGTGCGATCAAACTCGGAATCCCAAAGGTTACCGACATCGACGAACAGACTGGTACGGATCGAACGGTTGTCTTCGGCAAACGGCGTCGGGAAAATCAGCTCCAAACCACCCAGGACGCGAGTATTGCCACCAACTGATGAGCGACTTTCGACGACCAATTGATCGTACTCAGGAGGCAGGAAAATTGGTGGTGTGACTCCTCCGTCACCTGGGGGGGTTATACCAGACTGAGAAATGCGTCTAATTGAGCGAGGGCCGATGGTATTGCGTTCGAACCCCCTCAACGTTCCCTGCCCGCCGGCATAGAAATGCTCAAAATACGGTAAACGTTGATTTTCCTGTCCATCACCATATCCGTCGCCATAGCCCAACTCCGCTCGCATCAACACACTCCAGCCTTCGGTGATTGGAATGTAATGCTTTAGTTCGTAATTGAGTTTGAAAAACTGGAAATCACTGCCCGGGACCGAAAACGATACCGATGCACTTTGATATGTACCGCGATCAGCAAAAATGCCTCGATTCAATGTATTTCTCAACCAACCGACATCAAGAGTTGTATAGGTATAGTCAAAGGTCGAATCCTGTGAAAAGTCATGGCCAATACGATCAAAAAACTCATTCAACTGAAGTACATTCAATCCGCTGTTGACAGCAAAACTGCTATCTTGCCAGCCAACGCCAAACGTCAATCTTGAAACTTCTGAAATCGGTACACCGGTCGTAAAACGGAAGCCAAGCTTACTCGTCTTGTCGCCCAGTAAGTTCAATTCTCTTGGATCAGTTTCTTGATAATAAACCTGGCCACCAGCACTGACTCCATCGGTAGTGAAATACGGGTCGGTGTAACTAAAGCTGTAAAGTTGCTGCGCTTTGCTGGTGTTAATATTGAACGCGATTCGATTACCACTGCCTTGAAAATTGTCGTGGCTGACACCGGCATTCAATTGCAATTTGTACAGATCGCTATATCCCAAGCCAGCCGTGAAGCTGCCCGCATTACGCTCCTTGATCTTGACCTCGACATCGACCTGGTCATCGGTTCCTTCAACTTTTGGCGTTTCGACTTTGGCTTCTTCAATAAATGTCAGCCGCTCCAACAAGGTCTTGGAGCGATCAACCACGTCCGATGAAAGCGGGCCACTCTCCATCATGCGCATTTCACGGCGCAGCACATGGTCGTTGGTGGTTTCGTTTCCTTCAAACGAAATATTGCGAACATAGGTTCGCTTGCCTGGATCCACCAGAATTCTCACATCAACAAGTTGTTTCTCTTCATCAAGCTCCGGCGAGCTGACTACCTTGGCAAACGCATAACCGTAGTAGCCAAGCAATTTAGCCATGTTGGTTTCGGCAAAAGTGAAAGCCGCTGCGGAATACGTATCACCGGAAACGACCGGGATCATTGAGCGAAGGGACTCTTCTTCGACTTTCAAATCACCAACGATGGTGATATCGCGAAGTGTGAATGGTTTGCCTTCGCTGATATTGATGGTCAAATAAACTTGTTCACGATCCGGTGAAATGGAAACTTGAGTGGAAGTAATCTGGAATTTCAGATAGCCCCGATCAAGATAGTAAGAACGAATCTTTTCCAAGTCGCCTGATAATTTTTCCTTGGCATACTGGTTATCGTCAGTAAAGAAGCTCAACCAGCTACCGGTTGTCAGCTCCATCTGATTGGTCAGCTCTTCATCGGAGAACACTTCGTTGCCGACAAAATTGATTTGACCGATAACGGCGGCATCACCTTCCTTGATCGTGAAGCGCACATCAACACGGTTGCGGGACAGACGAACGACTTTGTGTTTGATGCTGACCGAATATTTACCGTGGGCAAAATACTGCTGCTCAAGCTCTTGAACAATTTGTGTCAGCATTGCCGGGTTCAGTACTTCGCCTTTGTCGAAGCCCATCGGCTTCAGGCCTTCGAGCAAGGCTTCGGTCTTGATTTGCTTGTTGCCATCGAAACTTATCGTGGCAATGGTCGGGCGTTCGAGCACTTCAATGACGAGCTTGTTGCCTATACGCTTCAGCTCAACCGATTCGAAAGCACCAACTCGATACAGTGCACGAATAACCTGTGGAGCGCGAACATCATCAAGTTGCTCACCAACCCGCAACGGCAGATAGGTGAAAAAAGTACCGAGTTCGACACGTTGTAAACCGGTTACCTGGATGTCTTCCACGACAAAGGATTCAAAGGCCTGCGCCTGCTGAACTCCCAATGCCAACATCACTGACCATGACAGGGCTTTTACTGTTCTTTTCATCACTTAAACGTTCGCAAAATGGCCGCAATCCGGCGCTTGCCTACTACAGGCGGGCAAAGTCGTTGAACAGCGCGATCAACATCAACGCGCCCACCAATGACATACCGATGCGTAATCCCCACTCTTGCACCCGTTCTGATAAGGGTTTGCCGCGCAAAATTTCCACAACGTTGTACATCAAATGCCCACCATCCAGAACCGGAATGGGTAATAAATTTATCAGGCCCAAGTTGACGCTTATCAGGCCCAAAAACCAAAAAAATTGCCCCACACCGACTGCAGCTGTGGTGCCAGCGCCTTGCGCGATACTGACCGGACCGCTCAAAGTTTTCACCGAAATGGCACCGGTAACCAGTTTCACCAAACCGTCGACAATCAAACTGGTTGTGTCAATGGTTTTGTCGATACCGGCAACGAAACCATCCCAGAATGGCAGCTGCATGCGCACGCGATCGTTGGGGTCCGGCATGACCGGTTGCGGACTGATGCCAAGATACCCTTGACGACGCGAGCCTTCGGTTTGATGACCGACGACAAGATTAAGTTCCATCGTCTGGTCATTTCGGCGGACGGCGAGTGTAACAGTTTCATCCGGTTTGGCTTGGATCTTTTCCACCAGCCCAAACCAGTCGACCGGTTCGCCATCAACGGTGGTGATTAAATCGCCAATTTGCAGGCCGGCTTTCTCAGCTGGGCTTTGTTCAGCGACTACAGCGATGCGGGCCGGAATCTCCAGCCGCTTTACATTGAGACCAAGCTGACGCAGCAAATCGGCGTCATGGCCTTCGAGTTCCAGGCCGAAGGGAGGCAGTCGAAAGCGTTGCTCGCCGTCATCGGTTTTGGCCGTGATGGTCAACGGTTCGTCATCACCGATATGGCGAACCAGCGCCATGTTCAGATGCTGCCAACCACTGACGCTTTCGCCGTCCACCTTAGTAATTTCCATGCCGGACTGTAAGCCGGCTTCGGCAGCAGGGCTGCCTACCGGCACAGGACCGAGTACGGCGCGCAAATCCTGGATGCCAACCCAATACATGATGGCAAAGGCCAGCACCGCGAACAGGAAGTTGGCCAATGGTCCGGCGATGATGACAGCCGTGCGCACCCAGACGCTTTGGCGATTGAACGCGCCGGTCGGATCGGCAATCGGCGTTTCCGACTCGCGCTCATCGAGCATCCGTACGTAACCGCCGAGCGGAATCCAGGCAATGCGATACTCAACACCATCGCGGCCGACGCGTTTCCACAATGCCCGGCCAAAGCCGATTGAAAATACCTCGACCTTGACACCAAGCCGGCGCGCGACCCAGAAATGGCCCCATTCGTGCACCGTGACCAGAATGCCGATGGTCAGGATCAGAAAGAACAGATTCCAAAGACCGGTGATCATGCCGCTCTCAACTGAATTTGGGTGGCGGCGATCAGGCGCGCTTCGGCATCAATCGCCAACAGCTCGGCCAGTGAACCAATGGTCGGAGCAGAGACTTTTGCCAACGTCGCCGCGATAACGTCGCTGATCGCGGTAAAGCGCAAGCGATTATTTAGGAAAGCATCAACGGCCACCTCATTGGCAGCATTGAGCACGGCCGCCGCGGTACCACCGGCCTGCAGCGCTTGGTAGGCAAGGGTTAGGCAAGGAAATCGTTCGCGATCGACGACTTCAAATTGCAGCGCCGACATCTGAGTCAAGTCGAGCGGTGCAACGCCCGACTGAATCCGCTCCGGCCAGGCCAGGGCGTGGGCTATCGGTGTGCGCATATCGGGGTTGCCCATCTGCGCTAACACTGAACCATCAAGGTAACGCACCATGCTGTGCACAATGCTTTGCGGATGGATGACGACATCGACCTGCTCAGCACTGGCACCGAACAAATGGCAGGCCTCGATGACTTCCAGACCTTTGTTCATCAGCGTCGCGGAATCGACAGAAATTTTCCGGCCCATGTTCCAAGTCGGATGCGAGCAGGCCTGATCCGGCGTCACCTCGTTTAATTCCGACAAAGGTTTACGCAGAAACGGTCCGCCGGACGCCGTCAGCTGAATTTTCTCAACGCCAGCAACCGATGGCGCTTGGCCAATCGCATTGGCCGACCAGCATTGGAAAATGGCGTTGTGTTCGCTGTCGATCGGCAGCAGTTGCGCGCCACCGTCTTTGACTGCATTGAGGAACAGCGCACCGGACATCACCAGTGCTTCTTTGTTGGCCAACAGGATTTTCTTGCCAGCTTTCGCCGCCGCAAGCGTCGGCATCAAGCCAGCGGCACCGACGATGGCCGCCATGACGATATCGACTTCCGGCGCACTGACCACCGCCGCCAGCGCATCAGCACCGGTCAACACTTCACAAGCAATACGCATATCGCGGATACGGTTGCGCAGTGTTTCGGCCGGCTCAGCCTCGGTAACGACGACATAGGTCGGCCGAAACGTGCAGATTTGCTCCAGCAGCCGGTCAATGCGTTGACGGGCGACCAGCGCGAACACCCGATAACGCTCGGGATGGCGGGCGAGCACGTCCAGCGTCGAGACACCAATCGACCCGGTCGACCCCAGAATGACAACGTTCTGCATCAGCGAACCTCCCGCATCAGCGCAATTCCAGTAACAGAGCGCCGATGGCAAATACCGGAGCGGCTGCGATCAGACTGTCGATCCGATCGAGCAAACCGCCGTGGCCGGGCAGAATCCGGCCGGAATCCTTCAAACCCGTTTCCCGCTTGGCGACGCTTTCCATCAAATCGCCGAGCACCGAGCTGATCACCGTCAACAGCATCAGCAGGCCAAACCCGATCGACGATGAGGCCTGCAAGCCAAACAGATATTGGGCGGTGTAGCCGACGACAATGGCCAGACCAACACCACCGAATAGGCCAGCCCAAGTCTTGCCGGGGCTGATATTCGGCGCCAATTTGCGCTTGCCGAGCCAGCGGCCAAATACATAGCCACCAACATCAGCTGCCCAGACCAGCAGCAACACAAATAAAATGACCAGCGAACCCTCGTATGGTTGCAGGGCACCGCCAATCCGGCGCAGGCTGATCAGCGCTACCCAGAGGCCGGTCAATAACACCAAACCATAAAACAGGCGTAGCCAAGCTGAACGACGCCACCAAGCCGCATGCTTCGGATAAAAGCCGAGCAAAACCGGACTCAAAACCCAGAAGCATCCCGCTGCCAACAAGACGATGAACGGCAGATTGCTACTGCTCAGCGTTAACGCACCAGCCTGCATCGGCCAGGTTAGGCTGGGCCAGAATTCATACGGTGGCGAAAAATATTGAATCGCCATCATCACGACGGCCATGGCCGCCGTGTAAAGCAAACGTTGACGGCGAGCCGGCCGGCCAGACAGTACTGACCATTCCCAGGCCGCGACCAGTAATACCGCACCGACCGCCGATGCAAACAAATGCAGCGGTAAAAAGAAAACGATGCCGATGACCAGCGGCAACAACAATAACGCCGTGATCACGCGCTGCCAGAGCATCAGGCATCTCCTTGCGCGGATTCACCGGTCACTTGTTCACCAGTTTTGCCGTAACGACGCTGACGCTGGGCGTAGGCAGCTAGCGCCTTGTCCAATTCTTCGGGATGAAAGTCCGGCCACAGCACATCGGAGAAATAGAGCTCGGCATAAGCCGCCTGCCAGAGCAGAAAATTGGAAATGCGGATTTCACCGCCGGTGCGGATCAATAGATCAAGCGGCGGCTCGTCGTGCAACTGCACCCGGTCGCTGATGTCCTGCTCAGAAACCTGGCTAATGCCGGGGTTGTTTTGCAGATGCTGACTGACCGCTTGCACGATATCCCAGCGACCACCGTAATTGGCGGCGATATTCAAATTCAACGCCGTGTTGTCAGCCGTCATCGCTTCCGCTTCCAGCATGCGTTGCTGCAGCTTCGCCGAAAAACGACTGCGATCGCCAATGACGCGCAAGCGCACATTGTTCTTGTGCAGCGCTTTTGCTTCGCGTTCGAGGCCAGTAACGAACAAATCCATCAAGTAGCTGACTTCGTCTTCGGGACGTTGCCAGTTTTCCGAAGAAAAGGCGAACAGCGTCAGCGCTTTCACGCCTCGCTTGCCGGCTGCTTCGGTGATTTCCCGGGCTCGCTCCATGCCAACCTTGTGACCCGCCACCCGTGGCAGACCGCGTTTTCTGGCCCAGCGGCCGTTGCCATCCATGATGATCGCAACGTGCCGGGGCAGCGCCTCAGTCTGATTAGTCAAAGAAAAAATTCTCCTGTCGGTGCAATCGTTGCGATCACACTTCCATCAGTTCTTTTTCTTTGTCGGCCAGTACCGCGTCGACTTCGGCAATTTTGCTGTCGGTCAGCTTCTGGATTTCGTCTTCAGCTTTCCGCTCTTCGTCTTCGGAAATCAGTTTGTCTTTCAGCAACTTCTTCACCGCTTCGTTGGCATCGCGGCGGACGTTGCGAATCGCGACTTTGCTTTGCTCGCCTTCGCCTTTGACCACTTTCGCCAGTTCCTTGCGACGCTCTTCAGTCAGCGGCGGCAACGGAATGCGAATCATCTGGCCGGCGGTCATCGGGTTCAAACCCAAATTCGATTCATGAATCGCTTTTTCGACCGGGCCAATGGCGCCTTTGTCATACACCTGAATGCCAAGTGTACGGGCATCCTGCACAGTGATATTGCCCACTTGGTTCAGTGGCATGCTGCTACCGTAGATATTGACGTGCAGATGTTCAATCAAGCTCGGATGGGCGCGACCAGTACGGATTTTCTGCAGGTTCGATTTCAGCGCATCGACACTTTTGCTCATCCGCGTTTGCGCGTCTTTTTTGATGTCAGCAATGCTCATGTTCAGCTCCTTTCAGCAATTCGATATTTTTGGGCAATGGCAAACCGCCCCTGCCCTGGCATGGGTGGTGCCTGAATTATTTTTCGATCAGCGTGCCTTCGTCTTCGCCTTTGACGGCACGCAACAGCGCACCATCTCTGGTCATGTTCAATACCCGGATTTTCTTGTCGTGATCACGAGCAAGGCAAAACGCGGTTAAGTCCATGACACCCAGCTCGCGCTCCAAGGCTTCGCTGTAGGTAAGGCGATTGTATTTTACCGCCTCCGGGTATTTCATCGGGTCGGCCGAATAGACACCATCAACCTTGGTGGCTTTCAAAATCAAATCGGCCTCGATCTCGATACCACGCAAACACGCGGCGGTATCGGTGGTGAAAAACGGGTTGCCGGTGCCGGCACAGAAAATCACAACGTTGCCGGCTTCCATGAAACGAATCGCAAAGCGGCGATCATAGTCTTCACAAACACCGGTCAGGGAAATGGCGCTCATGACCCGAGTTGGTTGCTTGATGCGTTCCAGGGCATCCTGCATCGCCAAGGAATTCATTACTGTCGCCAACATGCCCATGTGGTCGCCAGCGACTCGGTTCATACCGGCCTTGGCCAGGCGCTCACCACGAAACAAATTACCACCGCCGACGACAATACCGATTTGCACCCCAAGCTGGCGTACTGCTTTGACTTCGGAAGCCATCCGCTCCAGCACCACCGGGTCAATACCGAAGGATTCGTTGCCCATCAGGGCTTCACCGGAGAGTTTCAACAGAATGCGTTTATGGGCGAGTTCGGCCTTGTCGGACATGGCGTTCCTGTTTGTATGCGGAAGTTCTAGTTATAAGAACCCCTCCAAGGAGGAGGGGTCCGTCGAGACTGCGCTGTAGTGTGCCACAAAATCAAGGATTTGCGGCGGCCAGATCAGGTCGACATGGACCCTATCTGGTGAGAGCGACTTAGTTTTTGCCGATAGCGGCGGCCTTCATCGCTTCGACTTCGGCGGCGAAGTTGTCTTCGGCCTTCTCGATGCCTTCGCCGACTTCCCAGCGGATAAAGCCGGTGCAGGTGGCGCCCTTGCTCTTCAGCAAGTTGCCGACCGTCGTGTTCGGGTCCATGACGAAGTTCTGGCCGACCAGCGACACTTCATTCTTGAACTTGTTGATACGGCCTTCGACCATTTTTTCAACAATATTGGCCGGCTTGCCCGACTCGGCAGCCTGGGCAGCAGCGATGTCGCGCTCTTTGGCGATCAGGTCGGCAGAGATATCTTCAGGGTTGACGACGACCGGGTTGGCAGCAGCGATGTGCATGGCCAGTTGCTTGGCCAGCTCTTCGTCACCACCGGCAAGGGCTACGGCGACACCGATGCGACCACTGTGGATGTACGAGGCAACGGTGGCACCGGTCAGGCGAGTCATGCGGCGAACCGTCATGTTCTCGCCAATTTTCGCGACCAGGTTGGCGCGGGTGGTTTCAACCGTTTCGCCAGAGGCCAGTTTGACGTCATTCAACGCGGCAACGTCGGCAACTTTGCTGCTCAGCGCCGCGTCGGCGACTTCGTTGGCAAACGCCGTGAAGTTGACGTCCTTGGCGACGAAATCGGTCTCGCAGTTGACTTCGACCAGCACCACTTCACCGGCGCCGGCTTTCGCCATGATGACGCCTTCAGCAGCAACGCGACCGGCTTTCTTGGCCGCTTTGACGGCGCCGGATTTACGCATGTTATCAATGGCCAGTTCGATATCACCGTTGGCTTCCTGCAGTGCTTTTTTGCACTCCATCATGCCGGCGCCAGTGCGCTCACGGAGTTCTTTAACGAGGGCGGCGGTAATTTCCATGGGAATTCCTCTCGTGCGTTATGGCAAACACGGGGTTTGCTGTTCAGAAAATGGGGATTTAAGTTTTGTTTCTCAAAAAAGGGGGCCGATGCCCCCTTCTTTTCAGCGTTTACGCAACGCGTCTTACTCTTCGTCGGCGTCGGCAGCGACCGCAGTCTCTTCGACAAACTCTTCGACTTTGACGTCGTCAGCATGCGGGGCGCTCTGACGGCCTTCGAGCACGGCGTCAGCAATCGCGGTCAGGTACAGCTCGATCGCGCGAATGGCGTCGTCGTTACCCGGAATGACGTAATCGACGCCGTCCGGATTGGAGTTGGTATCGACTACAGCAACCACCGGAATACCCAATTTGCGGGCTTCGGCGATAGCGATTTTCTCGTGCTCAACGTCGATCACGAACAGCGCGTCTGGCAGACCGTTCATGTTCTTGATACCGCCGAGGCTTTGCTCCAGCTTTTCCAGGTCACGTTGCAGCAGCAGCGCTTCTTTCTTGGTGACCTTGTTGAAGGTACCGTCCTGACTCATGGTTTCCAGATCTTTCAGACGCTTGATCGACTGACGAACGGTTTTGTAGTTGGTCAGCGTACCGCCCAGCCAGCGGCTGTTGACGTAGAACTGGCCGCAACGGGCGGCTTCTTGAGCAACCACTTCAGCGGCAGCGCGCTTGGTGCCCACGAACAGGATTTTGCCGCGCTTGGAAGCAATGCCGCCGAGGAAATTCAGCGCATCCTGGAACATCGGCAGGGTGTGTTCGAGGTTGATGATATGAATCTTGTTACGAGCGCCGAAAATGTATTGCTTCATTTTCGGGTTCCAGAAACGGCTGCGGTGACCAAAATGCACGCCGGCCTGGATCATGTCACGCATAGTGACTTTTGCCATGGTAGACCTCTATATAAGTCGGGTTGAGCCTCCGCGTTCCTGCGTCGGCCACCCCGGTAAGGGACCCAGGCCAGACGTTGATCGGATTAACGCGTGTGTGTTTTCCCCAAAAGCCCGGCAAGCCGGAATTTGAGGGCGCGCTTTATACCACAGAACCGGGCGCCGAACCAAGTGGCAAACCATCCGAGCGCCGTAAACACTTGACCTCGCCGGCATCGGGAACCGACACTGGCGGTCATTGCGAACTCAGGGAGTGAACAGGAAGTGGCAGCCATCGTCGAGAAATGGCGGCAATTGCGCCGGGAAATGGGCGCGTTCTGGGCCATGGTTTATGGCCTGCACAAAGTCGGCAAGAAGTTCGGCCTGACAATCAGCGCTTATCGTTTCGCCTTTCAACCAGTGCCAGAAAAGCGCTTGTTGAAAAAGCCCGACAATATCGAGTTCCGTTGGCTTGAGACTTTTGTACCGGAAATGCTGGTCGAAGACCGCCGGGCAGAATGGGTACAGGCCCGATTGACGCGCGGTGACCGCTGTTTGGCTGCCTATAAAGAAGGCGAGCTGATCGCCTTTTTGTGGCTCGCGGCCCAGCACTATCCGGAAGACGAGGCACGCTGCGACTACCGGCTCGAAGGCGAATCACTGGTCTGGGATTACGATGTTTATGTCGCGCCTCGCTACCGGGTCACGCGCTTGTTTGCTCAGCTCTGGGATGAAGCCAACGAGGCGTTGTATCGACAAGGCGTGCGTTGGTCAGTCAGCCGCATCAGCGCCTTCAATGTCGCGTCGATTCACAGCCATCGCCGGCGCGGCGCGGTGTTGAGTGGTGCCGCGATGTTTATCAACGCCGGCCGTTGGCAGATATTGTTGTCGAATCGTCGCCCTTTTTTGCATGTTTCGCGACAATCACGACCGGCGTTTCGATTTTTCGCCCCGAATGCCGCCTGATTCGGCGATAATGCTCGCCAATACAGACAAACCTCTGACTAACCTGAGATTTTTCGATGTCGGTAACGATTAAAACCCTGGAAGAACAAGCCAAAATGCGCATCGCCGGCCGTCTCGCCGCCGAAGTGCTGGAAATGATTGAGCCGCATGTACAAAAAGGCATCACCACCGACGAACTGAATCAGATCTGCCACGATTACATCATCAATCAGCAGCAAGCCATTCCAGCGCCGCTGAATTACAACGGCTTTCCCAAATCGATTTGCACCTCGGTCAATCACGTTGTCTGCCACGGCATTCCGAATGACCGGCCGCTGCGCGATGGCGACATCGTCAACATCGACATCACCGTGATCAAAGATGGTTTCCACGGTGACACCAGCAAAATGTTTTTTGTTGGCAAGCCGAGCATTCAAGCCGAACGGCTATGCCGCGTTACCCAGGAATGTCTGTACAAGGGCATGGAAATCGTCAAACCAGGTGTGTTGCTTGGCCGTATTGGCGAAGTCATTCAAGCCCACGCCGAAGCCAACCGCTATAGCGTCGTGCAGGAATACTGCGGTCACGGCATCGGCCAGATTTTTCATGAAGATCCGCAAGTGCTGCATTACAAGAGTCATGATCGCTGGGCCAAACTGGAACTGCAGGAAGGTATGTGCTTCACGATTGAGCCAATGATCAACGCTGGCAAACGCCACGTCAGCCTGCTGCGTGATCAATGGACCGTAGTCACCAAGGATCGCTCACTTTCTGCACAGTGGGAACACACCATCCTCGTTACCCGCGATGGGATTGAAGTGCTGACCAAGCGTAACGAGGAATCGTTCTAAGTACTTACTTATGAACGCTGGCGTTAGCCGCCAGCACCTGCCGTTTGCTAGCATTGGGGTTAACCTTCATTCTTGCTGCGGATCCTCTTGTCCCATGTCATTAGCCATGCCCGTCCCGGACGCCGATGCCGAATTGACTGCGCTACTCAATCGTGGTGGTGATCGGCAAGCTTTGCGCGACTGGCTGGCAACACAGGCCAAACGTGACGAGCAGGATTTCGATCAGGACGTGCCGGTCGAAACCTTGATCAAACGACGCGCTCAGCGCATCGACTGGCTGTTGCAACACCTCTGGGCGCATTTCGAACTTCAGCATTTGCAGGACATCGCATTACTTGCCGTTGGCGGCTATGGACGCGGTGAACTGCACCCGCATTCCGATATCGACATTCTGATTCTGCTGAAAGACAGTTCACAGGAACATCTGCACAAAAAGCTCGAGCAGCTGATCACCCTGCTGTGGGATTTGCGCTTGGTGATCGGTCATGCGGTACGCACCGTCGACGAATGCGAAAACGCCGCCCGCGACGATTTGACCGTCATGACCAATTTGATGGAAGCGCGCCTCGTTTGCGGCGATCCGCGCTTGTCGACAGCCTTGCGCGATCACCTGAGCCCGGTACAGATGTGGCCGCCGGATGCCTATTTCAAAGGCAAACTGGAAGAGCAGCAAAACCGCCATCGCAAATACGAAGGCACCGCCTACAAACTGGAACCGAACCTGAAATCGAGTCCCGGTGGTCTGCGCGATATCCAGAACATTCACTGGATTGCCAAACGCCGATTCGGTGACCAATCACTGCTGGCGATGACCCGACGCGGCGTATTTCTACCGCAGGAATATCGAGCACTGACCCGCTGCCAATTGTTTTTGTGGCGAGTACGTTTTGCCCTGCATCTGGTCGCCGGCCGTGCCGAAGATCGTCTGCTGTTTGATCATCAGAAAGCCGTCGCCGCCCGCCTCGGTTATGTCGACAAACCGGGCAAGCTCGCTGTCGAACAATTCATGAAACAGTATTTCCGCGCCGTACTGACGGTGCGCAATCTGCATGAATTGTTAAGCGAACTGTTCAGCGAAGTAATGCTGGCCAGCTTGCATGACGAAGAGCCGGTTTTTATCGACAACTATTTTCAGCAACGCGGCGATCGCATTGAGTTGCGTGACTTTGCCAGTTTCCAAAACCATCCGGAAACGATGCTGCTGATTTTCGTGCACATGGCCGAACGCAGTGGCCTGCAACGGATCAGCGCCTCGACAATTCGCGCGTTACGCCATGCCCGGCCGCAGCTTAACCATCGTTACCGGCAGAATCCCAAACATCAGGCTTTGTTTTTGCGCCTACTGCGCTCACGTGCCAATCTCTGGCAGGCGCTGCGGGCGATGAAACGCACCGGTATTTTGAGCGCCTTCATTCCCGCCTTTGGTCAAATCACTGGCCAGATGCAATTCGATCGCTTCCATCATTTCACCGTCGATGAACACACGCTGTTTCTGCTGCACAATATTTCGCGACTGACCGACCCGAAATACGCCGGCAGCTTCCCGCATGCAGAGCGCATCATGCAGCGCCTGGTGCAACCGGAAATTCTGTACCTGGCTGGTTTGTTTCACGATATCGGCAAAGGCCGCGGCGGCGATCACTCGGAACTCGGCGCCGTCGATGCGCTGGAGTTCTGCACTCAAATCGGTTTGAGCGATGAAGAGGCGCAACTCGTTGCCTGGCTGGTGCGCCAACATTTGAGCATGTCGCTGGTGGCTCAACGCCGCGATATCACCGACCCGGATGTCATTCAGGATTTCGCTCGCCTCGTTGGCGATGAACAGCATCTGGAATTGCTTTACGTGCTGACCATTTGTGATATCCGCGCTACCAACGCCAGTTTGTGGAATGGCTGGAAAGATGCGCTGCTGCGCGATTTATATCTGGCGACACGCGAATGCCTGCGCCGTGGCGCACCGCTGCTGCAAGCCGATGTCTCGGCCAGCACCCGAGAGGATGCCCTGAATCGTCTGCAGGAAAAGTTCGCCGACCTGACACCAGTGCACGATTTGTGGCGCTCGTTCGGCGCCGATTATTTCACCAAAGTCACCGGCGAAACCCTGGCCTGGATCACCGAAACACTGCTGACCCAAAGCGAACAACAGGAAGGCCCATTGGTGGTTTATCGTCAGCACCCGAATGCGGGCGGCACCGAGATCCTGATCTTCGTGCACGACCAGGAATTTCTGTTCGCGGCGATCACAGCACTGCTGGCGCAGAAACGGGTCAGCATTCAGGCCGCAACGATTCATACCACACCGTACGACATGGGCCTCGACAGTTTCATTGTGCTGGAAGAAACCGGCGAGCCGGTCACCGATTTGAAACGTTTGCAGGGTATACAGCGGCATTTGCAGCAGCATCTGAAAGATGTCAGCAAGGTGCCGCTGGCGATGCAGCAGAGCAGCGGCAAGCGGCAACCATTCGAATTGAAAACCGAAATCCATTTCCATCAGGATCTGCGTCGGCAACGCACGATGCTGGAGTTGATCACACTGGATCGCCCTGGTTTGCTGGCGCGCGTCGGTGCTGCGTTCAAGTATTGTGATGTGGTGTTGCACAACTCGAAAATCGTCACGCTCGGTGAGCGGGTCGAAGACGTATTTTTCATTACCGATCGCGAGCTGCGGCCGGTATCATCAGCCACCCAACAGCAACTCGATCACATGATTCGTTTGTTGCTGGATGCCACCAGTCTGAAAAAACCGGAACTGACATGACCATAGATATTGCTGATTTGATCAACAACGCCTTTGAACAGCGCGCCGAATTCTCGCCAAGCAAGGCTCCCGATGAGGTGCGTCGCGCTGTCGCTACGGTACTGGCCGACTTGAATGCCGGTCGCCTGCGCTGTGCCGAGAAAAAACAGGGCCAGTGGGCCGTCAACGAATGGGTCAAAAAAGCCGTGCTCCTGTCGTTTCGCTTGAACGACAACGTCGTCATGGGCGAAGGCGATTTGCAGTTCTTTGATAAAGTGCCAAGCCGTTTTGCCGGCCTTGATGAAAAAGCCTTTCGCGAACAAGGCGTGCGCGTGGTGCCGCCAGCCGTTGCCCGTTATGGCAGCTTTATTGCCCGCAATGTGGTGCTGATGCCATCCTACGTCAATATCGGCGCCTATATCGATGAAGGCACGATGGTCGATACCTGGGCTACCGTCGGTTCCTGTGCGCAGATTGGCAAAAACGTGCACCTGTCCGGCGGCGTCGGCATTGGTGGCGTACTGGAACCGTTGCAAGCGGCTCCGACGATTATCGAAGACAACTGCTTTATCGGCGCCCGCTCGGAAATTGTTGAAGGCGTCATCGTCGAGGAAGGTTCGGTGATTTCGATGGGCGTTTACATCGGCCAGAGCACGCGCATTTATGATCGGGAAACCGGCGAGGTTTCCTATGGCCGGGTGCCGGCCGGCTCGGTTGTCGTGCCTGGCAACCTGCCGAGTAAGGATGGCAAGTATTCGCTCTATGCCGCGGTAATCGTCAAAAAAGTCGACGCCAAAACCCGCGCCAAAACCGGCATCAATGAATTGCTGCGTCTGGTGGATTGAACAATGAGCAAATCAGTCACCATTTACGGCATCAAAGCCTGCGACACGATGAAAAAAGCCTTCACCTGGTTGGAGGCCAACGATATTCCTTATCAGTTTCATGACTACAAAAAAGCCGGACTAGATGCCGATACTTTGCAAGGTTGGTGCAGTAAGGTCGGCTACGAGCCTTTGCTGAACACTCGCGGTACGACTTGGCGCAAACTTTCGGATGCCGAGCGCGCCAATGTTGATCAAAGCAAAGCGCAAAAACTGATGCTGAACAATTTAAGTCTGATCAAACGTCCGGTTGTCGTCAGCGGTAAAACGATACTGGTCGGCTTCGACCCGGAAAAATGGCAACAACAACTCGGTTGAATGACAAGAGTAGCGATGCGATGAGCGCCCCCCACCCTGCTTTGACGTTGACCGAGGAACTGATTCGCCGGCCTTCAGTGTCACCGGAAGATGCCGGCTGTCAGATCCTGATTGCCGAGCACCTGGCCCGACTCGGTTTTCACAACGAGCCGATGTTTTTTATCGACACCAATAATCTCTGGTCGGTGCATGGCAGCGAAGGGCCTCTGTTTGTCTTTGCTGGGCATACCGATGTCGTGCCGCCCGGTCCGCTGGAAAAATGGACGACGCCGCCATTCGAACCGCATTACCGAGAGGGTTATTTGTTCGGACGCGGCGCGGCCGATATGAAAGGCAGCATCGCCGCGTTTATTGTTGCGCTGGAGCAGTTCTTACAAAAACATCCCAATCCGAAAGGTCGCATCGCGTTGCTGATCACCAGCGATGAAGAGGACAAATGGGTCAATGGCACCGTACGTGTTGTCGAAACGCTGATGCAGCGTGGTGAGAAACTCGATTGGTGTCTGGTCGGGGAACCATCAAGCAGTGAACGGCTCGGTGATGTCATCAAGATTGGCCGGCGCGGTTCGCTGACCGGCAATCTGATCGTGCACGGCAAACAAGGTCATGTCGCCTACCCACAACGCGCCGTCAACGCCATTCATCAGGCGCTGCCAGCGCTCGATGAGTTGGCGCAGATCGAGTGGGACCAGGGCAACGAACATTTCCCGCCGACCAGTCTGCAAATCACCCGCGTCAACGGCGGACATGCCAACAACGTCATTCCCGGCGAAGTGAAAGTCGAATTCAATTTGCGATTTTGCACCGAGCAAACCGCTGACGGTATTCAACAACGGGTACAGCATCTTTGTCATCGTCATAAACTCGATCATCAACTGGATTGGACGCTCTCAGGCGATCCATTCCTGACCGAAGGCGGCGCGTTGCTCGATGCCACGCGCGAAGCAATTCGAGAAGTCTGTGGTATTGAGACCGATGCAACCACGACCGGCGGCACTTCCGATGGCCGCTTTATTGCCAAAACCGGCGCCCAGGTGCTTGAACTCGGCCCCTGCAACACGACCATTCATCAAATCAACGAATGTGTCCGTGTCGAGGAGCTGATACAGTTGACCTCACTCTATGAGCGTATTCTCGAAAAACTGCTGACATGAGCCCCGATGTGCTGCTCGGTGTGAGCGACCGCCATCTCACCACCTGGACCGATCATCGTTTCGGTCAGGGCGTGCCTTGGCGCTTGCATCGCGATATGGTCAGCGACTGGCAGGCTATGCTTGAAGCAGCCAGCGCTGACGGTATATCGATCCTGCCGATCAGCACTTATCGCGACTTTTCCCGGCAAGCGCTGATCTTCAACGAGAAAGCCGAAGGCCGGCGCAGCGTTCACGATGATCACGGCCAGCGTCTGCAACGGGAAGCGTTTTCCGACGACGAGTGGCTGCACCGAATCCTGCGTTTCTCGGCGCTGCCAGGCTTGTCACGCCATCACTGGGGTACCGATCTCGACGTATTCGACGCCAACGCCGTGCATCAAGGTCACCGGCCGAAATTGGAACCCGATGAATTTTCCGGCGATGGTCCTTGCGTTGCGCTGAATGAATGGCTACAGGAAAACGCCGGCCGCTTTGGCTTCTTCCGACCATATCGCCTGGATTTGGGTGGCGTAGCACCCGAGCCATGGCATTTGAGTTATGCCCCAATCAGCCGTCATGCCGCCAACGACATTCCGGTTGAACAGCTGGCGGCATTATTAACTGATACCTACGTAGCGTTTTGCTCTATTATTCTGCCGCAGTTACCGGCGCTCGTTGAACGTTACGCGCAACGAATCAGTCCTCCTTGAACATCAATCAGAAGAATGGCCAGACATGAAAAATCTGCTGATCTGCACGCTGCTGTTTTCCGCTTCGGTATCGGCTATCGAAGCGCCACTGCCACCAGCCCTGCCTTGGCAAGGTGAAAGCGAAAAGCTGTTGAACGATGTACCGGCGGAATGGATAACCCCCGCCGAGCAAAGCCAGTTCGCGACGACGCCAAATTACGACGACACGATTGCCTATCTGCGTCGTTTGCAGCGTCAGTCGCCGCTGATTCAGATTCAGGAATTCGGTCGCAGCGCCCAAGGCCGCCCGTTGTTGCTGGTCATTGCCAGCAATAATCCGGAACCGTTATTGAACAAACGTTTGCGCTCGCCGAATGCCAGAGTATTGATCCAAGCGGGTATTCACGCCGGAGAGATCGACGGCAAAGACGCCGGTTTGATGCTGCTGCGCGATATCGCACTCGGCAAAAAAACCGCGTTGCTGGACAACAGCGATTTTTATTTTGTGCCGGTGTTCAATGTCGATGGTCATGAACGACGCGGCGGCAATAACCGGGTCAATCAGCGCGGCCCGAATGATATGGGCTGGCGCACGACGGCGCAGAATCTGAATCTGAATCGCGATTACATGAAAGCCGACAGCATCGAAATGCAGGCGATGCTGCGTCTGTTGCAGCGTCTAGACCCGGATGTCTATATCGATGTCCATGTCACCGACGGCATCGATTATCAATACGACATCACGTACGGCTTCAATGATCGCTTCGCGGTGTCGCCACGCACCGCTGGCTGGTTGCGTACGCAATTGCAACCGGCGCTGGACAAAGCGCTGAAAAAAGCTGGCCACCTGCCAGGCCCGTTGATTTTCGCCAACAATAACCGCGATCTGTCCGAAGGCATCAGCGACTGGCATGCCAGCCCGCGTTTTTCCCATGGTTATGGTGATTTGCGTCATATGGCCTCAGTGCTGATCGAAAACCATTCATTGAAACCTTACAAGCAACGCGTACTCGGCACCTACGTGTTGATCGAAAGCATTCTTGAAACGTCCGGCAAACACAAAGCCGCGCTGAAAACGGCGCGCGAAGGAGACAAAGCCCAACGTCAGGAAAGTTTTGGTTTTCAGCATCAGGCCGATGAAGAGCGAGCGCGCAATATCGAATTTGCCGCCGTCAGCCATGAAAACTATGAATCACCGATTTCCGGCCGCCAGGAAATTCGCTGGACGGGTTTACCGATTAATCTGACGATCAAGCAAGTGCCGAGCAAACCAACGGCCTTTGTCACGACACCGAAAGCCTATTGGCTGGATGCCGGCTGGACTGATGCGATTGAAGTGTTGAAGCGTCATGGCATTCGCTATGAAGAAATACGCCAACCGACCAAAAGAACCATGGAGTTCTACCGGCTTGACGATTCGAAGATCGCCAGCAGCAATTTCGAAGGACGCACACTGGTTGATAGCGGTACGCCACGCATCGAAAGCCGTCAGCATGTGTTCATGCCGGGCAGCATTCGGATCAGCACTGATCAGGAATTGAGTGCGCTGGTCGTCGCGTTGATGGAACCACAAAGCGAAGATTCGTTGTTCGCTTGGGGATATTTTCTGCCAGTGTTGAACGCCACTGAATATATCGAAGGCTACGTCATTGAACCCTTGGCCGCGAAAATGCTCGCTGCCGATCCGGCCTTGCAGGCCGAATTCAATGAAGCCTTGAAAGATGAAAGCTTTGCTGCTGATCCGCGCGCGCGTCTGCGCTGGTTTTATCAGCGCTCGCCGTATCAGGATGCGATGCATCGCTTGTATCCGGTTGGCATTGAGCGCTGATGGCGCATCGAGCAGCTTGAACAGAAAACGACGAACGATTCAGGAGCAAGGCAATGAGTCGATGGTTGTTGTTTTTATTGGCGCTGGGCATTTTGCTCGGCGCACTTTACCTGCTGCGTGACTGGGGCAAAACCGGCAAGCGCCATCAGCCGCCACCGCAGCTTCCGAATGACAAAGACCGCGCTAATTCGGACAAGAATACCGATTAGCCTGTAAACTTTTCTGACGCCATAGTCGCTCTTGTGTCGCGCGTCACATGCGCGACTTGCCAGCCGCGAAAACTCATACCACACTTGAACAACTGGGCGCACCTTGCCCAGGTTTTGTGTTGATCAGGGAGTGCGGTCATGGATTTGATGCGTTCACTCATTCTTGCACGCGAGTTTCTGCAACTGCGTAGCGAGTTTGATAAACATTTCGAGATTGTGCCGGCCACCACGCCGGATCTGGTCGAGGCCTGTTTCAAAGTGCGTTATCGCGTTTACTGCGAAGAGCTGCGCTGGGAACCGCTGAACGACGAAAAGCTTGAGTACGATCAGTTTGATGAACACGCGCTTCATATTCTTTTACGAAGCAAACGCCTGAATGAGTTTGTCGGTTGCATTCGATTGATTCGCTGCAATCCCGATCGACCGTTCGATCGATTACCGATTGAGCTCTCCTGTTTTCATACCTTGGATTATCGTCTGCTGGAAAATTTGGCGATTCCTCGCACCGCAATGGCCGAAGTTTCTCGTTTGGCGGTTGACAGCCGATTCCGTCGCCGTAAAGGCGAATTCGTTCGTCCGGTCGGCTTGAGCGATGAGGATTACGGTTCGCTGGCGAAACCGCGTTTCCCGTTTATTCCGGTGGGGCTTTATCTGGCGATGCTGGAATCAGCACAAATCCACGGCATCGATACCCTGTATATGCTGACCGAGCCGTGGTTGGTGCAGCACTTGCGCCGACTTGGCATTCGTATTGAACCGATTGGTGGTGCGATTACTCATCATGGTGAACGAATACCATCGCTGATGAGTGTAGGCGTCACCATCCGTTCGCTGCATTTGCTGGTGCGGCCGCTGTTCAACAGTATCTCCACGACCGTGCATGCGGCTTACCAGGTGCCGCACGAATGGCGAATGGCCGTTTGATTAGCGCTGACCACACGAGAGATTCATAATGAAAAACGCCGGCTGAATGCCGGCGTTTTTGCTTTGACTAGGTGGTTATTTGCGAACGATTTCTTCGATTTCCGCCACGACGCGGCGATTCAAAGAACGACCTTCGGCCGTATCATTGCTGGCCACCGGACGGCTTTCACCGTAACCGACTGCTTTCACGCGCTCTGCGGCAATGCCTTTGCTGACAACGGCCATCGCGACACTTTGCGCCCGACGCTCAGACAACCATTGGTTGTATTTGTCGGCACCATCAGAAGAAGTATGGCCTTCGATAACGACATTGGTTTGCGGATAGCGGGTCATGAATGCCACCAGCTCGTCGATATCGGCCATGGTTTCCGGTTTGATATTGGAGCTGTTGGTGTCGAACAGCACGCGCAATTGGATCGAGATTTTCTTGGCACAACCAACATCATCCACTTCGGCATTCGCTGGCGTATCCGGGCATTGATCCAGGCTGTTGACGACGCCATCTTTATCGTCATCTTTGGGCGCAGGAGGGGCGACTGGTGTTGGCGCGGGCGCGGGTGTTGGTGCTGGTTCTACTACCGGCTCTGGTTCCGGTGCTGGTGCCGGTTTGTTGCCACCCCCGAATGCATAACTGAAACCAGTCCAGAACTGTGATTCGCTGCGGTCATCCGTTGAGCGGCTGTGATTCAGCTCAATACGCCAGGCAAAGTTTTCCGTGAAATGCGCTTTCAAACCGGCGCCAAGTTGAAAGCCGCCATACGAATCGTCCAAACCGTTGTCTGCATCGTACTCTCGTCCGTAAACCCCCAACAACCAGTAAGGGACAATACCCGGACGAGAAGTCGAGATATGATAAAGACCGCGCAGGGCGATGGTGTCGACATCAGCGCCAATGGAAGTCCCTGCCACTGTAGTGGAATGCATTGAGCCCAATAATTCAAACGCTAATTCATCGGTGGCGTAATAGCTCAAGCCGAGAAACCTGGTGTCAAGGTCCTGATCCAATGGCGTAGCGTCATCATAATCCGACCAGCCATAACCAATTACCGGCTCCCAGGCTCCCTCAGTTGCAACAGCCGAGAATGCGGCGCTTGCCAGCGCGACGGCCAACATGGTTTTTCTTGCCTTCATTGTTTGCTCCTTGTTCCTTGTATCGATGTTACTTATCGATTTTTGTGCTCGGACCAGTCTCCGGCGAGGTGCCTAGTAAAGCAAAGGCTGATTGATCATTCAATCAGCCTTTGTCCAATCAAGCGCTTGATGCGACGCAGCAAACCTATTACACGTCGCTCACGCAGACATACATCAGAACATATGCTGACCGCCGTTGACGGCCAAATTGGCGCCGGTGATGAAACCGGAGGTATCGTCGATCAGAAAGGCGACAGCGCGGGCGATTTCTTCCGGCTCGCCAAGACGCCCCACCGGAATGCCTTTGATGATTTCGGCACGGATTTCGTCCGGCACTGCCATGACCATTTTGGTTGCGATATAACCCGGTGAAACCGTATTGACGGTGACGCCCTTGCGCGCCACTTCCTGCGCCAAGGCCTTGGTAAATCCATGGATACCGGACTTGGCCGCGGCGTAATTGGTCTGCCCCAGCTGGCCTTTCTGGGCGTTGACCGACGAGACGTTGACGATGCGGCCAAACGTGCGATCGACCATGCCATTGATGACATGGCGGGTCATGTTGAACACGGAGTCCAGGTTGGAAGTCAGCACTGCGTCCCATTGCTCCTTGCTCATTTTGCGCAGCGTGCTGTCGCGGGTAATGCCGGCGTTGTTAACCAGAATATCGATCGGCCCCAGCATTTCTTCGACTTCTGCCACACAGCGGCCGCAGCTATCAAAATCGCGGACATCACCGAAGCTGATCGCGATGTTGAAGCCTGCGGCTTTCTGCTCGGCCTGCCAGGCACGCGCTTTTTCATGATCACCACCGCTGTTATAACCTGCCGCCACCTGATAGCCGATTTTTGCCAGTTGCTGGCAAATCGCCGTGCCAATTCCACCCGTACCACCAGTCACCAAAGCCACTCGTTTAGTCATGGATGCTTCTCCCTGTTGAAAATCACTATTGCGCACGAATTCACTGAACTTCGTCTTTCATCATAAAGAAATGCTGCTACACCAGCTACCACTGATAGCAAATTCGTCTTTTCCCCATTCCGTTACCCAGCGCAAGCGTGATTCGATGCGCAAATCTCGCTGGCCACGGCACACATTTGCCATTCTCGATCACCTGTTCGGATCGGCTCCGGTACAATGCGGCCTCACCCGAATCGGTACAAGGAACAAGAATTCATGAAAACTTATCTGGTGTTGTTGCTACTGCCTTTGTTCGCCGCCTGTGCAGCCAAGCCCACGCACATTCTGGTTGACCCGGCCGTCAACGCGGTTAGCCGCAATATCGGCAATAACGTCGCCGTCAACGTTACCGTCTCCAATGATCCGGCAATGAGCCCGTTGCAGGAAAAACAGCATCGCTTCCCTCTGCAACGCAGCGTTGCTGACGCCACCCGGGAAAAACTGATGCGCGAGCTGCAAGCAATGGGCTTTCGTATAGACCCCTACGCCAGCCGCCAGCTTGAAGTGCAAATCGCAACGGCCGAGCACACAATTACCGACAAAACCTTGAAAGACGAAATCACCGCCCACGTCGTCATGCAGTTTTCCGCAACGACCGAATTCGGTAACCTGACCCGCAAATTCACCGATAACCGGATGCAGGAAGTGGGCATCGACGCCAACCTTGGCGAAGCCAGCGCGGTGCTGAACCAAAGCGTCGGTCATGTACTGAGCCGTGCGATCAATGATCCGGAACTGCTGCAATTTCTGACCCGGCAATACTGAACCGCCGTGCCGGCGCCGACTTGAAATTTTTCGGATAGCTTCTACGCTTAAGTTACGCGCGATGCCGTAGCTCTGCATCGCCAACCGATTTCCACAAGGCGCTGTTCCACACGTTGGGCAACGCTTTTTTTTTTGCCTACTGTGTAGCAAGCTTGCTGTGAGTTTCTTTCCGCATCGGTTGATGGCAGAACTGTTAATTTCGTACAGTTCCGATTCATCCAGTATTTGCTATGCTTGTCGGCATCGTGTCCGCAACACGAAAAAACAATCGAACCACCTTTGGAGCCCTCCCATGCGTCGCATTGCCCTGCTCGCCAGCGCCATTGCCATACTCTGCAGCCAAGCCCAGGCCGACACGCTGGGCATCCATGCCGGTTACGGCAATTGGAATCAGGATGTCAGCGGTATCGTGCAATTGGATGGCAGCGCCGATCAACCTGGTTTTATTGATCGCATCGATCTGCAAAATACCCTCGGCCACGACTCCACGGATGGCGCCATGCTGTGGCTGGCGTTTGAACATCCGGTGCCCTTTTTGCCGAACGTCAAACTGGCGCGCACTGAAGCCGATTCGGCTGCCCGTACCGTACTGACCACCGGCATCGATTACGGTGATATTTCGATTCCCGTCAGCACCACGGTCAATAGCCAAGTGGATTTAAGCCATACCGATTACGTGCTGTACTACGAATTGCTCGATAACTGGTTCGAGCTGGATTTGGGTGTCGATGTCAAACAATTCGACGGCGTCGCCAGCATCAGCGGCGCTGGTCAAAGCGAGTTCGAAGAGTTTGACGATTATGTACCGTTTCTCTACACCAGCTTCAATTTCAATCTGCCGTTGACCGGCCTGAAAGTCGGCGGTGAATACAGCGGCATCAGTGCTGGCGGTGCTCGCGGTCAGGATTACCGGGTGCGTATCGGTTATGAATTTTCCTTCGGTCTTGGCATTGAAGCAGGCCAGCGTCATCTGACCCTGGAAGCCGACGACAGCGACGAAGAGTTCACGGGCGATATCGAGTTCAAAGGCACTTATATCGCTGCGACTTATCATTTCTGAGCGATTATTCGACTGACAAAAAAGCCCGCTTACGCGGGCTTTTTTTACGATGCAATTATCGACCTATCATTTGCAAACAGAGCGCCGCCTGACCAACAAACAATTCAAAGGCTTCGACGTCATTGGATGACAGCGCCCCCTCCTCCTGGTCGGCATAAAATAAGCCAATGACTTTGCGGTTGACGGTCAATGGACCAACCACGCAATCGGCACCACCAGTTTTGCGCAACAAGCCGTCGAATTCGCCATTGTCATTGTCGCGCCAAGCCCACATCGTTTCACCGGCCATTGAGTTTTTCAGCGCAGCTTGATTAGCTATTTCAAACTGGAAGCCGCTGAGCAAAGTGCTGGGGCTCTTTTCCAGCACGTATTTTCCAAACAGTTTGCTGCGTTCCGGATTGACCAATCCAACGACCACCCGGCTGATCCCGGCGCCCCGATGCAAGCCTTCCAATACCAATTGCAGTACCAGATTGACATCGGTTTTGCCCTGCGCCATCTGGGTCAGCTCACGCAGAATAGCCAATTGCATGTCACTGCTGGCTGAGTTCTGGTTATTGTTTTGTTCATCTTCTTCCGCTTCTTCTTGCTGATTGCGCGGACCGACATAAGCCACCAATTTCTCGGCACCGCACATCACCAGCGTTTCCCGCGTCGCGGTGACGGCATCACTCAACTCTTCGCGTATCGAACTGGCCGGTGCGCCGCTAATCGTCGATAGCTGGGTTAGATAGCTTTCCCAGGTTGCTTCATCCGTTTCCTGGTTTTGCAGTTGCACCGCCTGCCAGGCCAACGGGATACAGTTGAAGCTCTGGCCATTGGCGCCACGCAGTAGCGGTGGTGTCAGAATTTCTTTGATATGCCATTGCTCAGCAACGCTACGGGTCAGCTCATTCATGGTAAAGCCGAGTACCTGACGCTCAGCCTGCTCCGGGCTGACACCATCCTGCATCTGCTTGGCGAGCTTGTGTGCCGTCGTTGAACCGACCGCCCAGAACGCCATTGCGCCAAGTCGGTGGAGCAGCGATGAAACAAAGATTTCCTCGGAATCCGGTGCACCACTCAACTTGGCGACTGCGCGCGCCTGCATCGCCGTGTGGAAGGCATTGGCGACTTCTTGGGCAAGATATGGACCGGTGTCTTCTTTGATTAACTCGTCGAGCAAGGCAGTCGCCAGAGAGATCGAGCGCAGCGTTTTCAAGCCAAGGACGACTACGGCGCGACTGATGGTGTTGATCTTCTTGCGGGTCGGGTTGAACATCGCGCTATTGGCAATCTTCAACACCCGAGCGGTCATAGACGGGTCGCGCAGAATAACTCGGGTCAGCTCGGCCGCATGACTCATCAAAAATCCATTTAACGCCCCGACTTGCTGCAGCGTTTGGCCCAGTGCCGGCAATTCCGTTCGGTTGATTCGCTCGACCCAATCCCGTACACCGGGTAACTCACTGGCCATGCACTACTTCACCGTGATTTCAAATTGCATTACCGAATTATGGTCAAGAAACTTCATGTCGTAACCGTGCGGACAAAAATAATCCGGTTACCTGGTTACTTACTGGCAATCAATGCTAGTCGAGTTAAAATAACTTTATGATTTTCAAAAGAATTCTGCCCGCGTAAACCGCCGGTAGATTTTTGTATGATTTTTGTATCGCGGACAGCGTTGGCAAACTCAGGTATTAAAAAACGCACGTTTCCGTGCGTTTCTTATTCAAGCGGAAATGCTCTTACTGACGTTTCAGAATGATCAGTAGCTGTTCCAGATCCTCAATCAACCGCCCCACTTCCTGCTGATTGATGCCGCTGCCCTCACCCTCTTCTTCCTTGTCATGAGTCAGCTGCAGCCGGGCGCCACCAATGGTGTAGCCCTGCTCGTACAGCAACGAGCGGATTTCGCGGATCAGCATGACATCTTCACGCTGATAGTAGCGGCGATTGCCCCGGCGCTTGACCGGGCTCAGTTGCGGGAATTCCTGCTCCCAGTAACGCAGCACGTGTGGCTTGACCTGACACAGCTCAGCCACTTCACCAATGGTGAAATAGCGCTTGGCCGGGATCGGAGCCAACTCGTTATTATTGCTTGCTTCCAGCATAGGCTTCGACTCGGGCCTTCAGTTTTTGACCGGGACGGAAGGTAACGACACGACGGGCGCTAATCGGAATTTCGCGTCCGGTTTTCGGATTTCTGCCGGGTCTTTGGTTTTTGTCACGAAGCTCAAAATTGCCGAAACCGGACAATTTGACATGCTCACCGCGCTCCAACGCCGTGCGCAACTCCTCAAAGAACTGTTCAACCAGCTCTTTGGCTTCCCGTTTATTCAGGCCAAGCTCCTCGTAGAGACGCTCGGCCATCTCGGCTTTGGTAAGGGCCATAAGGAAAACTTACTCCCGTAACTGCGCGCCACAGTGAGTCTGCAGCGAGCCGACAACGGCCGCCATCAGCGCATGGACGTCAGAATCAGTAAGAGTGCGCGATGGATGCCGTAAGGTCAAGCCTAACGCTACGGATTTTCGTCCAGAATCAATACCTTTTCCGCGATAGATGTCAAAAACCTTTAAATCTTCCAGAGCCTCGCCAGCAGCCTCGCGAATGACGGTTTGCAGATGGGCGGCACTGATTGACTCCTCGACAACCACGGCCAAGTCGCGGGCGACACTGGGAAATTTCGACAATTCCTTGTAGCGCGGCAGTACCCCATCGCTGATGACATCGACGATAAGCTCAAAGACGAAGAAGTCGCCTTCCAAATCCAGTGCCTTGACCCGTTCCGGATGCAGCGCGCCAAGGTGGCCGGCCAGCTTGCCATTGACGAACACCGCGGCCGATTGACCTGGATGCAGGGCATGGTGCACCGCGGCGCGAAATTCCACCTGACGGCTGCCGCCAAGGCTCAGTAGCGCTTCGATATCGCCTTTCAGATCGAAGAAATCGAAGGGTTCACGGCCATGATTCCATTGCATTGGCTGGCGTGGGCCATGCAGCAGGCCAGCAATCATTTTCTGTTGGTTGAGCTCGCCTTTCTCCTGGACGAAGCGAAGGCCGATTTCGAACATCGCCAGGCGGTCAACCTGACGGTTCAGGTTGTGCTTGGCAGTGCTGAGCAAACCTGCCCACAGCGAGGTGCGCATGACCGCCATTTCCGGCGTAATTGGATTGATCAGCGGCAATGGTTCGAGGCCTGGCTCCAGCTCGCGCATCAGGTTCGGTTCGACAAAGGTAAAGGTCACCACTTCCTGATAGCCGCGGTCGACTAGCAAATCGCGCATGGCGTTGTCGCCAACGACGTGTTCCGGCACCCGCGCCATCGCCATGTCGCCGTGTGGCGTCGTAACGGACAGATGGTGATAACCGTGAATACGGATTAACTCTTCGATCAGGTCTGCTTCAATCGAGATATCAAAGCGGTGCGCCGGCACCTGGCATTGCCAACCTTCTGCGGTCGGCGACAATTGCAATCCTAAGCGAGTCAGCATGCCTTCGACTTCGACATCTGGCAGTGAAAATCCCAGCAAGCGCGGAATGCGAGCACGGCGTAAATGAATCGAGGCGGTTTTCGGCAGGTACGTTTCCGAGACCGCGTCGACAACCGGCCCAGCCTGGCCACCGGCCAGCTGCAGTAACAGTTCGGTCGCCCGCTCGATAGCGCGACGTTGCAGCGTCGGATCGACACCACGTTCATAGCGATGCGAGGCATCGGTATGCAGACCATACTGACGGGCTTTGCCGGCAATCAGATGTGGCGTGAAGAACGCCGCCTCGAGCAAAACATCGGTGGTGTCGTCGGCGATACCGGAATGCTCACCGCCCATGACACCGCCAATGGCGACCGGCTTTTCGTGGTCGGCAATCAGCAAGGTATCTGCAGTCAACGACACTTCGCGGCCATCGAGCAGCGTCAGCTTTTCACCCTCGCTGGCCATGCGCACACGAATACCGCCCTTGATTTCACGCAAGTCAAAAGCATGCATTGGATGACCAAGTTCGAGCAGCACGAAGTTGGTGATATCGACTGGAAGACTGATGCTTTCGATACCGCCGCGACGCAGTTTCTCGACCATCCACAGCGGTGTTTCGGCGTTCGGATTAATGCCTTTGACGATGCGACCGCAGTAACGCGGGCAGGCCTCCGGCGCCAGCAATTCAATCGACGGTTTATCGTTGATCGTGGCCAGGCTCTCGACGATTGCCGGCAGGGTGAACGGCATTTTGTTTAGCACCGCGAGTTCACGTGCAACGCCAATTACACCAAGGCAATCGCCACGGTTTGGTGTCAGGTTGATTTCCAGCACCGCGTCATTCAGTTTGAAGAAATCGACAATTGGCGTGCCGACCTGTGCATCGCTCGGCAGCTCCAGAATGCCGTCGCTCTCTTCTGCCATACCCAGCTCTTTCGCTGAACACAGCATGCCGTTCGACTCGACGCCACGCAGTTTCGCTTTCTTGATATTCAAACCGCCAGGCAGACTGGCACCGACCAGCGCTGCCGGAATCTTGATGCCCGAACGGCAATTGCTGGCGCCGCAAACGATTTGCAGCGTCTCGTTGCCGACATTGACTTGCGCGACGCGCAGTTTGTCGGCATCCGGATGTTGTTCGGCTGAAATCACTTCCGCGACAACGATATTGCTCAGACCCTCACCGAGCAATTCGATGCCTTCGATCTCAAGACCGGCCATCGTCAATTGCTTGCACAATTCGTCGCGGGAAATATTCGGGTTAACCCACTCACGTAACCATTTTTCCGAAATTTTCATTGCTGTTTCCGTTTAATTTGTTTCGTCGATCTGTCGCGGCATTCCGCATCGCGACTACTGTTCAATCGTTTAGTTAAACTGTTTCAAAAAACGCATATCGTTATCGAAGAACAGGCGCAAATCATTGACGCCATAACGCAGCATGGTCAGGCGCTCGACGCCCATGCCAAAGGCAAAACCGGTATAGCGCTCACTGTCTATACCGCAAGCGGCCAGCACATTCGGGTGCACCATGCCGCAGCCCAGCACTTCCAGCCAGCCGGTGTTCTTGCACACGCGGCAACCTTTGGCGTTGCAGATCACGCAACCGATATCGACTTCGGCGCTCGGCTCGGTGAACGGGAAATAGGAAGGACGGAAACGGGTCGGCAGATCCGCTTCGAAGAAGTTGCGCAGGAATTCATCAAGTATGCCGCGCAGATCCTGGAACGTGGTTTTCTCGTCAATCAGCAAACCTTCGACCTGATGAAACATCGGCGAATGGGTGACATCATAATCACAGCGATAAACCCGGCCTGGCGCGATAACCCGGATCGGCGGTTTTTGTTGTTCCATGACGCGGATTTGCACCGGTGAGGTGTGCGTACGCAGCAGGCGCTTGGCATCGAAATAAAACGTGTCGTGCATTGCCCGCGCCGGGTGATGATCAGGAATATTCAGCGCGCCGAAGTTATGCCAGTCGTCCTCGACTTCCGGCCCTTCAGCAACGGCGAAACCAACCTGGGCAAAATATTGTTCAATGCGACGCATCGATCGGGAAACCGGATGCAAGCCACCGCGCATCGCCTGACGACCCGGTAAGGTGACATCAACGGTTTCACTGGCGAGCTTGGCCGCAATCGCGGCTTGTTTCAGCGATTCACCTTTCGCCTGCCAGGCTTGTTCCAGTTCGGTTTTGATGACATTGATCTTGGCACCAAAGGCTTTCTTCTCGTCCGGCGGCAACGTGCCCATCTGTTTGAACAACGCGGTGACCGAACCGTTCTTGCCGAGAATTTGCGCTTTGACCTGCTCCAGTTCCGGCAGATCGTTGACCGCATTGATGGCTTCTTTGCCTTGCGTCAGGATGTTGTCAAGTTCCATGTAATCGCTCTTTCGTTATCAAATTAAATCTACTGAACCAGCAGCTTTTTTCCGCTTCGTCATTCCATTGCAGAAGTGCACTTCAACACGGGAATAAGGACGCCGGATAATTTTTCATAAAAAAAGGGAAGAGCTTACGCCCTTCCCTTTTATTCGGCGGTAGTCGAAACGCTAACGCGTTTCGCCAAAAAGCCAGACTTAGGCGCGTGCTGCCTTGGCTTTTTCCGCCAAGGCCGTAAACGCGGCTGCGTCAAACATCGCCAAATCGGCCAGCACGCGGCGGTCGATGATGATGTTGGCTTTCTTCAAACCGTCAATCATGCGGCTGTAAGACAAACCGTTTTGACGCGCACCGGCGTTAATACGGGCAATCCACAGCGCACGGAACTGGCGCTTCTTTTGACGACGATCGCGATAAGCGTACTGAGCCGCTTTGATCACCGCCTGCTTGGCCACGCGGTAAACGCGCGAACGGGCACCGTAGTAACCCTTGGCCAGTTTCAGAACTTTCTTGTGACGCGCGCGAGCGGTCACACCACGTTTTACTCGTGCCATGACTTAACTCCTCTTACGCGTAAGGCAACAAACGTTTCAATTCCGGCGCATCCTGATCGGAGACCATTTTCAGACCGCGCAGTTGACGAACGGTTTTGCCGCTCTTGTGCGTGGACAGGTGACGCATGCCGGCTTGCTTGTGCTTGTAGCCGCCACCGACTTTCTTGAAGCGCTTGGCAGCGCCACGGTGGGTTTTCATTTTGGGCATTGTAATGCTCCTGGTTCATTATCCGGATTGGCCACAGCGAACCTCGCTGTAGTTGGTCGCCAAGCTCGGACTTTTACGTGCTCACGATGGCGACCAAAGTCGTTCATCGCGCCATCTGGAAATCAGCCGAAACCGTTTTCCAAATTTATTTGCCGCCTCGGTGAGACAGCAATGCCCGGTCGTTAGCCGGGCATCTGAATAGCTGAAGAAAAAGCGCTTACTTTTTCTTTTTCGGCGCCAGAATCATCGTCATCTGGCGGCCTTCCATTTTCGGGTGGAACTCGACGGTGGCGATATCGGCCACGTCTTTCTGCAGGCGTTCCATCATCTGCATACCCAGTTCCTGGTGAGCCATCTCGCGACCGCGGAAACGGACTGTGATTTTCACCTTGTCGCCGTCTTCATCCAGAAAGCGCGAAATGTTGCGCAGCTTGACCTGGTAGTCACCGATATCGGTGCCGGGACGGAACTTGATTTCCTTGACCTGAACCTGTACCTGTTTCTTCTTGGCTTCAGCAGCTTGCTTGGCCTTGGTGTACATGAACTTGCCGTAATCCATGATCTTGCAGACTGGCGGGCTAGCATCGGGAGAAATCTCAACCAGATCCAATCCTGCCTCTTCTGCTTTGGCCAGCGCGTCCCGGCTGCTGACCACCCCGATTTGCTGACCGTCCGCTCCAATCAGGCGCAATTCGCGCGCGGTAATTTCATGATTGATGCGGTTTTCTCGTGCGGGACCAGCGGGTGCGCGTGGTGTCCGCGACAGCGGTTTTGCGGGTTTTATATCTCAATCCTCCAAAATAGCGCGGCCGCGCGAGGCAACGTCTTTGGCAAGCAGGTCAGTGAAGGCTTCAACGCTCATCACCCCTAAGTCCTTGCCATCGCGCCGACGCACGGCCACTGAATTCGCATCGACCTCACGGTCGCCTACGACCAATAAATACGGAACACGCTGTAACGTGTGCTCGCGGATTTTATAGCTGATCTTCTCGTTTCTCAAGTCGGATGCAGCCCGGAAGCCTTGTTCGTTCAAGCCTTGCGCGACTTTTTCGCAGAATTCGCCGGTCCGCTCGGTAATGCTGAGCACAGAAACCTGCTGCGGTGCCAACCAGGTTGGCATCCAACCAGCGTAGTTTTCGATGAGAATGCCAATAAAGCGTTCCAGCGAGCCCAAAATCGCCCGGTGCAACATGACCGGGGTCCGACGAGCGCTGTTCTCATCGACATACTCGGCGCCGAGCCGCTCAGGCATGTTGTAATCGACCTGCATCGTGCCGCATTGCCACATACGGCCAATTGAGTCCTTCAGCGTGAATTCGATTTTCGGGCCATAGAACGCCCCTTCACCTGGCAGGTACTCGAACGGCAGTCCCGCTTGATTCAGGGCATCAGCCAAGGCTTGCTCGGCCTTGTCCCACATGGCATCGGTACCGATGCGCTGCTCTGGACGGGTCGACAGTTTGACGATGACGTCCTTGAAGCCAAAGTCCTGATAGACCGAGTACAGCAAATCGATAAATTTCACTACCTCGTCGGCGATCTGGTCTTCAGTACAGAAAATATGGGCGTCGTCCTGGGTAAAGCCGCGTACCCGCATCAGGCCATGCAGCGCGCCGGACGGTTCATTGCGGTGGCAGGAACCGAACTCGGCCATGCGCAGCGGCAGATCGCGGTAGCTGTGCAGACCGGCGTTATAGATTTGCACGTGGCAGGGGCAGTTCATCGGTTTGATCGCGTAGGTGCGGTTTTCCGATTCGGTCGTGAACATGTTCGGCGAGTACTTGCCCCAGTGACCGGAACGCTCCCACAGGCTCAGGTCGATGACCTGCGGCGTGCGCACTTCCTGATAGCCTTCCTGACGCAGACGCTTGCGGATATAGCTTTCGATTTCCTGCCAGATGGTCCAGCCGTTGTTGTGCCAGAACACCATGCCCGGCCCTTCTTCCTGGACATGGAACAGATCCAGCGCCTTGCCGATTTTGCGGTGATCGCGTTTTTCAGCCTCTTCCAACCGATGCAGGTAGGCTTCCAGATCTTTCTTGTTGGCCCAAGCAGTACCGTAAACGCGCTGCAACTGCTGATTCTTGGTATCGCCACGCCAGTAGGCGCCGGAAACGCGCATCAATTTGAACGCTTTCAGTTTGCCAGTGCTTGGCACGTGCGGACCGCGGCAAAGATCTTCGAAGTCCCCTTGGCCATACAGCGAAATGTCTTCGTCGCCAGGAATCGAGGCGATGATTTCTGCCTTGAAGTGTTCGCCCATTTGCTTGAAATGCTCGACAGCCTCGTCGCGCGGCATCACCCGGCGATGCACCGGAATATCCTTCGCGGCCAGTTCGGCCATGCGCTTTTCGATTTTTTCCAAGTCTTCCGGCGTGAAAGGTTTCGGCGCGGCGAAATCGTAATAAAAGCCGTCTTCAATCACCGGGCCAATGGTGACCTGCACATCCGGGTACAGCTGCTTGACCGCCTGAGCCAGCAAGTGCGCGGTCGAGTGACGAATGACTTCCAGCCCTTCCTCGGATTTTTCCGTGATGATTGCGAGCTCAACGTCGTCGGTGATGGTGTAGCTGGTATCCACTTCCTTGCCATTGACCTTGCCGGCCAGCGCCGCTTTCGCGAGCCCCGGACCAATACTCTCCGCCACCTGCATGACCGTTACCGGGCCATCAAAGCGGCGCTCACTACCATCTGGAAGCCGTACGACAGGCATTTTCGCCCTCTATCTCGTGGATGAATGGAATATAAAAAGGACGGCGATTATAGGGGGCATGGCGCCGCTGGCTCAACGATACATTTCGGCATGAGGCATCGTTCACATGCGGCCACGCAAAAAGATGTACAATCACTGCATCTATATATTGAGGGTTTATCGATGACCAATGCCTGTGCCGCCACCGGAAACGTACTGGCTGAAAAGCTCGGTCGGGAACGTGTGGCGCGCATCGTTCATCACTTTTACGCCAGGGTCCGTGAGCATCCACGGTTGAAAGTCCCATTTCTGCAGCATGTGCAGGACTGGCCGCAACACGAGGCAATCATCAGCCATTTCTGGTGGGTCATGCTCGGTGGCGAGAAATACCTGGATTACCGCTACGCGCTGCCAAGCAAGCATCATGAAGCTGGCTTTACACCAGAACTGCTGCAGGATTGGCTGGCCTTATTCAACAGCACGTTGGCCGACTTTCTTGACGATGAGGATCGTGCTGCCTGGATGGTGCATGCCGAACGGATTGGCCAATCGCTGATGCACTTCCATCACCATCCGCCGTCGGCCTTGTTGCTCGGTAATCTCGCTAAAGAACTGTAAAAGCCATTAGCCCATATTCCGAACTACCCTGACGAACTATTCCTTGTATCGCCCCGATTGAATCGCTGAATCAGTCAACCTTCTTCCTTGCCACACATACGCTTCACGCGCACCGGCACTGTAAGCCAATTCGAGCAATGCGCGCTTTTCGATCTCGGTCAATCCGCCATCCCAATCCACGAGTGAGTGTAAGATCACGATAGGTGAGGGACGAATGAAGCGGTTGGTATGCATTCTCCTGATCGATTCTTGAACCAGTTTTTCCGCCACCACAAAGTCATGCAGCACCATTCTGGGGTGGTCGAATGGCCATACTCGGTCAGTTGCGGTCGCATTCCCTCTGCTCTCACCGTCAGCGATAATCTTTCGGTTCCCTTCACTGCCACCAATATCAACACAGGCCGGATACGATTCACTCTTCCGACTCGCGATGTCACGAACATGAATCGTCCGACGATCAAACTCGATCAGGATGGGGCCAGAAGAAAATAGCGCTCTGACAAACTGGGTAAGCATCATCAAGTTTTCGGTAGCGTTACACCAGTCTGTCCCTGATATTTGCCGCCGCGATCGCGGTACGAGGTTTCGCAGACTTCATCGGATTCAAAGAACAGCATTTGCGCAACACCTTCGTTGGCATAGATTTTCGCCGGCAGTGGCGTCGTGTTCGAAAATTCCAGCGTCACGTGGCCTTCCCATTCCGGCTCCAGTGGCGTGACGTTGACGATGATGCCGCAGCGTGCGTACGTCGATTTACCCAAGCAAATGGTCAGCACGCTGCGCGGAATACGGAAGAACTCGACGGTGCGGGCCAGCGCGAAAGAATTCGGCGGAATGATGCAGACATCGCTCTCGATATCAACAAAACTCTGCTCGGAAAACGCTTTCGGATCGACAACGGCCGAGTTGATGTTGGTGAACACCTTAAATTCGCGTGCACAACGGACGTCGTAGCCATAGCTTGAAGTGCCGTAAGAGACGATCTTCTGGCCGTTGACATGGCGCACCTGGCCCGGCTCGTAAGGCTCGATCATGCCGTGCTGTTCGGCCATGCGGCGAATCCATTTATCTGATTTGATGCTCATCGTTCTGTGTCCCACTAATTAAATTAAGTTGTCTGCCGAGCTCAGGCCGGATTACTCCGGCACGCCTCAGCCAAAATCGTCAGGCGCTTGTCGGTTTCGCGGCCATAAGGATTGGTTTCATCCCAGGCATACCCGGCCAGCATCGAGCAGATCATCTTGCGAATATCCTGCTCTGGCTTTGGATGAAAAATGATGTCGCGGAAACGGCCGTCATACCAGGCTTCGACGTAGCCGCGGAAGGCATTGACGCCGCGCTTCAGCGGTTTGCTGTACTGCGTTTCCCAATCAATTTTTTCGCCATTTTTCAGTTGGCGCGTCAACAATCCGGAAGCGATTTGCGCCGATTTCATCGCAATCGTGACGCCGGAAGAAAATACCGGATCGAGAAACTCGCCAGCGTTCCCCAGCAACGCATAGCGTTCGCCATGCAAGGATTTGACGTTGGCCGAGTAACCGATGATGGTTTGCACCGGTGTATCAAATTTTGCATTGGCCAACAGGGTTTGCAGACTAGGCGTTTCCGCGATCAGGGCTTTCAGCACCGTTTCGTTATCGTCGCCATACGGCGCCAGAAGCTCGCGCTCGGCAACGACACCGACTGAACAGCGACCATTCGGAAACGGAATCAGCCAATACCAGACATCGGCATGGTCCGGATGGATTGACACCAGAATTTTCTGGCGATCAAAAGCCGGATCGCTGATGCGATCTTCGATATGGGTAAACACCGAACGGCGTACAGGGAAATTCGATGGATATTCCAAATTCAACAAACGCGGCAACACCCGGCCAAAACCGCTGGCGTCGAGCACGAACTGCCCTTCGTAACGATGTTCGCTGCCATCCGGTTCGCGCACTTGCAGTCTGGCTTTGTCGCCGTCGTTACTGAACGACAAAATCTCGTGCTGGTAACGGATATCGACACCTTGTTTGGCCGCTTCGTCGGCCAGCAATTTATCGAAGATCGCACGTTGCACCTGGTAAGCGTGATCGCAACCGTCGGTGTATTGCTCACCAAAATCGAAATCGGTGTATTGGTCGCCCCAGCGGAACGCTGCACCATTCTTGTATTGAAACCCCTGCGCTTCAACGGCTGGCAACATGTCGGCTTCATCAAGGATATCGATGATATGCGCCAGCAAGCTTTCGCCAATAGAGAAACGCGGAAAGGTTTGTCGTTCCAATACCAGGCAATCAATGCCCTGCTTGTTCAACAACGCGGAAGCAATACTGCCACTGGGGCCGGCGCCGATAATCAGTACGTCGGCAGTACGTTTGGTCATGATGGTGTGCAACCTTTATATCTCAGTAATGACGTTTACTCGCTGACGATGGAGATGGACGGCCCCATCGCCGCATAATTCTTTGCTTCAAACGACAGTTTGGCGCCGATTCGGCGGGCAATATCGCGGTAAATTCCGGCGATGTCGCCTTCTGGTTCAGCAGCAACGCTTGGCGCACCGCCATCGGCTTGCTGACGGATACGGATATCCAGCGGCAAGGCGCCGAGCATTTCGACGCCGTATTGTGCCGCCAGTTTTTCGCCGCCACCTTGACCAAAAACAGGTTCCTGGTGACCGCAGTTCGAACAGATGTGCATCGCCATGTTCTCAATGACGCCCAACACCGGCACATCCACTTTCTTGAACATCGCGACGCCCTTGATGGCATCAGCGAGCGCGATGTCCTGCGGTGTTGTGACGATAATGGCGGCGGTCAGCGGCACTTTTTGCGACAGGGTCAGTTGCACATCGCCGGTGCCGGGCGGCAGATCGACAATCAGATAATCGAGATCGCGCCAGCGGGTGTCGTTCAATAATTGCTGCAAAGCCTGGCTGACCATCGGGCCGCGCCAGACCATGGCCTGGTCGGGATCAACGAGGTAACCAATCGACATTGATTGCACGCCGTGACTGAGCACCGGCTCAATTGATTTCTGATCTTTAGATTCCGGATGGGCACCGGCCTTACCCAACATGATCGGCTGCGAAGGGCCATAGATATCGGCATCAAGAATGCCGACGGTCGCGCCTTCTTTTTGCAGCGCCAGCGCCAGATTGACGGCTGTGGTGGATTTGCCGACCCCGCCCTTGCCGGAAGCAATGGCGATAATGTTTTTCACGCCGGGTAGCGGCTTGGCACCGGTTTTGACCACATGCGGTGCGACATCGAAATCAATTCGAATGTCTAGGTTTTTGACCACCGGCGCCAGATGAGCTTTCAGCGCCTGAATCAAGGTGTCGCGGTAACCCGCGAGCGGAAAGCCGAAGCGCAGACTCAAGGCAACACGCTCACCTTCTATTTGCAGGTCTTTGACGGCACCATGAGCCACCAAATCATCACTGATATAGCGGTCGCGATACTCTGCCAATGCGGCCTCAATCGACGCTCGATTCACTGAAACTTCCCCGGCTCTGAAAAGGCCGCCAATGCTAGCAATGCGCCCGGATGTACGCAAAAGTTTCCTTGCTTCTACCGGTTTCCGCTTGGGAGTGGTACACAAGTCGGTGCCTTTCTCAACAGGCGATTGGCCATCCAAATGCTGCGATACGTGGCGAAAACCGGTATCCTTGCCGCTCTTTGAGACCCAACTCACCGGAAAGCATCCCTACCATGACCGCAACGCGTCGTCTGCTCGTTACCAGTGCCCTGCCCTATGCCAATGGATCGATTCATATTGGCCATATGGTGGAACATATCCAGACCGATATCTGGGTGCGGTTCCAGAAGATGCGCGGCCATCAGTGCATCGCCGTTTGCGCTGACGACACCCATGGTACGCCGGTGATGCTGCGGGCCCAAAAGCTCGGCATCACGCCGGAGCAGATGATTGCCGAGGTCCGTGAAGAGCACGTACGCGACTTTCGCGATTTTTTTGTCGAATATGACAACTACCACACCACGCACAGCGACGAGAACCGCGAGCTGTGCTACCGGATTTTCAATGCCCTGAACGACAAGGGCCATATCGCCAAACGCACCATTTCCCAGCTGTTCGATCCGGAAAAGCAGATGTTCCTGCCGGACCGTTTCGTCAAAGGCGAATGCCCGCGCTGCGGCTCCGCCGATCAATACGGCGACTCCTGCGACAGCTGCGGTGCCACTTATGCACCGACCGAACTGAAAAATCCGAAGTCGGCATTGAGTGGTGCCACGCCAGTGCTGAAAGACTCAGAGCATTTCTTTTTCAAGCTACCGGATTTCGAGGCCTTTTTGAAAAAATGGACTCGTGGCGGTCATGTTCATGACTCGATCGCCAACAAACTTGACGAATGGTTCGATGCCGGCCTGACCGAATGGGATATTTCCCGCGATGCGCCCTACTTCGGTTTCGAGATTCCGAATGCGCCAGGCAAATATTTCTACGTCTGGCTCGATGCGCCAATTGGCTACATGGCTTCGTTCAAAAATTATTGCGACAAAAAGGGCATCGACTTCGATAGCTTCTGGAACACGGATTCCGACGCCGAAGTACACCACTTTATCGGCAAGGACATCGTCTATTTCCATACGCTGTTCTGGCCGGCAATGCTGGAAGGCGCCGGTTTCCGAAAGCCGACTAAAGTGCATGCGCATGGTTTTCTGACCGTCAACGGCACCAAGATGTCGAAATCGAAAGGTACGTTCATCAATGCCCGCACTTATCTCGACCATCTGAATCCGGAGTACCTGCGTTATTATTTCGCCGCCAAACTTGGACCTGGTATCGATGATATCGATTTGAACCTGGAAGATTTCGTCAACCGGGTCAACGCCGACTTGGTCGGCAAAGTGGTCAATATCGCTTCGCGCTGTGCCGGCTTTGTGCACAAGCAATTCGATGGCAAATTGTCCCCGACAAATACCGAGCCTACGCTGCTGGGCAAATTGCAAAGCGCTGCGGAATCGCTGGCCAAGCTTTATGAGCAGCGCGAATACGGCAAAGCGATGCGCGACATCATGGCGCTGGCCGATCAGGTCAATGAATACATCGCCGACAAAGCGCCATGGAAATTGGCGAAAGCGCCGGAAACCGCGCAACAAGCGCATGAAGTCTGCACGGTGGGTTTGAATGCGTTCCGCTTGCTGGCGCTGTATTTGAAACCGGTGCTGCCGAAGCTCGCCGAGCAGGCCGAAAGCTTTTTGAATATCGGCGTGCTGCAGTGGTCGCATGCGGAAACGCTGTTGCTGAATCATCCGATCAACGCTTTCAGCGCCATGATGAACCGCATTGAACCGGCGAAAATCGACGCGATGATCGAAGCCTCGAAAGAATCGCTGCAGGCGACCAATGAAACCCACAATGAACCGGGCAAACCGGCCAGCCATGTCGAGCCGTTCAAGCCGGTGATTACCATTGATGATTTCGACAAACTCGATTTGCGTATTGCCCGCATCGACAATGCCGAACACGTTGAAGGCGCCGAAAAACTGCTGAAACTGACGCTGAACCTCGGCTGTGAAACCCGCACGGTATTTGCCGGTATCAAGAGTGCTTACGGTCCGGCGACCTTGATTGGCAAGCACACCGTGATGATTGCCAACCTGGCGCCACGCAAAATGAAATTCGGTCTGTCCGAAGGCATGGTACTGGCGGCTGGTCCCGGCGGTAAGGATTTGTGGATTCTGGAACCGCATCAGGGTGCAGAGGCCGGCATGCGGGTAAAATAAGCTGCCTTTTCACTAATGCTGACCAGCTAAAGTGAGATCCGTCGCTCCCGCGTAGGCGGGAGCCCAGTGAAAACCAATTAGCATCTGGATTCCCGCCTACGCGGGAATGACAACATCTCTTAACTGACTGGCATTAGTCTTTACACCGCCTTTCGTTGCTAACAGAGAGTTTTTCATGGCCGACGCGACCGAAACCGCCGCCCAACAAGTTGTTGATGTCTCTTCCGCCGCGCCGGTTATGGCCGCGCCACCGGATCTCGGCATGATTTGGCTGGCCTATATTGGCCTCGCCGTCGTGTTTCTGGCGGTATTGTTCTGGTGGATTCGACGCTGGCCAAAATGGGCGTTGGTGCCGTTCTGGTCTGCTTTTGCTGCTGGCGCCTTGACGCCCGCCGCCATCGGCGGTGACAGCGAGCTGTCGGCGCCCGCCGCCATCGTCGCGATACTCGGTGCCGAGCAACTCGGCATGGCCGGATTTCTGCGCGGTGCGCTGCCGATTCTGATCAGCTTTGTCGCGCTGACGCTGATGCTGAGTGGCCTGTTCTGGTGGCTGGCACAGCGTCAACAGCGACAGGCTTCGCCGAAAAGCGAGCTAGCGGAAACGGCAGAGGCCGAAGAATCCGGTAGCGCCAGCCGCAGCGAACCCCAGCTTTAACCCTGCCCAATACGCGGTTTTCTTGAGCTAAAACAACCACTTGCTTTTGCTGTGCCATGGCCTTTTGGCGCATAATAGAGACGGCCGGCGCACGCCGGCATTTCGTTGCACAAAAGGCTAGCCCAAGGTACGCATGACCGAACTCTTGTTGCTGTTCATCAGCACAGCCCTCGTCAACAATTTCGTACTGGTCAAATTTTTGGGCCTGTGCCCGTTCATGGGTGTTTCCAATCGCCAGGAAACGGCCATCGGTATGGGTATTGCCACCACATTTGTGCTGACACTGGCGTCGGCGCTTTCCTATCTGGTTGACGCCTGGGTTCTGGCGCCGCTGGATTTGAGTTTTCTGCGCACGATCAGCTTCATTCTGGTCATCGCCGCCGTGGTGCAATTCACCGAAATGTACATGGCAAAATCGAGCCCTTTGCTGCACAAACTGCTCGGTATCTATTTGCCGCTGATCACCACCAATTGCGCGGTGCTCGGCGTCGCGCTTTTGAACGTACAAAGCTCACACAGTTTCATTGAATCGCTGGTCTATGGTTTCGGCGCCGCGGCCGGCTTCTCGCTGGTGCTGATTTTGTTTTCAGCAATGCGTGAACGCATCAATGTCGCCGATGTGCCGGCGCCATTCAAAGGCGCGGCGATTGGCCTGATTACCGCCGGTATCATGTCGCTGGCATTCATGGGCTTTGCGGGCCTGATCAAATGAGTGCGTTGATCGCTCTGGGTTTTCTCGCGCTGATGCTCGGCGCTGTGCTCGGCTATGCCGCCGTGCGCTTCAGGGTGCAGGGCAATCCGCTGGTCGATCAGATCAACAGCATCCTGCCGCAAACGCAGTGCGGCCAATGTGGTTACCCCGGTTGCAAACCGTACGCCGAAGCGATCGCCAACGGTGACGAGATCAACAAATGCCCGCCCGGTGGCGATGAGGGCATCAAGGCCTTGGCCGCATTGCTCGATCGCAAAGTGGTGCCGCTCGATGAAGAACGTGAACCGTCGGAAGGCAAACGCGTTGCTTATATCCGCGAAGACGAGTGCATCGGTTGCACCAAATGCATTCAGGTCTGTCCGGTCGACGCGATCGTTGGCGCACCGAAATTGATGCACACGGTGATCGTCACCGAATGCACCGGCTGCGACTTGTGCGTACCGGTCTGCCCGGTCGATTGCATCGACATGCCCTTCGTTGAAAAAGCGCCGGATGACTGGCAATGGCCGCAGCCGCATGCAACTGACATTATTCCGATCAAGTGGGTGCAATAATGGCTTGGCATCTGCACGGCTTTCCCGGTGGCATTCATCCAGCAAGGATGAACAAGTCGCCGGCGGTAGACAATCCAATTGAAAGCTTGCCACTGCCACCGCATTTGATCCTGCCGCTGCATCAACATTCCGGCGAGCCGGCGATCCCGGTTGTCGAAGTTGGGCAAAAGGTGCGGCGTGGACAATTGATCGCGAAAGCGGCACCGGGCCGCTCAGCGGCCGTGCATGCACCGGCCAATGGTGAAATCAGTTTTATTGGCTTTCATGCCTGCCCGAATGACTCCGGCATGCACGAACAATGCATCGGCATTTGTACCGATGAAGAAGGCGAGTTGGACGAAGATGAATTCGTCGACGATATCAGCCTGACCGAAGAGGAAATGCGCCAGCGTATCGCCATGGCCGGTATCGTTGGTCTCGGTGGTGCCGGTTTTCCGACGGAGAAAAAGCTAACTCGTCACGGCACCAAGTATTTAATCATCAACGCCGCCGAATGTGAGCCGTATATTTCCTGCGATGATCGCTTGATGCGCGAACGCGCGCCGCAAATCGTCGAAGGCATTCATATTCTCGCGCGTTTGCTGCAAGCCGAAAAAATTCTGTTCGCGATCGAAGACAACAAACCGGAAGCGCTGAAGGAAATCGCCCTCGCCTGCTTTGAGACCGATATCGAAGTGGTGGTGATTCCAACTAAGTACCCGAGCGGCGCGCAGAAACAACTGGTGCAGAATCTGCTCGGCATTGAAGTGCCGAGCGGTCAACACTCGACCAGTCTTGGCATCGTCATGTACAACGTCGGCACCTGTTATGCGGTGTCGCGTGCCATTGCCCACTCGGAGCCGCTGATTTCGCGCATCGTTACCGTCACCGGCGATGCCGTGCAGCGTCCTGGCAATTACGAAGTGCTGATCGGCACGCCGATCGAGTACCTGCTGCAACACGCCGGTGTGCATTCGGACAAATTGCGCCGGGTAGTCATGGGTGGCCCGATCATGGGCATCGCCATCAATAATCTGGGCGCACCGGTCACCAAGCTGACCAACTGCCTGATCGCCTCCGGCCCAGGCGAACTCGATGAGGATTTGCGCGCCCGTGAATGCATACGCTGCGGTGATTGCGTGGAAGCTTGCCCGGCCAGCCTGCTGCCGCAACAGCTTTACTGGCATATCAAAACCGGTGCGTATGAACGCGCCGAAAACCTGCATCTCGATGACTGCATCGAATGTGGCGCCTGCGCTTACGTTTGCCCGAGTCATATTCCACTGGTGCAATATTATCGGCACGGCAAATCGCATTTATGGCTGCGTCAGCAGGAGCGTCAAAAAGCCGAACACGCCAAGCAACGATTTGAGGCACGGCAAGCACGGCTTGAGCGCGAAAAAGAAGAAAAAGCCTTGCGCCACAAACGCGCTGCCGAAGCGCGACTGGCGGCTGCACAGGCCAGCGAAGCGCGCGCCACCGAAACGCAACCGGCTGCCAAAGCGGAGCCGGACAAGCCGGTGATCGAACAACATAACGATCGTATGTCGGAAGTGTTGGCCGCCGTCGAACGAGCGCGCAAGAAAAAAACCGATCCGGATGCGGAGAACAAATCATGACGATGGTCGTTTCCTCTCCGCACCGTACGCGTGGCGATCGGGTTGCCCGCTTGATGTTGCTGGTGATCGGTTGCACCGCACCCGGCATGGCAACACTGATGTCATTCTTCGGCTGGGGCGTGATGTTCCAGGTTTGGCTGGCCATCGGTGCCGCGCTCGCGACCGAAGCTTTGTGCTTGAGCGCGCGTGGACGCAGCCCCAAACGTGAGCTGAAAGATTTCACCGCGGTGTTGACCGGTGTGCTGCTGGGCCTCGCCATTCCGCCTTACGCGCCGTGGTGGATTATCGTCACCGGTACCGCCTTTGCCATTATCTTCGGTAAACATTTGTACGGCGGCCTCGGCATGAATCCGTTCAACCCGGCGATGGTCGGTTACGTGTTTCTGCTGATCACCTTTCCTACGCAAATGACCTCGTGGACACCGCCATTGTCACTGTCCGATGCGCCGCCGGGGCTGCTCGACTCAATCGCCGTCATTTTCACCGGTGAGACGATGGATGATCGCAGCCTGAATGCGTTGCGAATGGGCGTTGATGGTTTCACGATGGCGACGCCGCTCGATGCCTTGAAAGTCGATTTGAATCAGGGCCTGATGATTTCGGAAGTGCAGCAGCACCCGGTTTATGGCGCGTTTGCCGGTGCCGGCTGGGAATGGGTCAATGTCGCGTTTTTATTCGGCGGTTTTATCCTGATTCAACAAAAAGCCATCACCTGGGCGATTCCTGGCGGCGTGTTGACTGGCATATTCGCGAGCTCACTGCTGTTCAATATCTGGAATCCGGATGCTTATGCCTCGCCACTGTTTCATCTGTTCAGCGGCGGCACGATGATGGCGGCATTTTTCATTGCCACCGATCCGGTGTCGGCGAGCACAACACCGAAAGGCCGCTGGTATTACGGCCTTGGCATCGGTGTATTGATTTACCTGATTCGTACTTTCGGCGGTTACCCGGATGCGGTCGCGTTTGCCGTGTTATTGATGAACATCGCGGCACCAACGATCGATTTGTATACGACACCGGTTGTCTACGGCCACAAGCAGGAGCACTGATGCTGAAGTCCACGGGCAAACATGGTCTGATTCTGGCAGCGTTCGCACTGGCTTGCAGCGGTGTCATTCTCGCCGTGCACCTGCAAACGAAGGATCGCATTCAGCTGGAACAAGACAAGGCTTTTGCTCGACGCTTATCGGAAGTGCTACCGACCGAGGCCTACAATAACAATATCGCCCAGGATTGCATTTTCGTGCAGAACGAAGAACTGCTCGCGATCAGTCAACCATTGAAAATCTACCGTGCATCGAACAACGGCGAACACGCTGCCGTGGTGTTCGAGACGATTGCACCGGATGGTTACAGCGGCGCGATAAAAATGCTGACCGGCATCTATGCCAATGGTGAAATCGCCGGTGTACGCGTCACCGAGCACAAGGAAACGCCGGGCCTTGGCGACAAAATCGAAGTGGAAAAACACCCGTGGATCACTCAGTTCTCCGGCTTGTCACTGGCGAATCCTGAACAGAAAAACTGGGCGCTGAAAAAAGATGGTGGTGCCTTTGATGGCTTTGCCGGCGCGACCGTAACGCCGCGTGCGGTTGTCAATGCGTTGCGTCGGGTGCAGGTTTACTACACCGAACATCGGCAGGAAATTATCGACGCCGCCAATGCCTGCGAAAACGGAGCGAAAAACACGCCATGAGCAGTTATCGCGATATCGCCGTCAACGGCCTATGGAAAAACAATCCGGCGTTGGTGCAAATTCTCGGACTTTGCCCATTGCTGGCCGTCAGCAATACCGCGATAAACGGCCTGGGTTTGGGCCTCGCGACCATCATGGTGCTGACGCTATCGAATCTGGTGGTTTCCGCGACGCGGCAATTGATTCCAAAAGACATTCGCATTCCGGTTTTTGTCATGGTCATCGCCTCGCTGGTCACGGCCATCGAGCTGCTGATGCACGCCTACACCTACACGCTGTACAAAACGCTGGGCATTTTCGTACCACTGATCGTCACCAATTGCGTGATTATCGGCCGCGCCGAAAGCTTCGCCTCGCGCAATACCGTGCCACTGGCCACGTTCGATGGCTTTCTGCAGGGCGTGGGATTTGCATCCGTACTGTTCGCGCTTGGCGCCGTGCGTGAATTACTGGGTAGCGGCACCTTGTTGAGTGGCGCGCACCATTTGTTCGGCGAGGTGGCCAAAGATTGGGTCATCACGATCATTCCATGGCAATCACCGATATTGCTGGCGATATTGCCGCCCGGTGCGTTTATCGTGCTCGGTTTGTTTATCGCAGGCAAAAACGCCATTGACGCCCACCGCGCGGCAAAAGCCAGACAACATCGTGCAGCCAACATTCCCGAAGGAGCCACCGCTTGAACGCCGACAAACGCCGCCAGATTTTCGAGCGACTGCGTGACGCCAACCCGAACCCGACCACCGAACTGAATTATTCGACACCATTTGAATTACTGATCGCCGTGTTGTTGTCGGCACAGGCCACCGATGTCGGTGTCAACAAAGCCACGGCGAAACTGTTTCCAAAAGCCAACACACCGGAAAAAATGCTGAAGCTCGGCGTTGACGGCATCAAGGAATACATCAAGACCATCGGTCTTTTTAACGCCAAGGCCGAGAACGTCATCAAGACTTGCAAGATCCTGATCGAACAGCATGGCGGCGAAGTACCGGAAGACCGTGAGGCGCTGGAGGCTTTGCCCGGCGTTGGTCGCAAGACCGCTAACGTCGTGCTGAACACCGCATTCGGTCACCCGACCATTGCCGTTGATACCCATATCTTTCGGCTTGGCAATCGCATCAATATTGCACCAGGAAAAACGCCGCTGGCCGTTGAACAAAAACTGTTGAAAGTGGTGCCGGATGAATTTCTGAAAGACGCCCACCATTGGTTGATTCTGCATGGCCGGTATGTTTGCACCGCGCGCAACCCAAAATGTCCGGTATGTGTCATCAATGATTTGTGTGATTACAAAAACAAAACCATGCTCGATGAGAAAAAGCTCGCTCAAAATGAAGTGAGCAAAAGTAAAAAAGGGACAGCCAAGAAATCGGGACAGGGAGTGAAAGCATGATCTTCGGCTCCGACAGACAAGCGCTGCGCAAAATGTGGTTCGAGGTCTACCGCAAGGTACAGGCCGGAGAACCACTGATTCCGCTGGAAAAACAAATCAGCGAAGTGATCGCGCTACATCCTGAATATCACTCGATGCTGTCGCAGCCGGAAAAATATGCCGACAAGGATTACCTGCCGGAATTCGGTGAGACCAATCCGTTCCTGCATATGAGCCTGCACATGGGTCTGCGCGAACAATTAAGTAACAATCGGCCAGCCGGTATCCAGTCGCTGTTTACCCAGGCCTGCCTGTTGAAGGGCGACAAGCACGAGGCTGAGCACCTGTTCATGGAAGCGATGGCGGAAGCGCTGTGGCTGGCCCAGCGCGAGGGCCGGATGCCCGATGAGCAGCGCTATCTGGAATTGATCAAGCGTCGTGTTCAAGCCTAGCAAGCACCATTGCGGTGCGGCTTTCATATTCTTGCCATAAAGCAATAAATCGATGATGCCGGCTGACGACTTTGCCCTGAGCTGCTATAGTTCGGGTCGAATTGTGCAGTGCAGCGAAAGAGGTTTCCCCGATGCATCTACCGGGTAAAGTGATTGCTATCACCGGCGCCGCCCAAGGTTTGGGCAAGGCCATGGCTTTGTATCTGGCGCAGAAAGGCGCTCATCTGGCGTTGATCGACATGAATGCCGAGGCGCTGGAACAAGTCGCAACGGCGTGTCGTGATTTCGGCGTCAAGGCCGAGGCATTCACGGCCAACATCACCGTCGAAGCGGAAGTGGAAACCGTCTTTCAGCGCATCGTCGCCAAGCTGGAGCGCCTGGATGGCTTGATCAATAACGCCGGCATCATTCGTGATGGTTTGTTGGTCAAGGTCAAGGACGGTCAAATCGATAGCCGCCTGAGCCTTGCCGACTGGAACAGCGTGCTGAGCGTCAACCTGACCGGCGTATTTCTCTGTGGTCGCGAAGCGGCAACGCAGATGATCAAGCTCGGCAACGGCGGCTGCATGATCAACATCTCGTCGATTTCCCGCGCCGGCAATATCGGCCAGAGCAATTACTCGGCGACCAAGGCCGGTGTCGCGGCGCTGGCAACCACTTGGGCCAAGGAACTGGCGCGTTACGGCATTCGCGCCGCCGCCATCGCTCCCGGCTTTATCGCCACCGACATGACCGCCTCGATGAAGCCGGAAATCATTGCCAAAATCGAAAGCGGTATTCCGGCCAAACGCATGGGCGTACCAAACGAAATTGCGCAAACCGTTGCGTTCATTCTGGAAAATGACTATATCAGTGGCCGGGTCATTGAAGTCGACGGTGCACTGCGCCTGTAAACATCAAACGCCTGCGTCATGTTGCGCTTGCGCTATCTGGTTGATAGCGCAAGCCGGCAATTCAGGGCGCCGATAAATCCACACCCTGCTCGATCAATTGGTGCAATTTGAACAGTGTAGTAAACCAGGCCAAGCCCACCGCCATCTTTTTGTCTTCGACTATCGCTTCACCGTCCTGCACAGATTTGCGAAAGGCATTGGCGGCTTCAATATCGCGCTGATGGCGCGCGAAAATTTTCTGGCATTCGACTTCGTCTTTCAGTATTTCCGGTAACCACTTTTGCTGAAATGCATGCAGTACCGCGTCTTCCAGACTGCCGCCATGCACGCACCATTCGGCCAGCAACTGCTCGCGCACGAACAAGTAAAACTCCGTTTTCAGGAACGCGGCGGAAACCTCGCTGTGCGCATAACGCGGCGCTTCAGCAACTGGTTCCTGCGTAGGATTCAGCAGCTTCATCAGCTCCTTGTTGCGCTGTCCGATATCGCGCATCAGCGCCTTGTCTTCTGCGGTCAATTGCTCCGGGTCGTTGTTAACTCGGCGCAGTTTGTTCAGCAACAGCAAAAAAGCTTCGCGATCAACTTCGCTCATCTGCTCCAAGACATTGACGACCGAAACCGGTACAGCAGTAGTCACGATAAATTTCTCCGGATAGCAAAGCGGCTATTGTCGCAAATCCGGCATGAAAAAGGGGCGATTGCTCGCCCCTTGTCTGCTGATTGGCTGTTTCAAACTTCCTGCAAACGTTTACGTGCGTACACCGAACCGAACATCAGCAGGCCAGCGATCACCAGGCCCAGCCAGAACTGGCCGTTACCCAGTAGCTCAGCGCCCTGCGAATAACCGACATTCGGGAACACTGGTTCGCCATCGGCCATCGCTTGCATGTCCTGCCACAGAATCGCGGCGATGCCACGGAAACGCTCACCCAACCACGTACCGAATACATGCGTATCGAACAACAGTTTCTCGACCAGCATAACGGCTGGAGGGGTCAGCACGGCGAACAGCAACGGACGTTTGGTCGCCGCGCCAAGCAGCAGGAAATACATCAGGATCGGAGCGGCCCACAACATCATGGCCCAGTAACCAATCAATGATTTGAACCAGAACACCGGCAGCGCCGAAGGAGCCCATAAGGTATCCCAAGCCGAGACGCCGAAGTTCCAGGCGGCGATGGTGCCGATGATCATGACGATCAGGTGCACAACCGCAGCGGCAGCCAACACGATGGCTGGATAGATCACGACACCGGTGACGACCTTGCTGAACGTGGAGTGCCAATCCGATATCGGCATCGAACGCCAGAAATAAATCGAGCGGTCTTTACGTTCTTCGTACATACAAGCCAGGAAATAAAAGAACGTCACCAGCAACAACAAGCCATCGAAAGGAGAGCGAACTCCATTCAACATGCCTACGGTGACTTTCTCGCGCATCTCCATCGGCATCTCGGCCAATCGCTTGCCCGCTTCGGCGAATTCGATACGTTCTGATTCAATGGTCACGTATTCCCGATCGCCAATTTTCAAGGACGCCGCAATCACCACCCAAAGCACCAGCACCGTCAGCAACACCGCCAATCCCGCCGGCACCCAAACCAGACTGCCTTTGTGTTCCCAGAATTCCTTGCGGATCGAGGTTTTGAATGCGTTGATGTTCATACCGTTACCTCCGCCATCTTGGCGACAAATACATCGGCGATACCGGCCGACTTGATTTCGCCGAAGCGACGCAATTGTTCTTTCGCGACGTTCTCAAACATCATGACGTGCCGACCCATGATTTCGCGCTCCAGCACTGGCTTCAGCGCCCGCGCTTCGCCAACCAGTTCTTTGCTGACCATCACTTCAGTGAAGCGTTCGGTCATCACTTCGGTCGGGCAGCTGAGCACGATATGGCCGTTGCTGATCATCAACACATCGGTCAGCAAGTGCTGAATCTCTTCGACCTGGTGCGTGGTGATGACGATCGTGCGATTGCGTTCGTAGTAATCCCCGAGCAACTGATCGTAAAACGCTTTGCGATAAACGATATCGAGACCCAGTGTCGGTTCATCGAGAATGAGCAACTCGGCATCAATCGCCAACACCAACGCCAGATGCAGCTGCGCGATCATGCCTTTGCTCAACGCGCTGACTTTTGCCTTCGGCGGGATCTTGGTCTTCGCCAGCATTTCCAGGCAGCGCTCGCGGGAAAAGCGTTCATGCACGCCATCGACAAAGTCGATCGCCTGATCAACCCGTAACCAGCGCGGCAGAATCGCGACGTCAGCGATGTAGGCCACTTTTTCCATCAACAAATCGCGTTGCTCGTGTGGGTCCAGACCCAGCACTTTCAAATCACCGGCGCAATCGGTCAGGCCCAGCATGGCACGCAGCAGCGTGGTTTTGCCGGCGCCGTTGCTGCCAATCAAACCGACGATGCGACCTTTCTCGATTTGAAAATTCACGCCGTCCAGCGCGGCGAATTTGCCAAAGTGTTTGCTGACGCTTTTGCCTTCGACGACGATACTCATGCGCGCCCTCCTTGCCCGTGACTATGGGCCAGCAAATCTTCGACCGTCAGACCGAGCAACTCGATGCGTTGCAGAATTTTCGGCCACTCTTCGCTGAGAAACTGATGACGCAGTTGGCCGGACAGTTTTTCCTTGGCCCCTTCGTTGACATAAAGCCCGAGTCCCCGACGCTTTTCCACGATGTTTTCCTCGCTCAGTTCCTGATATGCCTTGGTCACAGTCAGCGGATTGATTCGATAATCCGCCGCCACCTGCCGAACCGAGGGCAAGGCATCCCCCGGTGTCAGCTCGCCTTCTAGAATCAGCGCGACAATTCGTTCGCGAAGCTGTTTATAGATGGGCGTGTCTTCACTCCATTCGGCTTGCATACGCCTCTCCGGTTACGGTTGTTGAACCCACACCGTTATAGTGTGTTAGTTGACTATAACACCTGGAAAAAACCCGTCTATGTACAGATGTAAACAATCGTTGCTGATCCGGGCCGGCAAGCGCACAATGGCCGAGTGCTTAAACCATTGAATTCGTAGATGTTTTTCCGCCAAACCCTGAGTATTGCCGGCATCTTGCTGACGCTGGCCGGAGTGTTCGCTGGCTGGGTCGGTGTCTCGCTGGCGCTGGCTATCGGGCTGATGCTGGCGCTGACGCTCGGTAATCCCTGGCCGGCACAGTCCGGCAAATGGGCCGGCTGGCTGTTGAAAACCGCCGTGGTCGGGCTGGGTTTTGGGCTGCCGCTGGATGTCGTGCTCGGCACTGCGCTTGATTCCCTGTTGCTGACCATTGCCACGATTGCCGGCGCGCTGCTGCTCGGTCGCTGGCTGGCGACGCTTTTTGCCATCGACCGTACGCTGGGGCAATTGCTGGCCGCCGGCACCGCCATCTGTGGCGGCAGCGCGATAGCCGCGCTGGCACCAGTATTGAAAGCACGCGGCGAACACATCGCCATTTCGCTAGCCGTGGTGTTTCTGCTCAATGGATTGGCGCTGTGGCTGTTTCCCGTATTAGGGCATTGGCTAGGCCTCTCGGATCAGCAATTTGGCCTTTGGGCCGCGCTGGCGATTCATGACACCAGTTCGGTCGTCGGTGCCGCCACCGCATTCAGCGAACAGGCGCTTCCTGTTGCCACCACGGCCAAGCTGGCGCGCGCCATCTGGATTGTGCCGTTGGTATTGCTGTTCTCCTGGCGTCAACGTGACGAGGGCGAGGCCATCACCATTCCGATGTTTATTGCCCTGTTCCTGCTGGCGAGCCTGGCCAGAACACTGGTCCCGGCATTGGCAGAGTTCGCGCCACTGCTGACGACAATCGCCAAACAGCTTTTTGCCGTATCGTTGCTATTGATTGGTTATGGCCTGACATTCCCGGTACTGCGTCAGATTGATTGGCGCTCACTGGCGATGGCCGTGACCCTCTGGTTGCTGCTTGCCAGCGCATCGCTGTTCGCCCTGATTAACGGATGGTACTGACATCGTGGATATCTTTTTTTCGCTGCAACGTGAATCATTGCAACGCCGTAATCCGGAACGTTTGCAGACCTGGCAGAACGACACAAACGCTCGCGTGATGTTGGTGCATGATGGCCAGTTAAGCATTGCCGCAGAGCCGCACTACCGCAGCTTGCATGCGCTGACGGCGCAACAGCAATCGGAATTGATTTTACTCGGCCTGTATCGAGGCTTGCCGACATTTGCTCTGCGCGTGGAACAAGCACAATTTCACGGCGAGGAAATCGCCTGGGGCGATCTGCGCCAGTGTGCACACTTGCTCGACGCCGAAACCTTGAGTATCGCGATACAAGCCAAAGCGCTCTGCCACTGGCACCAAACCCATCCATTTTGCGCCCGCTGCGGCAAACCGACCGTGATGAAAGACGCCGGTTATCGGCGGCTATGCGAACACTGCCAGGCCGAACATTTTCCGCGCTGCGATCCAGCGGTGATTGTCGGCGTGCAATTCAACGGGCAATTGTTGCTCGGCCGGCAAAGCGGTTGGCCGGAGAAGCGCTACAGCGTCATCGCCGGTTTTGCCGAACCGGGCGAATCACTGGAACAAGCGGTAGTGCGGGAAGTCATGGAAGAAACCGGCATTCGGGTGGAAACCGTGCGCTATCTGCAATCGCAACCCTGGCCCTACCCTTCATCATTGATGCTGGCCTTTATGGCCGAGGCGGAGCATGACGAAATCGAATTGCGCGATCAGGAACTGGAGAATGCCCGCTGGGTCAGCCGCGAGTCACTGCAATCCTTGATGCAAGCTGGCGAAATCAAATTGCCGCCGCGGGCATCGATTGCCTATCAGATTATCCGGCAATGGTATGAACAAGAAGGCGCCGACTTTGCGGCGCTGATCAAAAGTATCTGGTAAAGCGAATGCGGCTGTGGATTAGCACTTCATATTGAGCATTCGCTGTCGTCGGTTTTCCAAACAACCGGCTCCCAAAAGTTCTTACGATCGAACTTTTCCAGATGATTGTATTTGGCGCCAATGTGGTAAATCTTGTTCTTTTCGACCATGAGCGTCAGTGTTTTTCCATAGCCTCGATGACGATTGTCAACGGCTGGATCCGGAATCAGCTCGTAGACTTTCAAGGTGTATTCACCCGGCGCCAGCTTGTGCTCTTTTTCCTCAATCAATCGCGATTCGCCATTTATCTCGCCGATACGCGCATCGTAAATGCGAGAAGGGGCCGGCGGTGAAAAAAACACCGAAACGGTACCGCAATCGGCCGCAACGACGACGCCGGAGATCAGCGTAAAGGCGGCGATGAACCACTTGTTCATACCAGTCAAACTCCAAGAACAGGCAACAGACGCTAGTACGACAGAAGCGTCCCAAGGTTAGTTCCAGGGCAAAGAAAACCGGCGCCTGTGAGGCGCCGGTGTTGTTGCTTACTCTTCTTCGCTGTCGTCGAAGTCGTAGTCGTAATCGTCCAGCGATCCCATCAGCTTGGACAACTCACGCTTTTCCCGCAGCATCTCGATTTGACGCCAGCGCGGCGGCAACTTGCCATCGCGACCGTCAACGTTAATATTCTCGGCGTTATCGCCGGAATCGACTTCAAACTCGTCTTCGATACCCGAAAAACCGGCCATAGTGGCGAACCTCGCAGCTGGATAGAACTGTTTCGGGTTGCGTATATATAGAGTTAACAATCCGTTGTCAATTTATTTTTTTGAGACAATTGATGGACGAACGACAACTACGCCTGCTGGCGGTGATTAAGCACATTCCGAAGGGCGCCTGGATGAGCTATGGCGATGTCGCTCGCCATGCCGGCTTACCCGGCTATCATCGTTTGGTGGTACGAGTATTGGCCAACGCGCCGGACGATAGCCTGCCCTGGCATCGAGTGTTGCGTAGCGACGGGCGGCCCGGCCTCGAACCGGGTAGCGCCGGCTATCGCAAACAGCTGCGGCGGTTGGCGAGCGAAGGGGTTGAGATTCGCGGAGAGCGGGCCTGCAGTGGTCGCGTACCCGCTTAATGCATAGTTGGTTCAGCGATAAACGCGTCAATTTCGGCCAACAACCGGATTAATGCCGGGTAGCTTCCGGGCTGCTGCTGAAAATAGACTTCCGCATATTGATGAAGGCCGGCCCTGCTCGGCAGCGGCAGGCGCCGTTCAATCAGTTCCTGCATTCTCGGCAGGAACACGAACTGCAACCATTCCGGCAATGTCATCGTATCAACGCAGAATGGCATCGTGCTGTCAAAGCTGGCGGGCTCAGGGATTTCATTGCTCCACAAGCCTTCCGACTGTAGACGACGCTCCAGTCGGTCGAGATATTGTTGGCAACGTAGGTATGGATCCGTCATGCCCAGCCCATCACTTGCCGTGGCATTTCTTGAATTTCAATGCTGACCCGCAAGGGCAAGGATCATTGCGACCGACATTGCGCAGTGGGTTGTGCACTGGCGCTGCAGGCCGGTGATGATGGTGATGGTCATGGTCATGGTCACAATCCGGGCCGTGAACATGATCGTGGTCGTGGTCATGATCGCAATCCGGACCATGTACGTGCGTATGCATTAAGCAAACTCCTGGGCGCAAAAGGAATATTGTCCCCCGCGATTTCCTGGCCTGCAAGATGCGTTTACACACCGGTGCTGGCCAACAGCGCTCAGATTCGTACAATGCGGGCCTCGATCGGAAACCTGTGATTTCCGTTGAATAAGGAGAATGACATTGAAACGAGTACTGTTAACCAGCATTGCTGCGGCGCTGTTTGCGGCTGCCTGCAGCCATCAGCCAGTGCAAAAAAGTGCGGCATTACCGGAGGGTGTGCGTTTTGTCGAAGCGGTCAGCGCCACGGAAGACGGTATAACCATTCCGTATAAAAAGTATCAACTCAGCAATGGTTTGACCGTGTTGATCCACGAGGATCATTCCGACCCGCTGGTCCATGTCGATGTCACCTACCATGTTGGCTCGGCGCGCGAAGAAATCGGCAAATCGGGCTTTGCCCACTTTTTCGAACACATGATGTTTCAGGGCTCCGAGCATGTCGCCGATGAAGAGCATTTCAAAATCATCACCGAAGCTGGCGGCACGCTGAACGGCACCACCAACTCCGATCGCACCAATTATTTCCAGACGGTGCCAGCCAATCAGCTGGAAACGATGCTGTGGCTGGAAGCGGACCGCATGGGCTTTTTGCTCGATGCCGTGACTCAACAAAAATTTGAAGTACAACGCGAAACGGTCAAGAACGAGCGCGGTCAGCGCTATGACAACGCACCGTACGGTTTGCTGCGTGAGCGGGTTGCCGAAGCGCTGTATCCGGAAGGTCATCCGTACAGCTGGCAGACCATCGGTTACATTGAAGATTTGAACCGGGTCAACGTCAACGATCTTAAAGCATTTTTCCTGCGCTGGTACGGCCCGAACAATGCCGTGCTGACTATTGGCGGCGATGTCGATGTTGCCCAGACACTGAAATGGGTCGACAAATATTTTGGTTCGATTCCAGTTGGCCCAGCAGTAACCGACATGGAAAAAATGCCGGCAAAACTGGACAACGATCGCTACATTTCGATGGAAGACAATGTCCATCTGCCATTGCTGTATATCAACTTTCCTACCGTATACGCCTTCCATGAAGACGAAGCCGCGCTTGATATCCTGGCCGAAATCATGGGCCAGGGAAAAACCTCGCTGCTCTATCAGAACCTGGTGAAAAACCAAATCGCCGTGCAGGCATCGGCCAGCCATCCCTGCGCTGAACTCGCCTGTAACTTCACGATGCTGGCACTGCCCAATCCAGCGCTGATGCAAGGCAAAACCCTTGCTGATCTGGAAGCGGTAATCCGCAAAACCCTGGTCGAGTTCGAACAACGCGGCGTTCAGGATGACGATTTGATCAAAGCGAAAGCGAAGCTGGAAGCCAGCAAGACTTTTGGTCTGGAAAGCGTTTCCGGCAAAGTCTCGCAACTGGCTTACTTCGAAACCTTTCTTGATGATGCCAACTACGTCGGCAAAGATCTGAAACGTTACCAGAACGTCACTAAAGCCGATGTCATGCGCGTTTACGAGCAATACATCAAAGGCCAGAAAGCGGTGATCATGAGCATCGTGCCGAAAGGCGCCAAGCAACTGATTGCTCACGAAGATACCTACACGCCAAAGCCACGCACCTTGCCGGAATATGCGCCAATTGGCGATACCGATCTGGTCTACCGCCGTCCGCAGGACAATTTCGATCGCAGCGTCAAACCGCAGCCGGGACAGGCTCCGGGCGTCAACCTGCCGAAAACCTGGACGGAAAAACTGGCCAACGGCATTGAAGTGCTGGGCGCCGAATACGATGAAACCCCAACCGTTTCGCTGAGCGTTGAGCTCAATGTTGGCCATCGTCATGTGCCGGTCGAAAAAGCCGGTCTGGCGCAGTTGACCGCGGCGATGATGAACGAGACCACCAAAAACTACAGCAACGAGCAATTTGCCTTGGAGCTGGAAAAACTCGGTAGCTCGATCAGCTTCTCCGCTGGCGACAACTACAGCTCGTTGAATGTCAGTTCGCTGAGCAAAAACCTCGACAAAACGCTGCAGCTGGCCGTTGAGCGTTTGCTGAACCCGGCGTTCACGGAAGCCGATTTTGCCCGCGTCAAAGCGCAAGCTATTCAAGGCATTGAACACAGCAAAAAACAGCCGACGGTCACCGCCAACAATGCGTTCAGCAAATTGTTGTTTGGTGCCACGCATCCGCTCGGCCAACCAAGCTCCGGCACCGTGGAATCAGTAAAGGCGTTGACACTCGATGAGGTCAAAGCGTTTTATGCGCAATACTTCTCACCGTCGGTTGCCAGCATTGTCGTTGTCGGCGATGTACCGAAAGCAAAACTGCTGAAGCAGTTGAATGTATTTGCCGAGTGGCCGGCGCAAAACGTGGCTCAGCCAGGATTGCCGAAAGCGAACACACTCGGCAAAACCCGCATTTATCTGATCGATAAACCGGGCGCCGCGCAATCAGAAATCCGCATCGGCAATCATGCGCTGCCGTATGACGCTACCGGTGAGTACTATCGCGCCGGTCTGATGAACTTCAATTTGGGTGGCGCTTTCAATAGCCGCATCAACCTGAACCTGCGCGAAGACAAGGGCTATACCTATGGTGCCCGCTCAGGCTTTTCTGGCGCTGAAGACTACGGATACTTCTCTGCTGGCGCCGGTGTTCGTACTGATGCTACCGACAAATCGATTGTCGAGTTTCTGAAAGAAATCCGTAGTTATCGCGAACAGGGCATGACCGAAGCCGAGTTGCAGTTCCTGAAAAACGCCATCGGCCAACGCGATGCCCGTGCTTACGAAACGCCATCGCAAAAGCTGAACTTCCTGTTCCAGATGATGCGGTACGATCTCAAGCCGGACTTCGTTGATCAACAACAGAAAATTCTGCGCGAGATTTCGCTCGAAGAACTGAACCAGCTGGCCAATAAACTGTTGGATGTCGAGCAGATGCAAATCGTCGTGGTTGGTGATGCCAAAGCGGTATTGCCAGGCCTCGAAGTACTCGGATACGAAATTGTCCGCATGGACGCCGAAGGCAACGTGCTGTAAGCGCCTTGCTGAAAAACCAGCCCCGGTCTCACCGGGGCTTTTTTTGTCATGACAAATGTCATGCCGAACCCATGACAATCGGCACTACTGGCCGATTGGCCGAGATCGCACAATGTCCATCAACGACTTGGCAAAGGAGATGGACAATGATTCTGAGCGTGAAGGCCGTCAGCAAGCGCTACGGCGACCGGCCGGCGGTCGATAACTTGAGTTTTGCGCTGCACGCCGGCGAAGTGTTCGGCCTGCTCGGCCCGAATGGCGCCGGCAAAAGCACCACCTGTCACATCATGACCGGGCTGTTGCATCCGGATAACGGCGAGATCCGGGTGTTTGGCGAGCCACCTACCGAAGCCTCCGTGCGGCGCCGAATTGGCATCGCGCCTCAGCAAATTGCGCTCTATGAGCGACTGACGGCGCGCCAGAATCTGCAGTTCTTCTGTTCGCTGTATCAGCTGCAGGGAAAAACGGCTGACGCCGCCATTGACCGCGTACTGGATTTGGTTGGTCTGCGCGACCGCGCCAATGACGCGGTCAAATCGTTCTCCGGAGGTATGCTGCGACGCTTGAATCTTGCCGGCGCGTTGATCCACAACCCGGACATCGTACTGCTCGACGAGCCAACCGCCGGCGTCGATCCGCAGTCGCGCAATCGCCTGTTCGAAACGGTTGACGCGCTGAAAGCGGCCGGCAAAACCATTATCTACACGACCCATTACATGGAAGAAGCGGCGCGACTCTGCGACCGCGTCGCAATCATCGATCAAGGCCGACTACTGGCGCTGGATAGCGTCAATGCCTTGCTCAGCGAGCACGGCGGGCCGACCCAAATCAGCTATCTGCATGATGGTCAACGCCATCAGATTGATACGCCACAACCGGAACAAGCACTGGCCTCACTTCTGCAACAACACGCCGACCTGAGCCAATTGAACGTGCGGGCACCGACGCTGGAGTCGGTATTTCTGAAACTGACCGGCAAACACCTGAGGGATTAATCATGAACAGTCTATGGGCCATTGTCCGCAAGGATTTTCAATTGCTACGCACCGACAAGGTAACGCTGTTTTTCACGTTCGTTTTCCCGCTGCTGTTCGCCGGTTTGTTCGGCAACATGATGGGCGGCGGTGGCAGCAAACAAATCAAAGTCGCCGTTGTGCAACAAGATCAAACTGCTGCCGCCACGGCGTTTGTACAAACATTGACGGACGCCGACGAACTGAAAGTACAAGCGATGGCGCTTGAGCAGGCACAGAACGCCGTGCGCAAAGGTGATTTGACCGCGTACATCGTGATACCGGAAGGATTCGGTGAACGCTACGATGCAGTCTTCGCCGGCAAGGCGCCGACTCTGATCGTTGGCGTCGACCCGAAACGCACCGCCGAAGCCGGTCTGCTCGAAGGCGTGCTGATGAAATATGGTGCCGATCGTTTCACCAAGCTGTTCTCCTCAAGTGACGCGATGCGTGAACAGATGCAGAAAAGCCTTGCGCAAATTCAGGCCGCCGATGACATGCCGGCTGCCTGGCGCGATTTGCTCAATGACTACTTGCCGAAAATTGAGCAGTTGCTGGCCGAGCAACCAGCGGTCGAAGACAATACCGGTGAAAGCGGCTTTGATGGTTTCACCCCGCTCAACATCGAAAAACAGGAAGTGATTCGCGAGCAAAAAGGCCCAGGACATGCACAAGCGGTGTTTTTCCCGCAGGCTATCATGTGGGCAACGTTAGGCTGCATCATGGGCTTTGGTACGTCGCTGGTGCAGGAGTACTCACGCGGTACGATGCTGCGCTTGCGTGCGGCCCCGATCACTACCGCTACCGTTCTGGCCGGAAAAAGCCTGACCTGCGCTGTCACCATCGCTATCGTCATCGGCACGCTGTTGATCGTCGGGCGCACCGTGTTCGGCATGCCGATTGAAACACCGGCGCTGCTGGCGCTTGCCATCACCGGCATTGCCGTGTGCTTTTCCGGTTTGATGATGTTGTTTGCCGCGATTGCGAAAACCGAACAGGCATTGAATGGCCTTGGCTGGGCGGTGCTGATGGTTTTCGCGATGATTGGTGGCGCCATGCTGCCGCTGTTCCTGATGCCGGAGTGGCTGCAGAACGTCAGCCATTTCTCACCAGTCAAATGGGGCATTCTGGCGCTAGAGGGAGCCATTTGGCGCGGATTTGATGTCCAGGAAATGCTGAAACCGGTTGCTATCTTGCTGAGCCTAGGACTAATCGCCTATGGTATCGGCCTGCAACGAATCAAATCCCTGGATGCCGCAGGTTGAAAAACATCGTCGCTGCCGGTGATGGCCGGCAGTCTTGCGCAACGAGGCAATAGCTATGGAAAACGACAACAAAATGATTGAGAAAGCAAACGAATCCGGCAAGGACAATGAACCCAACTACTTTCCGCGTTGGCTGGTAGGAATTTTTGTCATCGTCATCGGCGTCGTGTTTTTGTTGAAAGCACACGGCTATCACGATTGGCTGCCATTTCGCCAGAACTGGTGGGCGCTGTTCATTTTGATTCCGGCAGTGATGATGTATTTGTCGGTTTACGAACGCTACAAGCGTCTTGGCCGTTTCGATGCCGAAGCCGGCGGCCGTTTGACTGGTGCGCTGGCAATCACGGTCGTTGCGGTCATTTTTCTGGCCGGATTGTCCTGGCATAAATGGTGGCCGCTGTTCATTATCGTTGGCGGCCTGTCGATTATTTTCAATAAAGGATGGGGGAAAGAGTAAACACATGCGCACGATAATGACATTACTGTTGCTGGCGCTAACCGCGTGCGGCACCGAACCATCAACGCCAAGCAGTGATGTGGCAACAACGCCGGCACCGGCTGCTGAATCCCTGCAAGCCGAACCGGCCAGCCCGGCCCTGCGCGCAGCATTGGAGCAAGACGCGCCAATGCAATGCACGAATAACGAAGATTGCATGGTCAAAGACGTTGGTAGTTGTTGTGGCTACAACCCGCAATGCGTGCACAAGGACCAGAAAGTCGATCCGGAAGCCGTGCAAGCCAAATGCAAAGAGGAAGGCCGGGTCAGCATCTGCGGTTTTCAGGAACCGTTGGGCTGTGAATGCGTAGCGAATCAATGCAAAGGGATTTACGGCGCGCCGGTTCAGTAAGCGTTTTTCCTGTATTGCGCGAAGCCGCTACAGCGGTTTGCCGTCGTAGTAGGCTTCGACCCGTGGGTTGATTACCTTGAACCAGGCCCACGGGATCCAGGCCAGCACAATCATCGCCATATAGCCACCGGGCAGCTGCGGGCTGTCATCGAAGTGACGCAACACCTGATAACGCCGCTTCGGAAAGGCGTGGTGATCGGAATGCCGTTGCAAATGAAACAGCAATAGATTGCTCAATAAGTAATTGGCATTCCACGAGTGTTGGTGCGTTACTCGCTCATAGCGTCCATCCCCGTCGCGACGCCGATGCAGTCCGTAATGTTCGATGTAGTTGACCGTTTCCAGCAACACAATCGCAACCAGACTCTGGCCGAGAAAAAATCCCAAGCCTTGCCAACCGGACAACGCAAATGCCATCAGCGCCAGCAAGACACTGACGCCATACCAAGGTAGCAATTCATTGTGCCGCGACCAGAAACGCTGGTCGCGTTGCTGCAAACGGTGAGCCTCCAACTGAAAGGCATTGCGTACATTGCGACAAATGGCGCGCGGCAAAAAATGAAACAGCGATTGGCCATAGCGGGCGCTGGAGGCATCGACCGGCGTCGACACATGGACATGATGACCACGCAAATGCTCAACCTTGAAACCGGCATAGCAGGTCGTCGCCAGCAATAACGCGCCGGCCTGTTGTTCCAGGCGCTCATTCTTGTGGATCAGCTCATGACCGACATTGATCGCCAGCGCGCTGCTGACGATGCCAATCGACACCGCCCAGCCCAATTGACTGAGCCAATCCGGCAATTGCGGCAATAACCACAGGGCGCCGCCCAGACTCAGCAACTGCACCGGTACGCACGCCAAGGTCAGCAGCCGATAAAACGGCTGTTGCGATAAATTACTGGCTTCGTCATCAGTTGGGTTCAGAGCATCGCGGCCCAGCAGATAATCCAGCAGCGGGATCAGGCCAAACACCACCATTGGCGTGAAAAAGCTCCACAGCGGATAGTTTCCGGTTGCCTGCGCCAGCGACAACCCCAACCAGGGCAACGCTGCCGGCAGATAAGCCACCAGGTAAGCATACTGTTTGCAATGCAAAGCCTGTCGATGCGTGACAGGTATCCAATTGGTCAACATCCTGGCGATGCTCCCGAATGCCCAGATTTCACCACTCAGTGTGTTTATCATAGCTGGCCAGCCGCTGTACACTTGCCGCTATTGAAGCGTCCGTGCCGATTCGAATGAGTTCGGTGCAGATCAGGCAGTTACCGGATGTCACTGATGAGCAATAACTCCACATCGCTGCAAAAACTTTCACCAGAGAATCGATCCGTTATTACCGCCGGCGATGATGCTGTCTTGGCCAGTCACGTTATTCCCGCTGCCCTGCGCAATTGCCTGAACTGCAAAACGCCCATGCAGGGGCCATTCTGTTATCAATGCGGCCAGCATGAGCGGGTGTCCGTCCGTCACTTTGGTTTGCTGTTGCGCGACATCATCCATGATGTGTTTGAAATGGACTCGCGCCTGGTACGGACATTGAAGCCTCTGCTGTTCCGTCCTGGCTTCCTGACGGTCGAATATTTTGCCGGACGACGTCAGCGCTACGTGCCACCGCTGCGTCTTTACGTCATTTCCAGCCTGCTGTTTTTCCTGTTGATCAGCTTGATGAATCCGATGAACAACGGTGTATTCAAAGTCGACGGCGACGATGAGATTGAACGACCGCTCACTCCAGAGGAACAGGCCGAAGTAGCCCAAGCATTGAATCAACCAGGCGTACAACAAGCGCTGAAAATGACTGGCAACAAGCCCGAAGAGATTCTGGACAAAATCAAAGAACAGTCAGAAGCAGCTGAAGCGCAATCACTATCGCCGCCATCGCCCCCAACAGCGGCAGAACCAGAAGCCAAAAAAGCGAAAAAGAAGGATGATGGCATCCGCATCAGTCTGCTGGAGCCACAGCCATGGCTGCCAGATCGCGTCAACCGTTGGCTGGAAGAAAAAAATAAGCAAATGGAAGAAAAGGCCCAAAGCCTGAGAGATGACCCAAGCAAAATGTTTGATGCGGCATTGTCCGTTTTGCCGCAGTCGATGTTTATTGCGCTGCCGTTATTTGCCTTGTTCCTGAAGCTCAGTTATCCGTTTTCGGGGCGTTATTACATCGAACACTTGATGGTGGCATTTCACAGCCATAGCTTCATGTTTGTCACACTGGTGTCGGTGTTGCTGCTGTCGCAACTGGAAACAGAACTGACGGATGTCGTGCCGATTTTGCCAGGTTTGCTCGACTATCTGACATTGGCGGCGCTGATATGGATTCCAATCTACCTGCTGATCATGCAAAAACAAGTTTATGGTCAGGGCTGGTTGATGACCCTGTTCAAATACCATGTGATCGGTCTGGCTTATATTATTCTACTGTCGTTCACGATAGCGATTGATTTGGTGATTGGTTTATTGAATAGCTGACCGGCCTGAGAGTTGGCGCCAATGCCGGTCAGCCATACGGATTATTTATCGTCTTTGCGCTCAATACGTCGCACCGGAGGATTGACCCATACCACGTCAACTCCACGGTGTTTCGCCGCCGCTTCCACTTGGCCAATATAATCCTTGTCTGTGACAAACTTGGTTTTGGGTTGACTCATGGCACAACCACTCAACACCAAAATCGCAACAACACTGATGATAACTACTTTCATGGATGCCTCCCAGTAAGGTATTTGCTCATTCCAATTACAGCGTAGAACAGGGAAAACCCGCACCCAACGAACATTTACCAATACAGGCGTGACAAATTCACGTCGGCTCGAAGATCACATAGTATTTGTGCACCGCTTCCAGCACCTGCCAATAGCCTTTGAAGCCAGATGGAATAACAAAGGCATCACCGGCTTTTAACGTGTACTCCTGTCCGTCATCACTGCGGATTTTCACGACACCTCGGGTAATCAGACAAAACTCCTGTTCGGAATACTCCACCCGCCATTCGCCCATTTCTCCGGTCCACTCACCGGCGTGAAATTGGCCCATCGCGTCGGAAAAATGATTGCGTATCGTTTGTCGTGGATCACCAGAAACGATTTTTACGCTATCCGGGCGAAAATGTTCCGTTTCGGTACTGGCTTTGGCAAACAGCACCAGTTCAGGGATGGACTTCATCAGGCACTCCTTTTCGCTCGCGCCGTTCCGGTAGCGCAAAGACTGACGATAACAGCAGACCAATAACCAGCGACACGCCAGCCAGCATCATTTGAAACGCGGTGTCGAGACCGGCAAGCACATCCTTTTCCAGCAGCGCATGCAGGCTGCGAAAGCCCATACTGCCCGGCACCAGCAAAATAATGCCCGGCACCAGCATAATCGAGTTCGGCCGCAGCATGACAAAGCGAAACAAGTGCGACACTGCGCCAATGGTGAACGCGCCGATAAACGCCCCGGCGATCGGGCCGGCCAGGCTGCTGCCATAGCGTGCTGAGCTATAGGCGATCATGCCGGCCAGCAACACCCATATCGCATCACGCAACCGCGCCTGAAACAACGCGACAAAGCCGATACCGGCGATCACCACACTCAGCCACTCGGTCCACCATGGCAACAGCTTCAGCGCTTTTTGCGGCAGTGTCGGAAACCAGTATTCCCCGAGCAAATCGCCGACCGCGATACCGAATCCCATCAACACAAACAGAATCGCGGCGCCGGCCAGGCGCGCCGTGCCGGAAACCAGATTCTGGGTCGCCAACTCGCCGAGCCCGACGGTAATCGTCAGACCCGGCAGCAAGACAATCAACCCTGAAACCAACGTGATATAAACCGAGGCATGGCCGGTCAAATGCGCCAACAGGTACGACAGACACGCCGCGATAAATGCTGCCATCGTCGGAAACAAATAACCGGTAACGATATTGCGGCTACTCAGTATGGCCAGCAAACCGACCATGAAACCGATGATGCTGGATGACAGGCATTCCGCCCAATCGCCACCGAACACCCGGGCGACACCAAGCGATACCAGACCGAAACTGAACACCACCGCCGTATTGCCCCAGCGTGGCGCCGCGCGCGTGACTTCAACAAGCTCCCTGGCCGCCTGACTAACATTCATTTCGCCGTGCAAGACGCGCTCGGCGATACTGTTGGCACGCGCCAGTTTTTCCAGGTTGATGTCGCCGGGAGAAACCCGGATAACGAAACTGCTATGCCGATCTTGCTCGAACAAGCTGAGCGTAATCATTGTCGGCAGCGAGAAACACTCGAGACCAAACCCAAGCCGTTTCGCCACACTGTTGATCAGTCGCTCCAATTCGTAGGCCGGAGTGCCGTACGTATGCAGCGCTTTGGCCAGGCGCAACACAAAGCCGGTCGGTGTATCGGCCGCAGGCCAGCGCGATTCATCGGCAACAGACATTCGCTTTCCTCAACTTCTGAACATGAAATACACCGCACCGAGCAAACAGAGCGCTGCCCAGACGTAATCCCATTTAAATGATTCGTTCAGGTAGAACACCGCGAACGGCACGAACACCGACAGCGTGATCACTTCCTGCATGATCTTCAGTTGACTGACGCTGAGTTCGGTATAGCCAATGCGATTGGCCGGCACTTGCAGCAAGTACTCGAACAAGGCGATGCCCCAACTGATCAAGGCAGCAATCCACCACGGCTTGGCACTCAAGTTTTTCAGGTGCGCATACCAGGCAAATGTCATGAACACATTCGATGCGATCAACAGCAGCGTCGACTGCAATATCACCGGCATGATGGCTTATGACTCAGCGGCGTGGTTTCTTGACGTCGCGCGCTGCACGCGAGCCGGCCGAACCTTCACGACCGGCGTGTGTGCGTGTGCCGCGATTGCCAGAGGCCTTTTCACTGGCGCGTTTACTGCCACGCAAATCGGTGGCGCGACCGGTTTTTGGTGCCCGCTCTTCGCCGCGACTACGCTCGCTTGCCCGGCTCATTGTCATGCTGGCGCTATCGCTGCGCGTACGACGCCGCGGCGACTCCAGCTCAGTTTCCGCATCACGACGCGGCACTTTACCAACGCGTTTCGGTTTCGTTTCGGCTTTCGCTTCGCGCTGCTTTTTGATGGCCAGTTTGCGTGCTTCACTTTCACGCAACACCGGTGCCGCGCGACGGCGACCAGCACTGGCTGAGATGGTTGCCGGCTCTTCAACTGCTTTCAAGGCCTGCTCCAACTTGCTCAGGCGTTTCGCTTTTGGCGCTTCATCATCACGCACGCGTCGCTGTTGTTTGCGTTCCTGCTTTTCCTCGGAATGCAGCCGGCCTTTTTCCTGCATCACTTCCTTGCGCCGCTCAGCACGCGAACCCTGCGGTTCCAAGCCGACAATTGCACAGAGCGCATCGAGCTCTTGTTTATCCAGCTCGCGCATCATGGCTTGCTTCAAACCCGGATCGAGTTGAATCGGTCCGTAGCGCACCCGAATCAAACGCGACACGAATAAATTGATTGCCTCGAACATGCGCCGAACTTCACGGGTACGCCCTTCTTTCAGCGTCACGTGATACCAGTGATTGGCGCCGGTGCCGCCACGGCTTTCAATGCTGTTGAACGCGGCAATACCATCATCCAGCGTCACGCCTTTCAACAGCGCTTTGCGCTGCGCCGGTTGCAACTCGCCCATGATACGCACGGCGTATTCACGCTCGACTTCATGGCGGGGATGCATCAGACGATTGGCCAGCTCACCGTCATTGGTGAACAGCAGTAGACCGGAGGTATTCAAATCGAGACGGCCAATGGCAATCCAGCGCGAACCGCGCAAGGTCGGCAGATTGTCGAACACGGTATCGCGCCCTTCCGGATCCTTGCGCGTCGTTACCTGCCCTTCCGGCTTGTGATACATCAGCACTTTGCGGGTGATCAGCGTTTCCGGTAATAGGCGTAATTTACGGCCATCAAGCCGGATATCATCACGAATCGTTACTCGGGCGCCGAGATTGGCGACCTCACCATTGACCGACAAACGGCCTTCGGCAATCCAGGTTTCAATTTCACGGCGGGAACCCAAACCAGAACGGGCCAGGGCTTTTTGCAGTTTTTCGCTCATCGCGAACTCCTTCTTCATCAGGGAATACCAGCTGCTCACGCAGCGAGTGGGCCGAATGGCTCGGCGATTGAAATCAGTATAGATGCTTCTGTGATAGCAATACGGTTGCTTGTCTATCCGGCTCCGTCCAATGGCTATGGGTCCAGACTCATCCGGACAACCCTGAACCATGAACGGTGTGTGCGAATGAGTTCGCACCTACCTCGTTTTTCCAGATTCACTCGGTCTCGATAGTAGATCCGGATTTATTCGGACACCCCCGAACCATGACCGGTGAGCGAATGAATTCGTACCTACCTCGTTATTCCAGATTCATTCGGTCTCGGTAGTAGGTCCGGATTTATCCCGGACAACCCCGAACCATAATGATTTGCTTATCGAATTTAAGCGGAACCAATCCGATCAATGCACCGAACCAGATGGCGGCAGCTCGTCCTCTTCATCGCTATCACTGTCCCGCTCGGCAACGCCCGACTCTTCCATGGCTGCTTCCAGCGCTTGCTGTTGTTCCATGATCGCCACGGCCTTTTCCAGCTCGGCATCTTCCGGCTTTTCGCTGGCGCCGGTTTGCCGGGCTTCTTCAAAGTTCAGCTCGACGTTCAGGTTGTCCAGGTCTTTCAGCTCAGCGAGTGACGGCAATTCTTCCAGACTTTTCAGGTTGAAGTAATCGAGGAATTGCTTGGTGGTCGCATACAGTGCCGGGCGACCCGGCACATCACGATGACCAACGACGCGCACCCATTCGCGTTCCATCATGCTCTTGATCGTTTGCGAGCTAACGGAAACGCCACGAATCTCTTCGATTTCACCACGGGTGATTGGCTGACGGTAAGCAATCAATGCCAAGGTTTCCAGTGTCGCACGGGTGTATTTCTGCGGTTTTTCCTCCCACAGACGGGCGAGATAAACGGCGTAGTCCTGCTTGGCCTGGAAACGGAATCCGCTGGCGACTTCTTTCAGCTCGACACCGCGCAGCTGGCATTCGACGGCAATACGCTCCAGCGCTTTTTGCACGTCTTCCTTGCTCGGCTTTTCAAAATCGTCGAACAGGTTGATCAAGTCATCAACGGTCAAGGTGCGACCGGCGACCATCAGCGCTGCCTCGATAATCTGCGGCAGTTTTTCGGCATCGATCGCGACGTATTCGCGCTCGACGATTAACTCATTTTGCTCTTCGCTCATTGCACTTTAGCTCTGACATGAATCGGGCCAAACAATTCGGACTGAATCACTTCCACCAGCGATTCACGCGACAGTTCCATGATCGCCAGGAACGTCACAACCACCCCCATCCGCCCTTCTTCGATGGTAAATAAATCCTGAAACTCAGTGAAATGCACCTGCGACAAATGCTCCAGCACCTTGCTCATCCGCTCGCGCACCGACAGCACTTCTTTCTGCACATGGTGGTGAGTGAACATTTCCGCACGACGCAGCACATCACGCAGCGACAGCAGCACTTCTTTCAACTCCACTTCCGGCAGCGGTTTGTGCAGTTCCAGGTTCGGCGTATCGGAGCTCGCCAGGTAAACATCGCGACCGGTACGCGGTAATTCGTCGATATCTTCGGCCGCTTTTTTGAAGCGCTCGTATTCCTGCAAGCGACGCACCAGTTCGGCACGCGGATCTTCTTCTTCGCCTTCTTCGCTTGGCGGCCGCGGCAGCAGCATCCGTGATTTGATTTCAGCAAGCACGGCGGCCATGACCAGGTATTCGGCCGCAAGCTCCAGATTCATCGCCTTCATCATTTCGACGTATTCGATGTACTGTTTGGTGATTTCGAACATCGGAATATCGAGAATATCGATGTTCTGACGGCGAATCAGGTACAGCAGCAAATCGAGCGGGCCTTCGAAGGCCTCGAGAAATACCTGCAGCGCATCCGGCGGGATGTACAGATCTTTCGGCATCTGCATGACCGGCTGGCCATGCACTAGCGCAAACATTTCTTCCTGCACGCCCTGCGGCGGCACGACTTCCGGTGGCGCTCCATCGGGCGCCAATACCGGAACATCGCTAACTTCATCTGTACTCATGATTCTTCCTGCAACCGCGAATGACTCTGCACGGTCTGCTTACCAATAGGAAAGGCCCATCGCTTCGCGCACATCCTGCATCGTTTCGCGCGCGACTTCGCGAGCCCGCTCACCGCCTTCGGCGATGATGTTCTTGACCAATTGACGATTATCGTCGAATGCTTTCGCCCGCTCACAAAAACCCTGGGTTTCCGCAACAACGGCATCAATGACCGGTTGCTTGCATTCGATACAACCGATACCGGCCGATTTACAACCGGTTTGCACCCAGGTTTTCACTTCTTCCGGCGAATAAATTTTGTGGAATTCCCAGACCGGGCATTTTTCCGGATCGCCCGGATCGGTTCGTCGTACCCGCGCCGGATCGGTAGGCATCTTGCGGATTTTCTGCTCAATGTCTTTCGGCTCTTCACGCATCGCGATGGTGTTGCCGTAGCTCTTCGACATTTTGTTGCCGTCGAGACCCGGCATTTTCGATACCGGTGTCAGCAGCGCATCCGGTTCCGGCAGAATGATCTTGCCGCCACCTTCCAAATAACCGAGCAGTCGTTCGCGATCACCCAATGAAATGCCGGTTTGATCGAGCACCAGCGCACGAGCAGTATCGAGCGCTTCCTCATCGCCTTCCTGGTTGAACTTGCGACGCAAATCTTCATACAGTTTGGCGTTTTTTTTGCCCAATTTTTTGATCGCTGCTTCGGCCTTTTCTTCATAGCCCGGCTCTTTGCCGTAAGCGTGGTTAAAACGGCGGGCAATTTCGCGCGACATTTCAATATGCGGCACCTGATCGGCACCGACCGGCACGTATTGCGCCTTGTAAATCAGGATGTCAGCAGCTTGCAGCAATGGGTAGCCAAGGAAGCCATGCGTGGCCAAATCCTTGTCGCGCATTTTCTCCTGCTGCTCTTTGTAAGTCGGCACCCGCTCCAGCCACGGCAGAGGCGTGTTCATCGACAGCAACAAATACAACTCGGCATGCTCAATCACCTGCGACTGAATAAACAGCGTCGCCGCGCCTGGGTTGATGCCGGCGGCCAACCAGTCGACGATCATGTCCCAGCTATTGGTTTCGATATCGCGGGTGTTGTCGTAACTGGTGGTCAGGGCATGCCAGTCAGCAGCGAAGAAAAAGCATTCGTATTCGTGCTGCAGTTGGGCCCAGTTTTTCAGTACGCCGTGATAGTGACCAAGATGTAGTCGCCCCGTCGGCCGCATGCCGGAGAGCACGCGCGGGGTGCCGGAAATGGACAAGATAAGCTCCTGATTGAAAGAGGATTTTCCACAAGGCGCAAAGAGGCGCCAAAAGCAAGCGAGCATTATAACGGGCGAGCCAGCCGGCGCCAGTGCGGCGAGCGATCACGCCAATGCCAGCCATTCCGGCTGTGACCGCTGTTCCAGAAGTGGCTATGCTTAAGGCCATGGACGCCGCCGTTACGACCGCCTGATGAATATTGATCTCGAATTGCTGAAAAGCTTCGCCATCGCGCTGGCCATCGGTGCGCTGGTTGGTGTCGAGCGCGAGAAATACCGCGACAAGAGCGGCACCGCCGCCGGACTGCGCACCTTTTCGCTGATAGCGCTCAGCGGCGCGCTGGCCGGCTGGCTCGGGCAGACCATGGACCAGAGCTGGCTACTGCTGTTCGGCTTGGTCGCCCTGACCATCATTATCATGGCACCGCGCTTTCTGTCTTCTGGTGAGCAGGATTCCGGACTGACTACGCTGGTCGCGGCCAATATCGTCTACCTGCTCGGCGCCACCGTGCTGACTGGCTACACCGAGATTGCCATCGCGCTCGGTGTTACCGTCTCGGCCTTGCTGGCGTTTCGCGAGCCCTTGCATGGCATCGTGCACAAAATCGGCACCGATGATCTGTTTGCCGGGCTGAAACTGCTGATCGCCACGTTCATCATCCTGCCGATTATCCCGAACGAAACCCTGGACCCATGGGAGGCCTTCAACCCGTTCAAGGTCTGGCTGCTGGCGATTCTGATCTCGGCGCTGTCGATGGTCGGTTATGTTGCGATGCGTCTGCTCGGCAGCCGCAAAGGCATTGCCGCCACCGGTTTGTCCGGCGGCATGGTGTCTTCTACGGCGCTGACGCTGGCGCTGGCCCGGCGCAGCAGCATCGACGGCAAAAGCGCCGCCCATCGCTTGACGACGGGCATTCTGCTGGCCTGGACGGTCATGTACATGCGCATGCTGATTGCCGTGACGTTGATTTTCCCGCCGTTGCTGAAGGTCTTATCCGGCCCTTGTTTGGTTTTGGCTGCGGCGTGCGCCGGTATTGCCTGGTATCACTGGCGTCAGGATGAAAGCGATAGCGAAGAAAAAGCGGTCGACGTGAAAAACCCGTTCAGTCTCTGGCAGGCCACCCAGTTCGCGCTGGTGTTCGCGGCGATCATGTTTATCGTGCGGCTCAGCGAACACTACCTGCCGCCTTCATCGATTTATGGTGTCGCCAGTCTCGCCGGTTTGGTCGATGTCGATGCCATCACGCTGTCGATTTCCAGCTCGGCCAAGGATGGCAGTCCGATAGGCCAGGCCGCCATCGCTATTTTGCTTGCCTCGCTCGCCAACACCCTGACCAAAGCCGGAATGGTTGTCGCGCTTGGCGACCGCAGCCTGCGCCGGCCGGTATTGCTCGCCAGTGCCGGCTTGCTGGTACTGACGATAGCCGCCATAGGATGGATTGCCTCATGACTGCCACGCCCTGCCCGATTTGCGGCACGCCGTATCAAGACCATTGCCCGTTCGATGTGCCACGCGCACAAGCGCCTTGGCTGGCCGATTACGACAAGCTACCGAGCGGTGAAATGAGCCGGCAGCGGCATCAGTTGCAGTTGGCACGCTGGAGCCTGCATCACCCGCAAGAAATATCAACCAACGCCGAGCGGCAGTACCGGAAGCTGGTGCGTGATGCCTGGGGTGAACCCTAATCGCAAGCGACCAAAACCTTACTGCCAGTCTTCCAAGCCGTATTTGTCGAGAATTTTTTTCAGCTCACCGGAGGCGCGCAAGTCGCGAATGCCCTTGTCGAGAATCGCGACATACTGCTTTGATGTCGGCTTCGCTGGCGAGCAGGCGATATACATCGGTGTCGGTTCACCAAATTGGCCGGCCATGACGATCTGATCCTGTACGCCCATTTCCTTGATCTTGGCTCGTACCACCGGCACTGAATCCAGCGTTGTCACGATACGACCGGCCAGCAGTTTCTTGATGTTCTGCTCCAGTGCATTGTCCGCGCTGATCGACTGCACCGACAGCCCCGGCTGTTTGATGAATTCGTCAAAATCCTCGCCGTAGGAATAGCCGCCGATGATGCCAATCGAAACGTTTCGCAAATCCTCAAGATTGCCGGTGTAGCGGAACGGCGTGCCTTTCTTGACGAAAAACGCCTGGGTATCCAGGCCGAGATGCTGATCACCGTATACAAAATCCGGCGCATCTTCCTTATAGGCGCCGACTGCACAGTCGATTTTGCCGGCACGCACTTCGGCGACCGCGCGCTCCCAAGGCATATTGGCATAATCAATGCTATGGCCGGCCGCGGCGAACGCCTTGTCCGCCACTTCAATCATATAGCCAGGGTTGGCCGAGCCGGGCTCACCATTCATCGGAAACCAGACATCGGCCCGCAGCGTGACTTGATCGGCATGGCTGAGTGCACTGCACAGAACGGCCAGTAACAGAACGCATTTGTTCATGTTCCACCTCGAAGGCTGAGCGAGCTACCCGGAAAAGATAGTTCAGCGACGCCAACCTCGCCACCGTGACCAGCTTACTGCCAGTCTTCGAGACCGTAGCGCTGCAGAATGACTTGCAGCTCACCGGAGGCGCGCATCGCGCGAATACCTTCATCCAGCAACGTGACATAGTGTTTCGATGTCGGCTTTGCCGGTGAGCAGGCGATATACGTTGGCGTCGGCTCACCAAACTGGCCGGCCATAACCACCTGGTGTTGCAAGCCCAAATCCTTGAGCTTTGCTTGCATGACAAATGTTGATTCCAATGTCGCGTCGATACGGCCGGCCAGCATCTTGCGAATATTCTGCTCCAGTGCGTTGTCATCATTCATCGGCTCCGAGATGGCGCCACTGAGCTGAATCAAGCGCTCGTATTCCTCACCGTAGGCATAACCGCCAATGACACCGATGCGCAATCCGCGCAGATCCTGCGCTTGTCCCTGGTAACGAAACGGATGGTCGCGGCGAACAAAAAACGCCTGAATGTCCATACCAAGCGGTTCTTCACCGAACACAAAATCCGGCGTGTCGATCCAGTATGCGCCAACAACACAATCGGCCAGACCTTCGCGCACATCGCGTACCGCGCGCACCCAAGGCTGATTGCCGTAGTCAAGTTGATAGCCGGCGGCGCCGAAGACTTTTTCGGCAACCTCGATCATGTAGCCGGGCCGACTTGCGCCCGCCTCACCATTCATCGGAAACCAGACGTCGGCACGCAAGCTAATCGACTCCGCGCCGGCAACGGAGCCCATCAGCAGAGCCAGACTCAAGCACAGTGTGCGCATAACGACCCAGGCGTTACGTCATCGGTTGCTATTCAACATAGTCCAACTTGGAAACGGCCACCAGAACGACAGCCGGAAATAATTTTTACAGTGGCAAACGGTAATGCCGCTCGCCGTCGGCATCGACTTCACCCGGTAACCATCCCTGACGCAGATAAAACCGATCAGCACGAGTATCGATAGCGGTGCTCAATTTGAGTTCAACAAAACCGCGTCGGCGGGCATCGTCCACCAGCACCTGCATCAAGCGCTTGCCAATGCCGCGCTGCTCAGCGGTCGGGTCGACAAACAACGCCCAAACCGAGCCGTTTCGATAATCAACAATGCTGAGCCCAAGTATCTGGCCCTGATCTTCACAGACCCAACCTTTGCCAAACTCCTGCAAATACGGCACATACATTTCCGGCGTGACTTTCGCCGGATTCGACAAGACATTTTCTTTGACGGCCATGCGCACCCGGTGCATCGCCGGAATATCGGCGACCGTTGCCACACGATAACTAAGCGCCCAATCAGAACAGGCTGTCTTCACGATGAAATGCACTCGCGTCGCCGTCACCTTCGCGCACCAATACCGGCACACCTTCGGTCAAATCGACGATGGTTGTCACGCCATTACCGCAATAACCACCATCGACAACGATATCGACCTGGTTACCGACCGTCTGGTGAATTTCGTACGGGTCGGCACCGAGTTCAGTGCTGTCAGGCAACACCAGCGACGTGGTCTGAATCGGTTCTCCGAGCGCATTCAGCAACGCCTGGGCAATCCGATTGTCCGGCACGCGAATACCGATGGTTTTGCGCTTGTCATGTTGCAGGCGTTTCGGCACTTCTTTGGTCGCCCGCAGAATGAACGTATACGGACCGGGCGTATGCGCACGCAACACCCGGTAGGCCGGATCGTCGATGCGGGCGTAATTGGAAATTTCCGACAAATCCTTGCAGGCCAGCGTGAAATGGTGGTGCTTGTCGAGGCCACGCATAAAACGCACGCGATCGGTGGCACCTTTATCGTCCATGCGCCAGCCGACCGCATAGCCGGTATCGGTCGGATAAATGATGACGCCACCTTGGCGAATCACATCCGCCACCTGTTCGATCAGGCGGTCTTGCGGGTCTTGCGGATGCACCTGTATCAGTCGGCTCACGCGACACTCCGGCAAATCAATGGATGGGTTAGGAAAACAGTTCCGGCCTGGCTTGCCAAACCGTGGTCACCGCAGGCGGCAACGGCGGCATTCTGCCCAGCCCGGTCCAGCGCTGCGCTTCAGAATGAAAATCGCTGCCTTGACTGGCCCACAGCTCCAGCGAACGTACCAATTTTGCCATACGTTGCGCTTCTTTCGGAAACAGTTGCGGATAGGAAAGCTCGAAGCCCTGACCGCCGGCTTCTTTGAACGCTTCGGTCAGCTTTTGCAGACCGGAGCCAGAAAGCTTGTAACGACCGGGATGGGCCAATACCGGAATCCCTCCGGCCTCGCGAATCCAGCTGATGCCTTCGCTTAGTGAGCACCATTCGGCCGGCACATAGGCGGAACCGGTTCGGCCCAGATAACGCTTGAATGCCCGCTCCTGATCCTTGACCAAGCCTCGATCGACCAGCTCATGAGCGACATGGCTACGGGTCGGTGCGCTGGCTTGGCGGCTGCAGAGCTGCTCCAGAACACCGTTGATATTGTCCTTGGCGAGCTTGGCGCAAATGGCTTCGGCACGATGCCAGCGACGCTGCTGCTGAGTCGCCAAGCCCTGCTGCAGGACCGTCGACGCGGTATCGACACCGAGGCCAACGACGTGAATCTCCTTGTGCTGCCAACCGCAGGAGAGCTCGACAGCCGGCACCAGTTTCAGCGATTGGGCGGCAGCCTTGGCTTCCGCGATGCCGTCAACCGAGTCGTGATCGGAGAGCGCCAGCACGTTGACGCCGCGAGATTCGGCTTGCTGCACCAGTTCGGCGGGCGACAAGGCACCATCGGAATAGTGGCTATGGCAATGCAAATCGATGATCACGAACACTCCAGGATGACGGACACACGTTCATTCGCCTATGATCGCGGCCTGATAAAAAAGTCCATGCAGTTTACCATGCAGAAATTTCTGATCGATTTTTTCCCGCTCGCCGCGTTCTTGCTGCTGCTGTTGCTGAAAGATATTTACTGGGCAACTGGCGCGCTGATGATCGGCTCGGTACTGCAGACGACCGTGCACTATGTTCTGCACAAACGCTTTGAAAAAATGCATTTGTTCGGCTTGGCTTTCGTTCTGCCGCTCGGTGGTTTAACACTGCTGCTGCACGACCCGGCGTTCATCAAATGGAAAGTGTCGATCTTTTTCTGGGTAGTCGCGGTGATCATCGCCTGGCGCCATTGGCTGTTGAACAAAAACACCGTGCGCGAATTGATGGAATTCTCGGTCAAAATCAGTTGGCCGGCACCGGATGCGCTGTGGAAGCAGATGAATCTGTTGTGGATGTGGTTCGCAATCATCACCGGTGTGCTGAATGTGTTGATCGCGTTTGTGTTTTTCCCCGGCAACAATCGCATCTGGGGACTGTTCAAATTTCCCGGCACGTTTGTCATTCAAATGGCCGTGATGATTTATACCTTCGTGAAACTGCAGCCGTATTTGCCGGCAGAAACTTCTGCAGAAAACCACAGCAAGGACTAAACCATGTTTTATCTGATCTATGCTGAAGATTATCCGAATGCATTGGACAAGCGTTTGGGTGCGCGCGCCAATCACCTGGCCCGCTTGCAGCAACTGAAAAATGAAGGTCGTTTGCTGCTAGCCGGCCCGTGCCCGGCGATTGATAGCAATGATCCGGGCCCGGCCGGCTTTACCGGTTCGGTCATCATTGCGGAATTTGCTTCACTCGGTGAGGCACAGGCATTTGCCGACAGCGACCCATACGTTGCCGCTGGTGTCTATCAACGCGTCACCGTCAAACCGTTCAAGAAGGTGCTACCGTAATGGACAAAACCGAACGCGTTGAAGAAATCCGTCGTCGCTTGCAACTGGCCTTACAGCCTGTGCAACTGGATGTCATCGATGAGAGCCATTTGCATGCGGGCCATGCCGGCGCGCTGACCGGTAAAGGCCATTTCGCCGTGCAGATCGTGTCACCGCAATTCGCCGGCAAAACACCACTTGCAAGACACCGCATGGTGTACGCGGCGCTCGGCGAGATGATGGATGAAGACATCCATGCCCTTAGCATTTCGGCCAACACACCGTAATACGGGTCTTAACGCATGCGCCTGCTGCCGAGCCGCCGCCATCGATTGACCTTGCTGGTCATCACCTTGATGCTGGCGTTGTATTTGCTGTTGGTGCTGGATACTGCGCAGATCCATTCCCGGGCGATGTTTGCACTGTGGAATATCGCCCATGTGCCGCTATTTTTCCTGCTGACTGTCGTCTTTGATCAGGCACTCAGCGGCCGCCATCCACCGGTGTTACGCGTCTGGTTGACGCTATTGTTGCCGCCGCTCCTGATTTTCGCGGTGGCCACCGAATGGTTGCAGTCACTGACGGCGCGCAATCCCAGCGGCCGCGATATCGCGATGAACGTGCTTGGCGTCGTGCTGGCCGTGCTCTGGCTTTATGCCCGTCATTATCTGCAAAGCACAGCGCCACGCTTGGTGTTGCGTAGCATTGTCGTGCTGGCGATCGCGATATTGTTTATTCGACCGATGCAAATGCTCGCGGCCGATTGGCATCGGCAAAAAGCCTTTCCGGTGTTGTCCGATTTTGAGCATTGGACCGATACGCTGAATTGGTCGGCCGGCACCCGTTCCGCCGAGCAAGCTCGCGACGGCAAACATGCCTTGAAAGTCGTCTTACCGGAGCAACCGCTGGCCGGTGCCTCGTTACGTTATTTTCCGCGCCAATGGCATGAGCTCGCCTGTTTGAGTCTGTCGGTGTACAACCCACAAGCGAAAGCGCTACCGCTTTCCTTGCGTGTGCACGATAACCGTCACCGGCAAATGGGCGAGGCTTATCACGATCGCTACAACCAGAACTTCACTGCCAAACCCGGCTGGAATGATCTGCAAGTGCCGCTGGAAAAAATTGCCCATGCCGCGCAGACGCGCATCATCAGTCTCGATGAAATCAGTACCGTGCGGGTGTTCTACCAGGGCACGCCAACTGCCGGTACCACGATTTATATCGACGCCGTGCGCTTGAGTAAAGAAACCGAAAACTGCCAAGCCTCGCGCTGATAGGCGTTTTGTAAGCAGCAAAAAAAAGAAAGCCCCGCATCGCGGGGCCACACACAAGTACTCAAACGTTATTCGAACAAGGCATCCATATTCAGATTTTGCTCGCGCAGAATTTCGCGCAGACGCTTCAGTGCCTCGACCTGGATTTGCCGCACCCGTTCGCGCGTCAACCCGATCTCATTACCCACTTCTTCCAGCGTTTGCGGTTCGTATTCGAGCAGGCCGAAACGACGAGCCAGCACATCGCGCTGCTTGTCTGACAACATGTTCAGCCATTTCTCGATATTGCTGCGCATATCGTGATCTTCGAGCACGGCAACCGGCTCGCTGGCCATATCGTCCGGGATCGTGTCGAGCAACGACCGATCGCCATCGGTGCCGAACGGGGTATCAATCGAGCTGATGCGCTCATTGAGGCCAAGCATTTTCGACACGTCTTCAACCGGCTTGCCGAGTTTGGCGGCAATTTCTTCGGCGGTCGGTTCGTGATCGAGTTTGTGCGCCAGCTCGCGAGCGGCACGCAGGTAAACATTCAATTCTTTGACGACGTGGATAGGCAGACGAATGGTGCGGGTCTGGTTCATCAGCGCCCGTTCAATCGTTTGACGAATCCACCAGGTGGCATAGGTGGAAAAGCGGAAACCGCGCTCAGGGTCGAATTTCTCGACAGCGCGGATCAGACCAAGGTTACCTTCTTCGATCAGATCGAGCAGTGGCAGGCCGCGACCGTTGTAACGGCGGGCGATTTTCACCACCAGGCGCAGATTGCTCTCGATCATCCGTTGTTTGGATTTCATGCAGCCGCGTTGCGACTTGCGGGAAAAATAGACTTCTTCTTCGGCGGTGAGCAGCGCGGAAGCACCAATTTCACCAAGATAGAGTTGTGTAGCATCCATGATTTTCTCGTCCTCCGTTAGATCGAACCGGACGGGAGCCTGGGGCTCAGTGTCTTCTGTGTCGTAGTCCTCTTCTGAGAACTCGTCGTGGAGGGCCAATTCTTCTGAATCGTCATCCAGCAAAGCGTCGTTGTTCCACTGCTCTTTCATGACAGTACCTCCACCAAGCGATTGTGCCGGGCGTCTCAGACTTCAGGCTTGAGGTCTGGCGGCCTTCGGCTATTACTTCAGTCATTCGGATTCACTCTGCTGCAGTAATCGCCGGCGCTGTTATCATTCAGCGTTTCGGCAAATACTTGAGTGGATCCACCGGTTGACCCTGGTAGCGGATCTCGAAGTGCAATTGCACTCGATCAGTTCCGCTATCGCCTATATCGGCAAGTAACTGGCCAGCTTTAACGGCGTCGTTTTCTTTCACATGCAGGGCGCTGTTGTGGGCGTAGGCGCTCAAAAAATCGTCATTGTGTTTCACAATAACCAAATTCCCGAAACCACGCAAACCGCCCCCTGCATAGACCACAACGCCATCAGCGGCCGAGCGAACCGGTTCACCTTTTTTCCCTGCAATATTCAGGCCCTTGTTGCCCATCGAGGCTGACGAGAAGCGCTGGACGACCTCACCCGGGGCCGGCCAATGCCAGTTGACGACGCTGGGCCCGACATACTGGCTGATCGAAGTATTCGTACCAGATGATGCGGATTGACTGGAGGCTATGACGGAGTGAGTACTTCTGTCAGAGTTGGATTGAAGAGACTCTGAAGTGCTTGCCGGACGACTGGTCTGACTTGACGAAGCCGTCGGTTGTCTACTACCACCAGTTGAGGAAATGCCCCGATTGGTGGTGGTTCTGCCCTCAGAATTCGACGGATTTTTGACGTTTTCGCCATTATTTTGACGTTCGGCGAGCCTTGGGCCAGAGAGTTTCAAGCGCTGACCAGGAAAGATCAGGAAATTATTGCCGATGCCGTTCCAAGAGGCGAGCTGACGGTAATCAAGGCCGTAGGAGAAGGCTATCGAATACAGCGTTTCGCCAGCCCTGACCACATGATAGCCGAGAAAACTCGCCTGCTCCTGAGCCACCAGCCGTGATTCGACCGGTGCAATATGCGGCGCCGCGCAGGCATTCAGCAACAGCGCGACAACAATGAGCGAAGCTAGACGACAAGCTTTCACGCGTTTGATCACTACTCCACGGGGCCGGCTTGCAGCGGCACAAAGCGGACTTTGTCCATCATCGCCACCTGCTTCTGACCATTGCGTTTTTCCACCAGCATCAAATCCTGGACACCGCTGTGCTGACCCACAGGGATGATCATCCGGCCGCCTTCGGCCAGTTGATCGAACAGGGCTTGCGGTACCGCCATTGGCGCCGCGGTGACGATAATGGCATCGAACGGCGCGTGTTCTTTCCAGCCCTGGAAGCCATCACCGTGACGGAAATACACGCCCTCAACGCCCATCGACTGCAACCTTTCTTTCGCCTGATCTTGCAACGCGCCGATGCGCTCGATGGTGTAAATCTCGTCAACCAGCTGTGACAACACGGCGGTTTGATAACCGCAGCCAGTGCCGATTTCCAGCACTTTCTTGACCGGACCGGCATCGAGCATCAGTTCGGTCATCCGGGCAACGATAAACGGTTGTGAAATGGTTTGGCCTCGGCCGATTGGTAAGGCGGTATCTTCATAAGCGCGATGCGCCAGGGCTTCATCAACGAATATATGGCGCGGCGTGGCCGCCACTGCGGCCAGCACCATCGGGTTGCTGATGCCGCTTTCCTGCAGGCGCTGCACCAGCCGCTGGCGGGTGCGTTCGGATGTCATGCCTATCCCTCGAATACTGCTTGCGTTCATGGTAATGACATCGCCCCAATCCAGTCGTTCAACTTGTCCATGCTGCTGTAGGCGGTCAGGTCCACGTGCAGCGGCGTCACGGAAACACAACCATTTTCTATTGCATGGAAATCAGTGCCCTCGCCGGCGTCATCGCCTTCGGCCGGCGGGCCAATCCAGTATACATCCCGACCTTTCGGGTCGTGCGCCGGAATAATCGTGTCGGCTCTATGCCGGTGACCAAGCCTTGTCACCTTGATGCCGGCCAATTGATCGTAGGGCAGGTCCGGCACATTGACGTTCAGAATCCGATTATGAGCCAGCGAACGGCTTTTCAGTTGCTTGACCAGCTTCAGCGCCACTTTTGCCGCGGTTTCATAGTGCTCGCATTTCGGGCCAACCAGCGACATTGCCAGTGCCGGATAACCGAGATGACGGCCTTCCATCGCCGCTGCGACGGTGCCGGAATAAATGACATCATCACCAAGATTGGCGCCGTTGTTGATACCGGCCAGCACGATATCTGGCGGCTTCGGCATCAAGCGGTGGGTGGCCAAGTGCACGCAATCGGTCGGCGTACCGGTCACCGCGAAAAAACCCTCGACGCTCAGGTGATAGCGGATCGGCGTATCGAGCGTCAGCGAGTTGCTGGCACCGCTGCGATTGCGATCCGGCGCCACCACGGTAACTTCGCCCAATTCGCGCAGGGCGTCATGCAACGCTTTCAGGCCTGGCGCAAAATAACCATCATCATTACTCAGCAGAATTCGCATCACAGCTCACCGACAACAACGGGCGCACATGTTACCGCGCCATCAGCGGCTTGCAACTGCCTTGGCCATCAACAGCGCAACGGCGTGCACCGCGATGCCTTCCTTACGGCCGATATAGCCTAGCCCTTCGGTGGTCGTGGCTTTCAGGTTGACCGCCGATTCCGGCAGCGCCAAATCCTCGGCTACCTGCCTGCGCATCGCCGATTTATGGCCACTGAGCCGAGGCGTTTGCGCCACGACGGTGATGTCGACATTGGCGACCGCCCAACCCTGTTCGGCGATCAGCGTCATCACGTGGGCCAGTAGCGCACGACTGTCAGCACCGCGCCAGCGCTCGTCGGTGTCGGGAAAGTGCTCGCCAATATCACCAAGACCGGCAGCACCGAGCAGAGCATCGCACAGCGCGTGCAGCACGACATCGCCATCGGAATGGGCCAGCACACCTTGCGCACCGGGTATGCTGACGCCGGCCAAGATCAGCGGTTTGTCACCGCCGAATTTATGCACATCAAAACCATGACCGATTCGAAAACTCATTCGTTGCTACCTTTCATTATTTCAGTCACGCCAGCCCTGCTGACGCTGCCAGGCAAAAATCTGTTCGGCGATCATCAAGTCCTGGCCTTGAGTGATCTTGATGTTGTCATCACGACCACGAACGATGCGCACGGTATGACCAGCCGCTTCCATCGCCGACGCTTCATCGGTGACGGCAATCGCGCGACTCTCGGACGAGATCAACGCGGTCAGTAACGCCTGAAAACGAAACACTTGCGGCGTCATCGCCCGCCATAAACCTTGGCGATCGACGGTGGCTTCAATCGTGCCATCGTTCGCCACTCTTTTCAGCGTATCGGCCACCGGCACGGCCAGAATCGCACCGGCAAAATTTTCCGTTTCGGCGTCCTTGAGTGTAGTGAATAACTGTTGCAGATCGGAGGCAAGCAATAGCGGTCTGGCGGCGTCATGAACGAATACCCAATCATGATCCTCTGCTCGCCCCTGCAATGCCCGTAACGCTGCCAGCACCGACGCATGGCGGGTATCGCCACCAACGACGGTTTGCACCGGCAACGCGGCAGCATCGGAATGCCGAAAAAGCTGATCATCAGCAGCCAGTGCTACCAGCACCTGACTGAAACGGGAATCAGCGAGAAAAAAAGACAGGGTATGGAAAAGAACCGTGGCGCCGTGCAGTGACAAATATTGTTTGGGTCGATCGGCACCGAGCCGGGAGCCGGAACCTGCCGCCGGAATAATGGCCCAACAACGCATGCTTATCTACCGTCGACGATGCGGTAAAACACTTCGCCTTTTTTGACCAGGCCCAGCTCATGGCGGGCGCGTTCTTCAATGCCATCGAGACCGGTTTTCAAATCGACAATATCAACCCGCAGTGACGCGTTGCGTTCATTGAGTAAATCGTTTTCGGCTTTTTGTTGTTCAATGCGGGCATGCAACTGATGCAGCTCGGCGATGCTGCCGTGGCCATACCATAGCCGGCCCTGCAACGCGCAGAACATCAGCAGGAATACCACCGCCACCACTTTCATGATCATTTCCCTTGGGTTGCACCGGGCGCAGTATCGCAGAATTGGCGCGGGTTTGACTACCACCGCGCCATCGCCAATCACATCAAGCTTGCGACTTTTCTGCTGACATCCGCCCGAAAGGTTTGCTCAGCAACAGGCGCAGATCCGATCCGATCTCAAACAGGTAAACCACCACGATAGCCACCAGAATGAAATCGACCGAACGCTCCATCCAATAGTTGACCCGGGTAAAGTTTTCGACCGCATCGGTCGGGCCGGTAACGGTCAGCAGCGCATCGGCCATCAACAATTGATAAGCAATAAACAAAGTGACGGCGCTGACCGCCAGCCGGGCAATGGCCTTGATTCTGGTCCGTACCGGATGAGCGAAATTGATCAGCGCCGCGCCCAGTTCAATAATCGACAACACCAGAATCGGATAAAAGTATGGGTGCCAGGCGGTCGACAAGGAGACATCGAATTCCAGATGATCAATCGGGAACATATTCATGAACTCTATGCGACCCAACCACCAGGCGATAAAGATCACCCCGAAAATGATCTCAAACATACTTTCCGAGCGGGCAATAACGTAACGCTTTGGGTCGCGCGGCAAACGCGAAGGATGCCAATGACCGAAGACATTAAAACGGATTTGCTGGCGCTCCAACACCGCCAGCGTCAACACCAATGCACCGATGCCGAAAACAAATGCCCAGGAGGCTTGGCTGGCGCCTTGGATAATGGCCTGAATCAAATTCTGGCCACCGAAAACGTTGAACACGGCAATCGCGGTATAGATACCAATCAGAACGTAAGCCAGCGGTTTCAGGGCCAGCCAGAATAGTCCTGACATGTGATTGCCAAGTAACGGCTCCGCTTCATAAAACTTGGCGGCAGCACTGGCTGGATGGCCGGCTTGCAGCAGCAACTTGTGCCAGTCCTGTTCCGACAGAGGCTCGCCGCGCTGCTGCTCCCAAGCTTCGGCCTGTGAGCGCAACTCATCGCGTAACTCTTCAATGATGTCGTCTTTTGCGGTGGGCGGAAGATAGCTTCGGACCGCTTCCAGGTAACTGTCCAACAGGCTCATGGCACTTCTCCTTCAAAATGGGGTTCCTTCACAATCCGTTCGATGCTGTCGTTCAACTGACGCCAGTCGATCATCAAGCGCTCAAGCACTTGCACTCCGCTTTCTGATAAGCGGTAAAAGCGTTTTTGGCGCTTGTCCTCTTCCCGCCATTCGCTGTTCAACAGCCCCTGTGATTCCAGGCGGCGCACCAGTGGATACAGCGTGCCTTCATCGATTTCGAGACCCTGATCGTTCAAGGCTTTGCGCAGCGAATAGCCGTAATGCTCCTGCCGCAACTGGCCAAGCACCGCCAGAATCAGCGAACCCCGGCGCAGCTCCTGCAGCAATTTGTCCTGAATGCCCTGTTCCATAGCAGCTCCCATACTTGGCGGCATACACTGTTTATCACACAGTACATGATGCATACTGTATGTTACATAGTGTATATCGTCAAGTATCTCTGGAAATTTTGCTTAGCGGGAGGCCGGAAGCGGACGGAGCTGGTCAAGAGGCAACGAGAAAGCGTTGCTATGAGGGCAAATAACAGGAACAAGGTCGGACGTAGTCAGGGAAGACAAATTGCCCTGAGGGAAAAAAACAAACGCAGCCGAAGCTGCGTTTGTTTTGTTTTAGCGACCCGAATTACTTCAGGCGCGGGAACGCCGATCGGCCAGCGTAAATGGCCTTGTCGCCGAGCTCCTGCTCAATACGCAGTAGCTGGTTGTACTTGGCGACGCGATCAGAACGGCACAGCGAACCGGTCTTGATTTGACCGCAGCCGGTAGCAACAGCCAGATCGGCAATCGTGACGTCTTCGGTTTCGCCAGAACGGTGCGAAGAGACGGCTGTGTAACCGGCTTTGTGTGCCATGTCGATCGCAGCCAACGTTTCGGTCAGTGAACCGATTTGATTGACCTTGATCAGAATTGAATTGGCGATGTGCTTGTTGATGCCTTCCTGCAGGATTTTGGTGTTGGTCACGAACAGATCGTCACCGACCAACTGGCAGCGATTGCCGAGCTTTTTAGTCAGAAGATCCCAGCCGCCCCAATCGCTTTCGTCCATGCCATCTTCAATCGAGATAATCGGGTAACGATCGCACCAGTCAGCGAGGTAATCAGCAAATTCTGCCGAGCTGAACGATTTGCCTTCGCCTTCGAGGTGGTAGTAACCCTCTTTGTAGAATTCTGAGCTGGCGACATCGAGGCCAAGGTAAATATCTTTGCCGAGTTTGTAGCCGGCTTTTTCCACTGCTTCAATAATGCAGGTGACGGCTTCTTCGTTCGACTTCAAATCCGGCGCGAAACCGCCTTCATCGCCAACCGCAGTATTCAGCTTGCGTGCTTTCAACACGGCTTTCAGCGCGTGGAAAACTTCGGCGCCGTAACGCAGTGCTTCCGAGAAACTTGACGCGCCGACCGGCAGAATCATGAATTCCTGGATATCGACATTGTTGTCAGCGTGGGCACCGCCGTTGATGATGTTCATCATCGGTACCGGCATGATGAATTTGCCGGAGGTATTCAGGTATTGATACAAGCCGACGCCTTTGGCATTGGCAGCCGCTTTGGCAACGGCCAGCGACACAGCCAGAATAGCGTTGGCGCCAAGCTTGCCTTTGTTATCGGTGCCGTCCAGCGAAATCATCAAGTTGTCGATCGCGGCTTGTTCAAACACCGATTTGCCGATCAGCGCTTCACGAATGACCGTGTCGACATGCGACACAGCTTTGCGTACGCCTTTGCCGAGATAACGGGCTTTGTCGCCGTCGCGCAGTTCCAGCGCTTCGCGCGAACCGGTGGAGGCACCGCTCGGTGCGCAAGCCACGCCGCGCATGCCGTTATCGAGAATCACTTCTGCTTCGACGGTCGGGTTGCCACGCGAGTCCAGCACTTCGCGACCGATAATGTGTTTGATGCTTGCCATTGATGCTTCCTTTTATGCCTTTAACCGATTAAATCAGTAACCACAAACCTTTTACGCCGTTTCCAGTGGTGCAAAATTTTTCACTAAATCGTCGATCGCTTTGACCTGAGCCAGGAACGGCTCCAACTTCGACAAGCGCAGCGCACACGGGCCATCGCATTTGGCGTTTTCCGGCTCCGGATGCGCTTCCAGGAAAAGCCCGGCCAGTCCGACCGCCATGCCGGCACGTGCCAATTCCGATACTTGCGCGCGACGACCACCAGCGCTTTCGGTCAATCCACCCGGCATTTGCAGCGCGTGGGTGACGTCGAAAAACACCGGATAGTCGAATTTTTTCATGATGCCGAAACCGAGCATGTCAACGACCAGGTTGTTGTAACCAAAACTCGATCCACGCTCACAAAGAATCAGTTTGTCGTTACCCGCTTCTTCGCATTTTTTCAGAATATGGCGCATTTCCTGCGGCGCCAGAAATTGCGCTTTCTTGATGTTGATGACGGCGCCGGTTTTTGCCATCGCAACAACCAAGTCAGTCTGACGTGACAGAAACGCCGGCAACTGAATGATGTCGGCCACTTCGGCCACCGGCTTGGCCTGATGTGGTTCATGAACATCGGTGATCACCGGAACTTTGAAGGTCTTTTTCAGCTCTTCAAAAATTTTCAGGCCTTCATCAAGACCAGGGCCGCGATAAGAGTTGACCGACGAGCGATTGGCCTTGTCGAACGACGCCTTGAATACGTAAGGGATGCCAAGTTTTTGCGTGACCTTGACGTAGGCTTCGCAGACCTGCATCGCCATGTCGCGCGACTCCAGCACATTCATGCCGCCGAACAACACAAACGGCAGATCGTTGCCGGTTTTGATGCCGGCAAATTCAACAATTTTCTGCGCCATCAGGTTTATACCCCCTGCTGCTTGTGAGTGACCGCCGCGTTGACGAACGCGGTGAACAATGGATGACCATCGCGCGGCGTCGAAGTGAATTCCGGGTGGAACTGGCAGGCGAGGTACCAAGGATGATCCGGCAGTTCGATCATTTCGACCAGATTCTGATCGACGGAACGGCCGGAAATCACCAAACCGGCTTCGGCCAGCTTGTCGATGTAGTTGTCGTTGACTTCGTAACGGTGACGATGACGCTCGGTGATCTTGTCTTTGCCGTAGGCTTCGCGCGCCAAAGAACCGGCTTTCAACAGACACTCCTGGGCACCGAGACGCATCGAGCCACCCAAATCACTGGCGGCCGTGCGCTGCTGCACCGAGCCATCTTTATCCAGCCATTCCGTGATCATCGCGACCACCGGGTATGGCGTCTCTTTATCAAACTCGGTGGAGTGAGCGCCAGCCATGCCAGCGATATGGCGGGCGTACTCAATGACCGCAACCTGCATGCCCAAACAAATGCCAAGGTAAGGCACCTTATTTTCACGGGCGTATTCGGCCGCCTTGATCTTGCCTTCGATGCCACGCTCACCAAAACCACCCGGCACCAAAATAGCGTCAGCGGTTTTTAGCAACTCGACGCCATTGCGATCGATTTCTTCCGAATCGATGTAATGAATGTTGACCACCTGGCGGGCCTGCAGACCGGCGTGTTTCAACGACTCGGTCAGAGATTTGTAAGCTTCGGTCAGGTGCACGTATTTGCCAACCATCGCGATATTGATTTCGCCTTTCGGATTGGCCTGGGCGTACAGCACCTGCTCCCATTCGGTCAGGTCGGCCGGTGCCGCGTCAATTTTGAAGCGCTGGCAAATCAGTTCGTCCAGTCCCTGCGAATGCAGTACAGCCGGGATACGATAAATGCTGTCGACGTCCTTCAGCGAAATAACGGCTTTTTCTTCGACATTGGTGAACAGCGCAATTTTGGCTCGCTCGCCGGCTGGCAGTGTGCGGTCGGAGCGGCAGATCAGGATATCCGGCTGGATGCCGAGGCTGCGCAGTTCCTTGACTGAGTGCTGGGTCGGCTTGGTTTTCAACTCGCCGGCCGTTGCAATATAAGGTAGCAGCGTCAGGTGCATGAACGCAGCTCGCTCGCGACCAAGCTCATAACCGAGCTGGCGGATGGCTTCCAGGAACGGCAGCGACTCGATATCGCCGACCGTACCGCCAACTTCGGTGACGCACACGTCATAGCCTTCGCCGGCTGCGATCACGGTCTGCTTGATGGCGTCCGTGATATGCGGAATGACCTGTACCGTCGCACCAAGATAGTCACCGCGGCGCTCACGGCGTAGTACCTCTGAATAGATTTTTCCGGTCGTGGCGCTGTTGCGACGGGACATCCGGGTACGAACGAAACGCTCGTAGTGCCCCAGATCCAGGTCGGTCTCGGCGCCGTCATCGGTGACATAGACCTCACCGTGCTGGAACGGGCTCATGGTACCCGGGTCAACATTGATATACGGGTCCAGCTTCAACAGGGTGACCTTCAGGCCACGGGCCTCAAGAATGGCCGCGAGACTCGCCGACGCAATACCCTTGCCCAAAGAAGAAACGACACCGCCCGTTACGAAAATAAAACGCGTCATGGCTGCACTCTGCTCGCAGTCAAAGAAAAAGGAAGGGGGGAAAAGAAATTATAGGAACCCCAGGACGGGGGCAAAGTTTAGCAAAATTGACAGGGGGGCGGCAAACGGCAATGGGGAAAGATTGGGTTGCCGACCAAAGCCGGAGACCAGCGATGACGCTCAACGCGTCATCGACATAGAGGCTTTCGGGCTTATCGGAACACGCGCCAACGAAGGACCCACGGCGGGTTTGGACTCCAAGCGTTGCGGAGCAAGAGCCAATCGATATCCACGTTTAGGAATCGTTTCAATGATTGGATCAGCAGACGCCGATTCACCAAGCAGTTGTCGAATTGACCAAATCGCGTGGTTAATGCCTGCCCGTTCAACGCAGGCATAAGGACCCCAGACTTTCTCAATCAGATATTCCGACTCGACCATGTTCGGATAGTGCTCAATTAAACACACCAGCACAGACAACAGCTTCTTTCGAATCGGTTGGCAGCATCCGTGCGAGTAAACCTGCTGCCGGCCTTCGTCAATCAACCAGGCTCCCAACTGCCATTGTCTTTGCTGTAGCTGCATCGCGCACTCCTCTCTTTTGCTTACTGTTGCACATCGAACTGGAACATAACGATGAAAAAATTCCGACTGGAAAAGTGATTAGTACCATCTCTCGCTATGACGCAAACCAAACAGAAATGGTTGTTGACAAAGATCACCAGAAAAAATAGTAATTTTCACATTCAATAAAGATTCAATATTTTTTCTATGGGCTTCTGTATGGCAGACACGGCACGCTCTGTCCGGCACTAAGCGGTAGTCAGTGCAGTATTCGGCCCAGCTATTCTCGGCCTGATCAAGGCGGGGCAAATCCGAACACCTTCCCTGGTTGTTTTCTGATCTGTCCTTCAATGCCCCGCCGCATTTTTCTGCCGCTGGTGAACTCACACGCAGGAGAAACCCAACAATGCAAAACCCAAGAACACCACAACACTATTCCGCCGTGCGTAATGCTGTGCTGGTCGCGCTGACCGGTTCACTGGTCAGTACTGTGGCGCTCGCCGCAGAGGACGACAAGGCAGCTGAACGCATCATCGTCACCGGTTCCCATATCAAACGCGTTGATATCGAAGGCACATCACCGATACTGACCATCAGCCGCGACGATATCGAGAAAGGTGGTTACACCACCGTTTCCGATCTAGTCCGAAACTTAACCATCAACGCCGGCACTTTGCCGGAAACCTTTACCAACTCGTTTGCCAACGGCACCAGTCAGTTCAACTTGCGTGGTCTAGGTGTAGGCGCCACATTGACGCTGATCAACGGCCGTCGCGTCGCGCCGCATGGTCAGGCACAGAACATTGTCAGCACCTTTGTCGATATCAACTCGATTCCGATGTCAGCCATTGAGCGTATCGACATTCTGAAAGATGGCGCGTCGGCAATTTACGGCGCCGACGCCGTAGCCGGTGTCGTCAACATCATTTTGCGCAAGGAATATGAAGGCGCCGAAGTCAATATCGGCCACAAGAACACCGTTGAAACCGATGCCGCCGACAATACCTTCAGTTTTGTTTCCGGCACCGTCAGTGACAAAGGCGCCTGGACGGTTGTCGGTAGCTACCAAAAAATTTCCGCGCAAACCCTATCGGATCGTGATTTCTCGGCCAGCGCCGATTCAAGCTTTACGCCACAGGGTGCCAACCTGACCAGCACCTTTGCCGCTCCCGGCACTTATCGTAATCTCGTGACCGGTGCCTGGATTTCGGATGCACAGTGTGGATTAGGCGCCTCGGAAGGACCAACGGGAGGCTTCTGCCGCTATAACTTCAACGAACACATCAATCTTTCGCCGGAAACAGAACGTGCCGGCTTGTTCGTCACAGGTCATCGCGAGATCAGCGACAACATCACCGCCTTTGCCGAATTCATGTATAACCGCAAACACGATATGAACGTTTCGGCACCAGCGCCGGCTACATTTACCGCCGGCGGTATCTGGCAGCGCGAGCTGACACCGGCGCAACTGGCCGTACTGAATTTTTCCAATATTCCGTTCATTGCGGCCGACCACCCGAACAACCCTTATGGTGTTGATTTGCAAGTGCGTTACCGCCCGATTGATGCCGGCGATCGCCGTCAGGAAATCACCACAAATGCCACGCGTGCAGTCGTCGGTCTGGAATTTTTGATCGGAGATTGGGACAGCCAGTTGTCCTGGAACTTCACCCGTAGCGAAGTATTGGTCGCCAACCGCAACTCTATTCTGCAGGACCGCTTCCAGGCGGCACTGCTTGGTCGCGGCGGTCCAAATGGTAATCTGTATTACAACCCGTTCGGTGGCGCCGCTCATAACGGTAGTAATAGTCAGGAACTGATCGACTGGATGTCATTCATCTACGATCAATTCAACGACAGTTTCGAGCGAGGCTTAACCTGGAGCGCATCGAACGGCACGCTGTTCGAACTGCCGGGTGGTCCGGTTGGTGTTGCCATTGGCGTCGAATATCGCGAACAATCCTATGCCGCCGAAGCCGACAAGCAACGCAACGACGGCAACTTGTTGGGTACCGGTTCATCGGCCAACACTTATGGACAACGAGATCAAACCTCAACCTATATCGAATTTTCGCTTCCGATAGTAGAAGGTCTGGAAGTGCAAATCGCAGGTCGTCACGAAGACTACAGCGACTTTGGCACCAAGACACTGCCGAAAATTGGCGCGAAATGGAATATTGGTGACGATTGGCTGGTGCGCGCGAGCTGGGGCGAGTCATTCCGTGCGCCGTCGTTACCGGAATTATTCAACGGCGCCACATCATCATTCCCAACGTTGGTTGATCCGATCCGCTGTCCAGTCACCGGCTTGGCTTCTGATTGCGCCGCGCAAATTCGCGTCGAAAATGGCGGCAACGTCAGCCTGATGCCGGAAGTATCGGAGTCCACCAACTTCGGGGTAATTTGGTCGCCGGATGCGGTAGATGGCTTGTCGATGGGCATTGATGTGTTCCAATACGATTACGAAGACATCATTACCCAGCCATCATTGAATTTCATTTTGAATAATGTCCCGTCATTGGTATTCCGCGCGCCGGCAACGCCCGCTGATACAGCCTTGGGTATTCCGGGTACAATCGAGTACATCCTGAACAGCTACATCAACGGCGATTCGCAAACCGTCAAAGGCGCCGATTTCAACCTGCGTTATCGTTGGGAAACTGGCGCCGGTACATTTACGCTGACCAATGACTTGACCTATCTTGATCAATTTGATTTGGAACTGGTCACCGCACCTGGGCAGCCGATCGAAGGAGCCGGCAACAACCAGATTCAGTCATTACCACAGTATCGCAATAATTTGGGGCTAAACTGGGTCAACGGTGATCATCAAGTCTATGTGGTGTGGCACTACATTTCCGACTACGATGATGATGCCGCCGAAAATGCAGCAACACCCGGACCGTTCGTCGTTGATGAATGGAACACCTTTGATCTGCAGTACGCTTACTCACTGCCGAACATCGGAGCCCAGATCCGCGTAGGCTGCCAGAACTGCACCGACGAAGATCCTCCGTTCACTAATCAGAAGAGCACGACGTTCAACGCCAACTATGATTTCACGGTGCATGATGCCCGTGGCGCCATGGTTTACCTGAACTATCAGCAAAGCTTCTGATCATCCTGCACAACAGAACGGGCGCCTCGGCGCCCGTTTTTTTCTCTCAGGCGTTTCGCTTGGCTTGCTGCCAAAGTTGTTCAAGTGCATCGGCGTTCATTTCAGATAACGAGCGGTCCTTTTGCGCGGCCGTCCGCTCCATGTCTTGAAATCGACGAACAAACTTGTCATTGCTGTTCGCCAGCGCCGTTTCTGACTTGACGCCTAGATGTCGTGCGAGATTGACTACCGAATACAATAAATCGCCGAGCTCTTCTTCGATTTCCTCAGCAGACTGATTAGCCATCGCCTGCTGTAGCTCTGCCAGTTCTTCGTGGATTTTCTCGAAAACACCGTCGACGTCCGGCCAGTCAAAACCAACGCTGGCAGCACGTTTCTGGATTTTCTGGGCTCGCATCAATGCCGGTAATGCCAGTGGAATGTCATCCATCAGACTGACCGTTTCTTGTTGACGTTTTTGCGCGCGTTGCTCACGTTCGGCCGCTTTACGTTTTTCCCAGTCCTGATGCAGTTGTTCGTGTGACTGGTATTCGCCTTCGGCGAATACATGGGGATGGCGACGTTCGAGCTTATCAGCCATCGCGTGCGCTATCGCATCAAAGTCATACCAGTGCTGCTCGCTGGCCATTTGCGCGTAGAACACGACCTGGAACAATAAGTCGCCGAGTTCGCCTTTCAAATCCGGCCAATCCTCGCGCGCAATGGCATCAGCCACTTCGTACGCTTCCTCGATCGTATAGGGCGCTATCGTGGCGAAGGTTTGTTCCTTGTCCCAGGGGCAACCATGTTCCGGGTCGCGCAGACGTTTCATGACCTGTAACAGCCGTTCGATTCCCGTTTTGCAGTTGGTGATTTCTGACATGCTGTTATCCATCCGAACGGCGCTGCACGGACATCACGCCGGGCAGTTTCGCCAGTTGTGCAACCAGGCGGGACAGCGATAACGCATCACGTACTTCAACTTGCAGACCCAATATCGAGATTTGGGTTTTCTTGTTGGTCGTTGTGCTCATCCCGGAGACATTGATGCGCTCATTGGCGACAAGTGTCGTCACATCACGCAATAAACCCTGACGATCGGTGGCCTCGATCAATAAGTCGACGACATAAAGCGAGGCCTTATCCGCGCTCCAGTCGATTTCAACCAGGCGTTCTGGCCGTTCCTCATGAGCGCGCTGGATATGCGCGCAGTCGGCGCGGTGAATCGAAATACCGCGACCTTGGGTGATGTAGCCAATGACTTGATCGCCGGGAACCGGGCGACAGCATCCGGCGGTATGCGTCAGTAAGTTGTCGACACCGAGCACGCTGATGCCACCGACTTTTTCCGGGCTGGTGGTTGAGCGCAGTACCGGCGCCAGTGATTCGCTCTCCTCTTGTTTCGGCAAATACAGCGCCAGCGCGGCATTGGTTGCCTGCACCAAACCAATATCGCCAGCACCGATATTGCCGTACAAATCATCGACAGAATGCAAATTGAAACGCTGGGCAATCGGCAGCAAATCGACTTTGCTCAAGCCGTGACGAGACAGTTCGCGCTCGAAGTTTTCCTTGCCTTCCTGAACATTCTGTTCGCGGTTTTGCTGACGGAAAAAATTCTGGATTTTGCTGCGGGCTCGATGCGAATGCACATAACCCAGATGCGGGCTCAACCAATCCAGTGAGGGCTTGCCTTCTTTCGCCGTCAGAATTTGCACTTGCTCGCCGGTTTGCAGCTGATAAGTCAGCGGCACAATGCGGCCATTGACTTTGGCTCCGCGACAACGATGACCAACAGAGGTATGAACGTGATAGGCAAAATCGACCGGTGTAGCGCCGGCCGGTAGGTCGATGATGTTGCCATCGGGCGTAAATACGTAAACCCGATCATCGACAACTTCATGACGGAACTCATCGAGCAAGGCGTTCGAGTCGGCCACTTCTTCCTGCCATTCAACCAATTGCCGCAGCCAGGCAATTTTTGAATCCTGGGTACTGGGCGCGGTGACACCAGCACCTTCCTTGTAACGCCAATGGGCGGCGACACCAAGCTCCGATTCCTGATGCATTTGATGGGTGCGAATCTGCACTTCCAAGGCCTTGCCTTCCGGGCCAATTACCGCCGTGTGCAGCGAGCGATAACCGTTTTCTTTCGGCGTCGCGATGTAATCGTCAAACTCTTTTGGAATATGCTGCCAACAGGAATGAACAATGCCGAGCGCCGCATAACAATCACGAATCTCTGGTACCAGAATGCGCACAGCGCGCACATCATAAATCTCTTCAAAACCGACGCCTTTGCGCGTCATCTTGCGCCAAATCGAATAAATGTGTTTGACCCGGCCGCTGACTTCGCCGTTGATGCCGGCTTTCTGCAATTCGCTTTCCAGCGTTTGAATAACGCGCTTGATATATTGTTCACGGTCAAGGCGCTTTTCATGCAGATGCGAAGCGATTTCCTTGTATTCGCTGGCATTCAGATAACGGAACGAGAGATCTTCCAATTCCCACTTCAATTGACCGATGCCGAGACGATTGGCCAGCGGGGCAAAGATTTCCCGGGTTTCGCTGGCAACATGGAGTTGCACATCGCGTGGCTTGTCTTTGATCGCGCGCAGCAAATAGATCCGCTCGGCCAGCTTCAGCAACACGATGCGGGTATCGTCGACCATCGCGATCAACATTTTGCGCAGGTTGTCACCTTGCGATGCCGTCAGCTTGCCGTCGTTCTTGCTATCTTGCAGAGAACGGATGGCTTCCATGCGCAGCGCACCGGCAACCAGTTCGGCGACCGGTTTGCTGAGCAGTTCTTCGACATGCTCCAGCGACAGCTCACCGAATTGTACGCTGGGCGAAATGACCGCAGCGGTCAGCGTGTTGGTGTCGAGATTCAAACTGGCCAGGATCTCGGCGACGGCCAGTCCCTGCTCGAAACAGGAAAGCCCCAAATCGGTCACACAATCCCAGTGCTGGGTGATCACCAACTCGATCGCTTTGCAGAGCAGATTCATCTGCTCTGGCTCGCGCTGGATATTGATGCGACTGAGCCAGCGATCAATATCGATGGCACCATCGCCGGTTAACGGAAAATCTTCGCGAACTTTAACCATGATTGCTGGTGCTTACCTCAGCGTCGAAGCCGTGGGCTTTTGGACGCTTTCCGTCGGATTCAGTTCTTGCGCTCGAACACCGCCATCGACTCAACATGGGTCGTGTGCGGGAACATGTCCATGACGCCGGCCTTGCTGAGCCGGTATCCCAGTTTAGTCAATTCGCCAGCATCGCGAGCCAGCGTTGCCGGGTTGCAGGAAACGTAAACGACACGCTTGGCCTTGAATCGGGCCAGCTCGCGCACCACTTCCAGAGCGCCTGAACGCGGCGGGTCGATCAGGATCTTGTCAAAGCCTTCTTTTGCCCAAGGATGGCTGGTGATGTCCTTGGTCAAATCGGCGCCGTAAAAGCGCACATTGTCGATCTTGTTGTGGGTGGCATTTTCGATACCGCGCTGAACCAGCGCCTCATCACCTTCAACGCCAACGACTTCTCGGGCACGGCGGGCCAACGGCAGCGTGAAATTGCCGAGGCCGCAGAACAGATCGAGCACCCGTTCTTCTGGCTGCACGTCGAGCAAATTGATCGCGCGGGTGACCATTTGACGGTTGATTTCGAAATTGACCTGGGTGAAGTCGAGCGGATGAAAACGCATTTCCAGCTCGAAATCCGGCAGCCGGTAGCAAAGCCTTTCCAGACCATCGGCCGGCCAGACCTTATGCACGCTGTCTAGCCCTTTCGGTTGGTAGTAAAGATGAATGCCGGTGCTTTCGGCAAACATCAGCCAACGGCGGTGATCGGCCTCGCTCAAGGGCTTCAGATGGCGAACAATAATCGCTGCAGCATCATCGCCGACAGCCACTTCCAATTGCGGAATTTCAAAACGGCCGTCGCATTCGGCAATCAGCTCGCGCAAGCGCGGGATTTGATCAGCAATAACCTTGTGCAGCACATGACACTCATTGATCGCTGCCAGAAAATTCGAACGCTTCTCCCGAAAGCCAACCAGCGCGCCGCCTTTTTTCTCGACGTACTTGGCGCCCATGCGCGCCTTGCGCCGGTAATTGAACGGTTCAGCGGTCAGCGGCGAGAGAATTTCCGGCACCTGAACATTGCCGAAATGGGCCAACTGCTCCAGCATCGTTGCCTGCTTTTCCCGAATTTGCGCGCTCGATTTCATATGTTGTAGCGAACAACCGCCGCACAACACGGCATGGGGGCAACGCGCCTGCTGACGATCTTCCGAAGGAGTCAGAATCTCAATGGCGACACCTTCATCAAATTTGGAGCGGGTCGAGGTGTACTGAAACTTCAGTTGCTCGCCTTGCAGCGCATTGTCAATAAACACAATCTTGCCATCAAGATGGGTAATGCCGCGAGCATCGTGACCAAGCTTTTCAATGGTTACCGTTGGCGTTTCCGATGGCAGAACTTTGCGTTTCTTAATCATGAATACTCTCTAAAAATTCAATTGAGCAGACGCTCAGGCGTGTGGTTGCCAGGCGTTAAGAAATTCCTCGAAATGAGGCTTATTTTCCTGGGCGAGAAACTGTTTGACCCGTTCGATTTCGCTGTTGTACATCGGCTGATCGAGATGGCCGCGCATCAGCTCGAAGCGCAAATAGACCAGCCAGGTGTTCAGCACGTCGGTTTCACAGTAGTTGCGAATCGCGGCGATTTCGCCGTCCTTGAAGGCGTCCCAGACTTTGGCGCCGCTCATGCCCATCTTGCCGGGGAAGCCATAAAGACTCGCCACTTCATCGAGCGGCGCCACAGCTCGGCCCTGGAACATCGCGACCATGTCCATGACGTCGCTGTGACGCTCATGATAACGATTGATGTAATTGTTCCAGCGGAAGCTGTTGTCGCTGTCGCCGGTTTCCCAGTAACGGTCCGCGACAATCTTGTGCAACATGGCCCGGTAATGCAGCACCGGCAAATCAAAACCGCCGCCATTCCAGGACACCAGCGTCGGCGAAAATTTTTCGATGCCATCGAAAAAGCGTTGCACCAATTCCGGCTCATCGGATTGTTCATCACCGATGCTCCAGACCTGCAGTTTGTCCTGGCTACGAAACACCACCGATATCGCGACCACACGCTGCAAATGCAGCGGCAGAAAATCACTGCCGCCGGTTTTCTGCCGACGCAGCAACTTGGCGGCGGCAACGACATCGTCATCGCTGAGACCATCGAGCCCATGCAGACGACGCAGGCCGGCCACATCGGGCACGGTTTCGATATCGAAAACCAGATGATTCATGGCTGAGCCGATCCAAGCAGGAAAAGCCGGGCAGTTTACCGGATTTGGCCGCCAGCCGGCAGTGATTGCTGCCGTTGCGCTGTCCGAACTGTCGTTTTTTTGGTCATAATAGACGCAAGTATCAACTCGGCCGGAATGACGTATTTTGAAAGCCCTGCACCTGTTCCTGATTCTGCTCTGCAGCGCTACACCATTGGCCGCAGCAGGATTGCCGGTGTATTGGCAGGGGACTGAAGAACAGTGGTCACGTTTTGTCCGCTACTGGCAGCAAGGCAGCGAACAAGCCTTGAAGCGGGTGGCGCAGCCATCGGAAGCCCGATTGGCGATTTGGCCGCATTGCACCATGCAGCAGGACTCCACCGCGTCATCCGGAAAAGCCGCACAGACACTTCATGTCTATCAGCGCTGTTCGCGTTACGCACTAACCATCGAAGCGCCGACGAAAACGGGCCACGCGCTGCTCTGGTTCGAACCAGCGCCAACGCAAATGCTGGCCGCGCTCAGCACCCAGTTTCCAGAATTACAGACGATAGGGCTGTTGATTGGCCCGAACAGCGGCACGACGTTTCGGCGCTGGCAGCAGGCGTTGCCGCCCGGTTCGCCGTCATTACAGCCATTATTGATTCGTACCGGTGAACAGCCGGCACGGGTGTTTCCGCTGTTGTTGCCACGGGTCAGCAGCATCATGCTATTGCAACAACCGGTGTTGAACGACGGCATCGCCGCGATATTGCTGGAACAGGCGATGCGCCGGGGCAAGCCGGTGGTCACCGACAATCCACAGTGGTTGCAGCTCGGTGCGGCGATCAGCGTCAGCATTACCGAAGAGATTCGCCTGCAGGAAACGGCGCGGGCCGCACAGCGTTTGTTGCGGCAACCGCAATCGTTTGACGTGGATTTGCCGGTGCATATCGAGTTTAATTACCAAACCTTGCGCAGTCTGGCCACGGCGGCCACCACATCACAGGAAGCAATGCATGGGCACTGATTGGGGCGTACGCAGTCGAATCGTTCTGCTGGCAGTGATTCCTGTGCTGCTGATTTCGACCTTGTTGCTGATCCTGTTTGTCCGTGAACACGTCGCGGATTCGACCAAATCGCTGTTGCAACGCGGCCAAACCATTACCCGCCACCTCGCCTACGCCAGCGAATTTGGCATCGCTGCCGCCAACGAACAACAACTGAGCGATCTGATTCTGAGCGCACGCGACAGCGACGATGACGTCGCCGCCATTGCGGTGTTCGACCGCGACGGCCGATTGATGGCGCGCACTGGTGCCGCCGATTTTGCCCTGAACGCCAGCGAAGGCGAACCGAACCGTTTTCTGCAGAATCGCGAAGTGAAAAGCGGCTTTATCATCCGCGCGCCGGTGCTTGGCCCGGTGGTGTCGCTGCGCGATGCGCCTGATGCCCGGCAAGCGGGTCGGCCGATTATCGGTGAAGTCGCTGTGATGATGACCAATGAGCGGGAAACCCTGGCGGTGTTTCAGACGCTGGCTTATGCGGTATTGGTTGTCGTCATCGCGGCGATTGTCGGCGCTGTACTGGCGCTGCGCATGGCGCGCAAAGTCATTGTGCCGATTATTCAAATGGCGCAAGCCGTGCACGCGATCAAGGACGGCAAGCTCGATACCCAGGTCAATACCGGCGCCACTGGCGAGTTGAAAGTGTTGGAGAACGGTATCAATTCGATGGCCGAATCGCTGCAGCAGGCTCATGAAGAACTGCATGAAAATATTGATCAGGCCACCGCCGATCTGCGCCAGACACTGGAAACGATCGAGGTACAAAACGTCGAACTCGATATCGCCCGCAAACAGGCGATTGAAGCGGTGCGCGTCAAATCCGAATTCCTGGCCAATATGAGTCATGAAATTCGCACGCCGATGAATGGTGTGATCGGGTTTACCAATCTTCTGTTGAAAACCGATTTGACCGGTAAGCAGCGCGAATACCTGAACACCATTCGCCGCTCGGCGCAGGGCCTGTTGGCTATCGTCGATGACATTCTTGACTTCTCGAAAGTCGAGGCCGGAAAAATGGTGCTGGAAAAAGCGCCGCTCGATATGCGTGAAGTCGTTGACGATGTGCTGACGATGCTGGCCCCGACGGCCGCCGACAAATCGCTGGAACTGGTGCCGCTGGTGTATTCCGATGTGCCGCAAAACCTGCTCGGCGATACGCTGCGGGTCAAACAAGTATTGCTGAACCTGGTCACCAACGCCGTCAAATTCACTGCCAAGGGCTCGGTGGAAGTCCGCGTCATGTTGGAACAGGAAGACGATGATGCCGCCGTCATCGCGATACACATCAAAGACAGTGGCATCGGCCTCACCCCAGAACAGCAAAAACAATTGTTCCAGGCATTTCAGCAAGCCGACACGTCGACAACGCGCCGTTTCGGCGGCACCGGACTGGGTTTGGTGATTTGCCGCAGCCTGGTTGACAAGATGGGCGGGGAAATTGGATTGGAGAGCGAGTTCGGTGTCGGCTCGACGTTCTGGTTCACTTTGCGCTGTGAGAAATCGGCCGATGCCTACACTGGCATTCGTCACAACAACGAATTGGCGGGCAAACGCGTACTCGTTTACGAACCGCATCCCACCGCGCAACTGGCGCTCGGCCATCTGCTGACCTCGTGGAAAATGATGAGCACGATGTTCGACAACATCTCATCCTTGCACACCCACGCGCTGCAGATTGTCGAACAGGAGCAAAAACTGGATGCGGTGATTATTGGCGGCAATATTCATATCGAAAAAACCGGCGATATGTTGTCGCGCATTTCCCATCTGGTGCACGACAAACTTGGTGCCCGCGTATTACTGGCAGGTCCGAATATCGATAGCGTCGATCCAAGCACGATGCTGAAATGGGGCATCGACAGCACACTGAGCAAACCGATTGCCCAGCGCCGTTTGTTCAATGCCTTGAGCCAATTCTTTGAACTGCAACGCCAGCGTCCGGACATACCGGCAGAACCGATCAGCCGCGAAGCACTCAGTTGCCGGGTACTGGCCGTGGACGATAACGAAGCCAACCTCGAGTTGCTGTGCACGCTGCTGGAAGACATGGGCGCCGATGTTCATGCCGCGACCAATGGCCGCGAAGCAGTCGACATGGCACGCGAAACCGAGTTTGATTTAATCGTTATGGACATACAAATGCCGGAAATGGATGGCATTGAAGCAACCCGCACACTGCGCGCCAATCCCTTGCATCGCGAAACGCCGGTGATCGCTCTGACGGCCCATGCCATGCAAGGCGAACGCGAACAATTGCTGAAAGCTGGCATGGATGATTACCTGACCAAGCCGGTCAGTGAATCGGAGCTATACGATACCTTGCAACGCTGGTTGAACAAGGATTTGCGCTTGTCGAGCCGGTTGCGTCGTCGCCGCGCCGATACCCGCACCGAACCGCCAATACAACCAACCAATGTCGATGCGGTGGATTGGAACTTGTCATTGCAAATGGCCAATCAAAAACCGGACTTGGCCAAAACCATGCTGCAAATGTTGATCAAGAGTTTGCCGGAGTCGCAGCAGCTGATTCGCCAGAGTTATGAGGATGGCGATTTGAAAGCGCTGCAGAGCCATGTGCATAAATTGCACGGCGCTACCTGCTATGTCGGTGTGCCGGTGCTGAAACAGCGCGCCCACGAATTGGAAACGGCGATAAAGCAAGGCGACGGCGTCGCCGTTGATCAATTGCTGCCCAAGCTCGATAGCGAGATAAAACGCGTGCAGGAGGCCGCTTCGCCGCTGATGGAAAAATTGGCCAACGCCAAATCCTGAGCGAGCACAATCCGGTTCAAATCCAGGCGCGTTTGCGTAACCACAAATACGGTAGCAAGCCGGATAACACCATTAAGCCAATCGCCATCGGATAACCGAGCGGCCAGGACAGCTCCGGCATGAAGTCAAAATTCATGCCGTAAATGCTGGCGATCAGCGTCGGCGGCAGAAACACCGTTGCCGCCACACTCAAGGCCTTGATCACCCGGTTCTGCTCGATATTGACCAAGCCCAAAACGGCTTCAAGCAAAAACTGGATTTTGCTGTTGACGAAATTCGAGTGATCAACCAGCGAGGACAAGTCGGCACGTATCGCCTGAACTCGCTCTTTTTGCTCGACCGACGAAACCCGCTCCGACTCACCAAAGTAAATGCACAAGCGCGTGATGCTGCTCAGACTTTCGCGAATTTTCGCGACCAGATCCGCATTGCGCCCAAGCGCCAGCAACTGGATCTGAAAATAGCTCGGGTCACGTCGCTGCAATTTGCCGCTGGCAAAAATCTTTTCCGACAACTCATCGAGCTCGATGGCCGTGCGCTCCAGCAGGTCGGCCAGGCGATCGACAATGGCATCGAGCAATTCGCTGAGCAAGCGTGTTGGGTCATGCAGCAGTGATTTATCTTTCTCGCACATCGTCGCCATGCGCCGGAACGGACTCGGATCGGCATAGCGCAGCGTGATCAGCCGTGATGGCTGCACGATAAATGTCACCGGCGTCGAGCGCGGTGACTCGGTATCGGCGCTGAAAATGATGGTTGCGGTCATGAACAGCGTACCGGACTCGCGATACAAGCGGCTCGAAGTCTCGATTTCGCGCATATCATCCGGTGTCGGAATATCGATGCCGAGCCCTGCCTCCAGCGCAGTGACGATTGCAGCGTCCGGAGTATGCAAGTCGATCCACAGCGCACTGTTCAGACGTGACTTTTCCAGCTGATGCAGATTCAGCTTGCTATGTACCGCCTGACCATCGTATAGCGTCAGCATCAACGTCTCCGATCTATCGTCAATATTCGCCGCTTATTTGCCAAGCCAAGCCGAACGCAAGCGTTGTTGTCGGCGATTCGGTTTTTCGATGGCTTGCAACTTGAATTTCTCCGCTGCTTTCGGCTCGGCGGTCAATGCTGTCGAACGCAAACGATCGTGGCGGAAAAACCGCACGGTTACCGGTTTGTCCTTGACATCCTGAGCACGGGCAGCAAAGGATTTGGCGTCGACTTTTACGTCGTCAATGGCAACCAGAATATCGGAGCTGGTCAATCCGGCTTTCCAGGCCGGGCTGTCTTTTAACACCGATTTGATCTTGGCAAATTCCTTGTCGCTACCCGACTCAACTTCCAGGCCCCACCAATAGAAAGCGTTGTTATCATCCGCTTTCTTTTCGGCCACCCGCTCGATACCGGCTGCTTGCAATAATTCCAACAGCGGCAATTCCTTGACACCCTCGACATAATCACGCCAAAACGCCTGCCAGTCATCATCGCTGAGCGCTTGCAGAATCTGCAGCATATCGCTGCTGTTGTAACCGCCCTGCTCGACTCGATGGGCGCGATACAGTGCTTTGTGCACATCGGCCAAGCCACGTTTGCCATTGCTCGCCTGACGCAGCTTCAAATCCATGACCAAACCGAGCATTTCACCCTTGGTGTAGATGCTGACGGCGGCGTTTTGATGGCGATCACCACTCGGTTGAATCCATTCATCAAAGCTCGACTCGGCGGCCGTTTGCTCAAAACGTCCCGGCGTATCGAAATAACGGGTCAGCGAACCGTTCAACTCTTCCAGGTATTCCTTTTCCGTTTGCACGCCGGCCTGCAGGGTCAACAGATTGTCGAAATAGCTGGTGTTGCCTTCGGCGACCCACAACAGTTTTGAATAATTTTCCTGATGATAGTCATAGGGCACCAAACCCGCTGGGCGATAGGCCTTGACGTTCCAGGTATGAAAATACTCATGCGCCGCCGTGCGCATGAATTTCAGGTATTCCTTGCGTGGAGCAAAGCTCCAGCGCGGGCGCTGAATCACTGTGGAATTCAAGTGTTCGGTGGCACCGCCTTCGCCATCGGTGGCGTGCACAATGAACAGATAGCGCTTCTGATAAGGCAACGAGTCGAACATGGCGTTGGTGGTTTTGACCATCACGGCCAAATCCTTCAGCATTTGCGCACTGTCGTAATTGCCTTCACCCCAGATCAGCAGCTCGATATCACGGCCATCGACCTTGGTGCTGAAAAACTGGTGAATACCGGTTTCGATCGGCGCGCTGATCAACTGGTCGTAATCACGAGCAACAAAACAATGTTCGCAATCGCCCTTGTCCATACCCGAGCGTGATTGCCAACCCTCCGGAACGTTCAGCGTAATGCTGATCGGCAACGGTCGCATTGCCGGGTTGTAGACGAACACCGCACTGGCATCGAGGTAGGCATGAGAGTCGCTGATATGACGAGTGCGTGAGCCCAGCTCATTGGCATACAGTTCGTAATGCACACTAAAACTTTGCCCGGCCGCCGTTTGAATTTTCCAGCTGGACTTATCGATTTTTTCGATGGCTAGCGTTTTGCCATCAGCAGAAATGGCCTGGACATCACGCAAGCCATTGGCCAGTGGCAGGATTTGATATTTGCCGGTGCGCCAGTTTGGTAACTGCACGATCACTTCACTTTTTTCGCTGGCCGGGAAATGCACTTTCACTTCCGCAAGATGCTGCGTGGCATTGGTGATCGTCAATTGATACTGAACTTGATCGGCGCCGTGCACCGCCAATGACAACAGCGCCAACGTGCCGGCGAATAAGGTTTTCAACTGCATTTTACGATAGTCCTGCCATAACGTTTCCGGTTCAACAAATCACTGGCCACCTCGGGCACGTCCGCAAGCCCGATGGTTTCGGTGGCCAGCACATCAAAATCAAAGCGCCATTGCCCACCCAGTTTTTTCCACACTTCTCGGCGCAGGGGCATCGGGCAATTGGCCGAACTGATACCGAGCAAACTGACGCCGCGCAAAATAAACGGGAAAACGGTGGCGTTCAGTTTTTCGTTGTCAGCCAGACCAATGCTGGCGACATTGCCCCAGAGATCGACGTGCGCTAGCAACTGCGCCAGCGTTTCACCGCCGATATTGTCGACGACACCACCAAATTTCGCCGCTTCCAGCGGTCGCTTGCCAAGCGCAAGTTGTTCAACTGTGCAAACCTTGCTGGCGCCAAGTTTACGTAAATAATCGCTATGCTCCGGGCGACTCGACAAGGCGATAACCTCGTAACCTTGTTTGGCGAACAGCGCAACGGCAACACTGCCGACACCACCGGTGGCGCCGGTAACGACGATCGGGCCCTTGTCGATATGTTGACCATTTTCCAGCATGCGATGAAATGCCAGAGCGGCGGTAAAGCCACCAGTGCCAAGACGCATCGCGTCATACGTGCTGAGCCCTTCCGGCAGTTTGATCGCCCAATCGAGTGGCAGACGCACTCGTTCAGCGAGACCGCCATCATGAGCTTCACCAAGGCCACAACCGTTGGCCAATACTTTGTCGCCCGGTTTGAATGAGGGATCAGAAGATTCGAGCACAGTGCCCGCCAAATCAATACCCGCATTCAGCGGCAGCTTGCGCATGATTTTTCCGCGCCCGGTCACCGCCAACGCATCCTTGTAATTGATGCTGGAATACTCAACCGCGATCAGCAATTCACCGGCGGTCAACTCGCGCTGTTCCATTTGCACCAGTGCGCCACGCACCTTGCCATCGCTTTCGCTGACGCGTATTGCCTGAAAACTCATTTCTGCCGCTCCTGTTGGTGAGTCCGCTGTTCACTTAGCATTTTGTGCCGGTAATTAAAGCACACTCGGCCGCATCAGAAAAAAACAAAGCCCCGACCAGCGGGGCTTTGTTGATTATTCACGGTGCTTATTTTACGCCGTGCATCAGCTTTCTGATCAGCGGTGAAACCAGGAAGAACATCACCGCGATGACGATGCCAACCCAGAACAACTGGTTGAACACTTCGGCATATTGGGTCAGCGAGCTGGCCTCGCCGTGGGCACCACCGCCGGAAGCAATCGCGGCGACGCGACCGGCAACAAAGTTTGCCATCGCGATGGACAGGAACCAGCCGCCCATGGCCAAGCCGGTTTCTTTCGGCAGCGCCAATTTGGTGACCATCGCCAGACCAATTGGCGACAAGCACAATTCACCCATCGTGTGAATCAAATAGGTCAATGCCAACCAAATCCAGGAAATCTTGCCGCCTTCATTGACGGTGTGTTCGATGGCAAATACCAGGATGTAAAAACCAATCGCCGCGCCAGCAAGGCCATAAGAGAACTTACGTGGAATGGATGGGTTGAAATCTTTTTTGTCGAGCATCGGCCACAGGGCAGCAAATACTGGCGCCAACAAAATAATGAAGACCGGATTGACCGACTGGAAAATGGTGAAGTGCAGTTCGTAACCGAAAATTGTCGGCATATCGACAAAATCGCGCGCCAGGAAATTCAGCGAGGAACCGGCTTGCTCAAACAACGCCCAGAACAAGATGTTGGCCAAAAACAAAATCAGCATCGCGATGTAACGATGTAACTGTTCTTTTGAGCCGCTGGCGATACCACTGTAAACGAAATACCCCACCAGGCCGAGCATCATGACAATCAGCACGCCGCCCAGCAGATCGCTTTGACTGAGCAGGAAGTAGACCGGCACCGACAAGACTGCAGCGCCAATCAGCACTTGCACCAGTGGGCCCATGCCCTCTTTGCCTTTTGGTGTTGTACCAACATCACCAAGCCAATGTTTGAAAATCTGGAACACCATCAGGCCGAAAATCATGCCGACGCCAGCAGACAGGAAGCCCCAACGATAACCGTACGTTGCACCAATCCATGAGGCGCAAACAATTGGCGCCACCAGCGCACCGGCATTGATGCCCATGTAGAAAATGGTGAAACCGGAATCACGACGGGCATCGCCTGGCTCATAGAGCTTGCCCACCATCGTCGAGATATTCGGCTTGAACAAACCGTTACCAACGACCAACACGGCGAGTCCCATGACAAAGGTTTGTAAGTCTGGCGCCATCAGCATGAAACTGCCGATTGCCATCAATACACCACCGAGCATGATTGAACGCTGATAGCCGAGAATACGGTCAGCAACAAAGCCACCAAGAATGCCAGTCATGTAGACCAGCGCGGTAAAACCACCGTAGGTTTTACTGGCGGCGTCATTGGCTTCGGCACCGCCCAAATGCGCAAAGAACGCGGCGGCCACATGCACAGCCAACATGGCACGCATGCCGTAGTACATGAAGCGTTCCCAGAATTCGGAACCGAACAGGTTCCAGAGGGCTTTTGGATGGCCGAGGAATTCCCCTTTAGGGACATGAGCATTCATCAACTGACTCCCACTGAATGTTATTAGCGTTGGTTAGCCACGCATGGTTGTAATAAGGTATTTGCGCCACGCAGGACGCAGCTGGCCGCTTTGATACCACAGGGCGCGCGGCACGAACAAGCAAAAACGGGCGCATCGGACCATGCGGCAGCGCATCATTGAACAATAATTCGCCGAAATGTCAGATTAATGCGCAGATCCGTTGTTTTTGCTGTTTTCGGCACGCTGTGACGATAAAACCGCTGCGTCGCGCCGCGCATCAGCAATAAGTCTCCTTCACCGAGTGAACATTGCCATTGCAACGATTTATCTTTTTTGTGCTGCAATAAAAAACGACGCGCCGCACCAAAACTCAAGCTGGCGATCACCGGCTCGGGCCCAAGCTCTGGTTCGTTATCACTGTGCCAGCCCATCGAATCCTGTCCGCTCCGATAGTAATTACAGAGCACACTGTTGAATGTGCTGGCGCTGTACTGTTCGACCAGCGCCTTGATATCCCAGAGCAATGGATGCCATGGCAATGGCTCATGGGTGACGCCTGAGTAGCGATAGGCGGCATCGGCATCGCCATACCAGGCCGTCAGGCGCGGTTGCATGACCTCGCGGCCATAAATTCGGATCGGCGTTTGCTGCCAATGCAATTCATCCACCAGCCGTTGACGCAGTTCGGCCAGTGGCCGGTGTAGATCGATTTGGCGCCATAGCAGCAGCTCGGCATCCGGCAAGACAATTTGTTCAGCTTCAACTGACACGCGTTTCACCGCCCTTTCACGTTACGTTCACGACTCCCGTTCAACGCCTTGAGGCTGACATCGCCGAACCGCGCCGGTACACTCGCCGGCTGCTGTGGAGTTTGTCTGCCTGCGAGAACGATAAATAATGAGTACATCAATACAACAAAGGGAATTGCTCGGCCATCCGCTCGGGCTCTATGTCTGTTTTTTCACCGAAATGTGGGAGCGCTTTTCATTTTACGGAATGAAAGCGCTGTTGTTCCTGTACCTGACCAAATATCACCTGTTCGGTGACAGCCCTAGCTACGATTTGCTGGGTGCCTACGGCGGTCTCGTTTATGCCACACCGGTGATCGGCGGCATGCTCGCCGACCGTTACCTCGGTATGCGCAAAGCAGTAATTCTAGGCGGCGTGCTGTTGGTGCTCGGTCATATCGGCATGGCCTTTGAAGGTGCGCCAGCGACGCGTGTCGGTGCTGAAGTAGTGCGCGATACCGGCGCCCTGCAGGTGTTTTATTTTTCGCTGGCGCTAATCATCACCGGTGTTGGCTTCCTGAAACCGAATATCTCAACGATTGTCGGCAAGCTGTATCCAGACAATGATCCGCGTCGCGATTCAGGTTTTACGTTGTTTTATGCCGGTATCAATCTCGGTGCCTTGTTCGCCAGCTTGATCTGCGCTTACCTCGGTGAAACCTTCGGCTGGAGTTACGGCTTCGGCGCCGCCGGTATCGGCATGCTGGCCGGTCTTGTCGTATTCATCTCCGGTCAAAAACATCTGCAAGGCCATGCCGAGCCGAATAATCCGGCGCTGCTGCGCGAAAAAGTGTTGGGTTTGCTCAGTCGAGAGCACGCGATTTATCTGGGTTCGTTGATTGGTGTCGCGGTGATCTGGCAACTGATTCAGAACACCTGGACCGTGCACGGTGTCATGCATTTTGTCGCGGCGATATTCGTCATCTGGTTTGTTTGGTTCCTGGCCAATCGCTGCACCAAAGTGCAACGCGAGCAGATGCTAGCTCTGGTGTTTCTGATTTTCTTCTGTCTGCTGTTCTTCACGCTGTACGAACAAACTTATGGCTCCTGGGTGGCATTCACTGATCGCTTGCTGACCAAGGATTTGTTTGGTACGCCGGTGGTGACGGAAAGACCTATTTTCCCATGGTCGGTCGTGCCGTTGGCGCTGCTTCCTTTTGCCGCCGCGATTGCGCTGAACCTGGCTGACAAGGGGCACAAGTCGGGCGCCGGAATCCTCGCCGTTGCTGGCGTGGTTTTGGTGGCGTGTTTGTTGCGTGATATCGCCGTAGTACCGCAAACGGCCGGCTCACTGACTTTCCTGGGCGCGTTTTTTATCGTATTGCTGTCTCCAATTTTCACTTGGCTTTGGCCTTTCCTGGAACGTCGCGGTATGAACCCCAGCAAACCGGCAAAGAGCGCGTTGGGTTTATTGTTTGGCGGTCTGGCGTTTATTCCATTAGCGTACGCAGCAACGACGACAACCGATGGCGTCATGGCCTCGGTCTGGTGGCTGGTGCTCGCTTACTTCGTGCTGGAAATTGGTGAGATGTGCCTGTCACCGATTGGCCTTTCGGCGGTAACGCAGCTATCCGTCAAGAGCGTTGTCAGCCTGATGATGGGCACCTGGTTTTTAGCCACTGCATATTCGGAAGTATTGGCCGCCGCATTCGGTAAATTGGCGGCAATCGATATACCGGAAGGTGGCGCGATCAATTTTGCTGAAGCCAGCGCCAAATACGCCGACTTGTTCTGGTTGATGGCAATGATCGGCGTTGGTTCCGCGGTATTCGCGCTACTGATAACGCCATTGCTGAAACGCTGGATGCATGGCGTCAAATAATGCTGCTAATAAATAAAAAAGGTGGGATTTCCCCACCTTTTTTACTACTCTGATTTTGCCTGAATTGGCTTACGCGGCTTTGACTTTCGCTATCGCCGCGTCCAGTTTCGCCAAACCTTCCTGAATATCCGCTTCGGCGATAATCAGGCTAGGCGCCAATCGCAGTACATCCGGACCAGCCATCAGGATCAGCAAGCCTTCATTCAACGCGGCATTGATAAAATCTTTCGCCTTGCCTTTGTAAGCGTCCTTCAATGCACAACCAATCAGCAGGCCTTTGCCGCGCACTTCACTGAACACCTCATGTTTTTTGTTGATCGCGTTCAGGCCTTCAACAAAAATCTGATGGCGTTTTTTGACACCGTCCAGCGTTGCCTTATCGCTAATCACATCGAACACTGCTGACGCAACAGCGCATGCCAGTGGGTTGCCGCCATAGGTCGAACCGTGGGTGCCAACCGCCAAGGTTTTGGCAATCTTGTCGGTGGTCAGCATTGCCGCAATCGGGAAGCCGCCGCCGAGCGCTTTGGCGCTGGTCAGAATATCTGGCGTGACACCGTATTCCATATAAGCGTAGAGGTGACCGGTACGGCCCATGCCGCTTTGCACTTCGTCGAAAACCAACAGCGCGCCGAACTTGTCGCACAGCTCGCGGGCTTTTTTAAGGTATTCCGCTTTTGCTGGCGTGACACCACCTTCACCCTGAATCGGTTCCAGCACAACAGCGCAAGTTTTCTCGTTGACGACTTTTTCCAGCGCGGCGATGTCGTTGTAAGGGATATGCGTAATGGCCGGCGGCAGTGGCTCAAAACCTTTGGTGTATTTTTCCTGGCCACCGACGCTGACGGTAAACAGCGTGCGGCCGTGGAAGCTGTTGACGGTCGAGACAATCTCGACTTTGTCGGCGCTGTAATTATCCTTGGCGTATTTGCGCGCCAGCTTGAATGCCGCTTCGTTGGCCTCACCACCGGAGTTGGCAAAAAAGACTTTCTCGGCAAACGTGTGCTTGATCAATTTCTCGGCCAGCTCCAGCGCCGGAATATTGGTGAAACCATTGGCCAGATGCCAAAGTTTCTGCGCTTGCTCGGTCACCGCCTTGACCATGACCGGATGACAGTGACCCAGCGCATTGACGGCGATACCGCCGGCGAAATCGACATAGACCTTGCCTTCGCTGTCCCACACGTGCGCGCCCTCGCCTCGTACCGGCAACATCGCGGCGGGTGCGTAATTGGGAACCATGACTTGATCAAAGGTTTGGCGGCTTACCTGGGTCATCGATTTTTCCTGCCTGTGGTCTGTTCGTAGGTTACAAAGTCGTGATGCGGCTTCATCCGGTTTGCGCTCATCCGCATTCGGCAACAGCGCAACGCGTACCGTTTTTCGGACGGCTTGCATCAGGGAGGCAATGATCAGCGTTTCAAAAAAAAAATGCCAGTAAATCAATTGCATATTTATGCTGACGCCATTTTTGCCAAGGCTGAATGGCGACCGATAAGCTGTGACTATTGATATCGTGGAGACAGGCATGAAAGCTGCGGACTGGCACCAGCAACTGAGCTGGATTGATACACAACGTGAGTCGCTCGAACAGCGGCTGTTGGCGTTGTGTGCCATCAATACCGGTAGCTGGAATCTGGCTGGCCTCGAGCGCATGCAGCAGGCGATGATTCCGCTACTGCGCGAGCTGCCCGGGCGACTGCAAGAACATGCGCTGACACCGGTGCAGCAGCTCAGCAAAAGCGGCGAAATCCAGGAAAAATCGCTGGCCAGGGCGCTGACCTATCGCTGCCGGCCTGAGGCGCCGTTTCAGGTGCTGCTGGTCGGACATTTGGATACCGTGTTTGCTGTCGATCATCCGTTCCAGAATCATCGCTATCTCGATACCAATACCCTGAATGCGCCGGGCGCAGCTGATTTGAAAGGCGGTTTGCTGGTCATGCTGACGGCGCTGCAGGCGTTGGAGCAATCCGAGCACAAGGCCAATATTGGTTGGGAAATTCTGCTGAACCCCGACGAGGAAATCGGTTCACCGGGCTCTGCGGCGCTACTCGCTGAACGCGCCATGCATCACCATATCGGCCTTTGCTACGAGCCCTCGCTGCCGACCGGTGAATTGATTAGCGGCCGCAAAGGCAGCGGTAATTTCCAGATTCATGTGCGCGGCAAAGCCGCTCACGCAGGTCGGGAGCATCATCTCGGCCGCAACGCCATTGTCACTGCCGCAAAGATTTCCGCTGAGTTGGATGCGTTGAACGGACACGCCGGTGATATGACCGTCAATATCGGCTTTATCGATGGCGGTGGCTCGGTCAATGCCGTGCCGGATCATTGCCTAGTCAAGGTCAATGTCCGGGTCTCCACAGCGGAGCAACAAGTCATTTTTGAAAACGCCTTGCAGCAGACGATTGATCGCAGTCAACGCCAAGACGGGTTTCAGGTGACGGCGATCGGCGGTTTTCACCGGCCACCGAAGATCGTCACGCCAGCGATCCAGCAATTGCTGGAAATGCTGCACAACTGCGGCTCTGCAATCGATTTGCCGATCCGCTGGCAAAGCACGGGCGGCTGTTGTGATGGCAATAATCTCGCCGCCGCCGGTTTGCCGAACGTCGACAATCTCGGCGTACGTGGCGGAAAAATCCACAGCAGCGATGAATTTGTCCTGCTCGACAGCCTTACTGAACGCGCCAAACTGTCGGCACTGTTATTGATGCACTTGGCATCAAGCCCGAAGCCCGAAACGCTGTTTCCGAAAGCGTCTTAACCACGAGTTGTAATCATGATGAGAATTCGCCCTGTTCGTTCTGCCGATCTCGACAAACTGCACGCGCTTGCCGCACGCAGCGGTGTCGGCCTGACGACACTGCCGAAGAAAAAAGAAGCGCTGGCTGAACGCATTGCGGTTTCCGAGCACGCGTTTGCCACGCCAATTGAAAAGCCCGGTAACGAGTATTATCTGTTTGTTCTGGAAGATACCGAAACCGGCGCCTTGGTCGGCACTTGCGCGCTGGCCGCCGCCGTTGGTATGCAGCAACCGTTTTACACGTATACGGTTGGCCGCGTGGTCCACGCTAGCCCTTCGCTGAAAATTCACAACACCGTCGACACGCTTTATCTCGGTAATGACTTCACCGGTTGCACCGAAATCTGCACGCTGTTTCTTGATCCGGATTATCGCGGTGGCGCCAACGGGCGTTTGCTGTCGCGTTCGCGTTTTTTGTTTTTGGCCGACCAGGCGAAACGGTTCGATAATCGCATCATCGCCGAAATGCGCGGAGTCTCCGATGACGAGGGCAATTCGCCGTTCTGGGAGTCGCTGGGCCGAAAATTCTTTTCAATGGAATTCGCCGAAGCCGATGCCATGTGCGTCAACGGCAATCAGTTCATTGCCGAATTGATGCCGCACTACCCCATTTATGTCTGCATGCTGACGCCGGAGGCACAAGAAGTGATTGGCAAAGTGCATCCAGCCACCGAGCCGGCTTACAACATGCTGATTGAAGAAGGTTTTCGCTATACCGGCCATGTCGACATTTTCGATGCCGGTCCGACCATCGAATCGGATTTGAAAAACATTCGCTCGGTCAAGAAAAGCCTGCGCTGCGATTGGCGTGTTGCGCCGGCAGACAGCATAGAAAAACCGGAAACCTATTTGCTCGCTAACTGTCGGCTACAGGATTATCGCGCCTGTCTTGGCGAAGTGAACTTCGACGCAGACGGCAATTTGTTGGTCACCGATGACATCGTCAGAGCGCTGGAATTGGCGCCAGGTGAAAAATTGCGGGCCTGCCGCTTGTTCTGAACAGCGCGCGTTCCCCCTTTGTACGGAAGAGACTAATCATGACATTACCGAATGAGTCGCTGATCAACGGCGAATGGCAAGCAGCGCAGGGCGTCAACTTCGCTTCACGCAACCCAGTCAGCCAAGACGTGATTTGGCAAGGCAATAGCGTTACCGCCGTCGAAGTTGACATGGCTATCAAGGCGGCACGTGATGCCTTCAACCCCTGGCGTGATCTGGGGCTGGAAAAGCGCATTGAATTCATCAAGGCCTTCGAAAAACAACTGCGCGAAAATCAGGAAGCGCTGGCAACCACCATCGCCCGCGAAACCGGCAAACCGCTGTGGGAAGCGCGCACCGAAGTCGCCGCGATGATCGGCAAAGTGGATATCTCCATTCGCGCCTACCATGAGCGCACCGGCATCACCGAAACCACCAGCGGCGATACCACCAACGCCACGCGTCATCGGCCACATGGCGTTGTCGCGGTGTTCGGTCCCTATAATTTTCCCGGCCATTTACCCAACGGCCATATCGTGCCGGCCTTGATCGCCGGCAATACCGTCGTGTTCAAACCGAGCGAATTGACACCAGGAACGGCCGCTCACACCGCGCAACTATGGCAGCAGACTGGTTTGCCAAATGGCGTGCTGAATCTGGTTCAAGGCGGCAAGGAAACCGGTATTGCTTTGGCGCAGCACCAAGGCGTTGATGGCCTGTTTTTCACCGGCTCTGCCGGCACCGGTTACGCACTGCACGCGCAGATGGCAGGACAACCGCACAAAATTCTGGCGCTGGAAATGGGTGGCAATAATCCACTGATTCTTGGCGACGTGACCGACACCAAGGCCGCTGTTTTTCATACCCTGCAATCGGCGTTTATCACTGCAGGTCAGCGCTGCACTTGTGCGCGTCGTCTGTTGGTACCACAAGGGGAAAAAGGCAACGCCTTTCTGCAAGCCTTGGTTGCGGCAGCAGCCGAATTACGTGTTGGTCGTTACGATGAGGAACCGGCACCGTTCATGGGCGCGGTAATTTCCGTTACTGCTGCCGAAAAGGTTTTACAGGCACAGGAGCAATTGCTAAGCAAAGGCGCCAAGTCGTTACTGACAATGAAACGCTTGCAAGAAGGCACTGCCCTGCTTTCTCCGGGTATTGTTGATATCAGTGAAGCCAAAGATATCGAAGACGAAGAGGTATTTGGACCGCTGTTGCAAGTGCAACGTTACGAAAATTTTTCCGAAGCGATCGACATGGCCAATAACACCCGATTCGGTCTGGCCGCCGGCTTGCTCAGTGACGACGAAGCACAGTATCGCCAGTTCTATCGCGATATACGCGCCGGCATCGTCAACTGGAACAAGCCGTTAACTGGTGCCAGCTCGGCGGCACCGTTCGGTGGCGTCGGCGCCAGCGGCAATCATCGAGCCAGCGCGTTTTACGCCGCCGATTACTGCAGCTATCCGGTCGCCAGCATGGAAAGCGCGCATTGCACACTACCGGCAACATTGCCTGCAGGAATGAAGCGTTAGTCGCTCGCTCATCGGCGCAATAAGCGAGCCTTTGGCATCGATTCGAATGAACAATGTAGAGACGTCAACATGTCAAAAACGGTAGAAATCAACTTTGATGGCCTGGTTGGCCCGACCCATAACTACGCAGGATTAAGTTGGGGCAACGTCGCCAGCATGGGCAATAAACAAGCGGTTGCCAATCCACGCGAAGCGGTCAAGCAAGGCTTGGAAAAAATGTACGCGCTGCACAAGCTCGGCATCCCGCAAGCGTTTCTACCGCCACTGCTGCGCCCGCATATCGAAACTCTGCGTCGGCTCGGCTACAGCGGCACCGATGCCCAGGTGCTGAACAAAGTTGCCAAACGCGATCCAGTGTTACTCGCCTGCGTCAATTCCGCCTCCAGCATGTGGACGGCGAATGCCTGTACGATGAGTCCGTCCGCAGATAGTGCTGACGGCAAAGTGCACTTCACCGCCGCCAACCTCGCCAATCGTTTTCATCGCTCGATTGAAGGGCCGCAAACCTCGGCACTGCTGAAAAAAATTTTTGCGGATGAACGCTATTTCGTTCACCACGATCCACTACCGCTGGGCGAACATTTCGGTGACGAAGGCGCCGCCAATCACACCCGCTTGTGCTCAAACTATGGCGCCAAAGGTTTACAACTCTTCGTCTACGGCAAAGAGGCATTCAACCAGAACGCCCCGGCCCCGAAGAAATACCCCGCGCGCCAAACCAAAGAGGCATCGGAAGCGATTGCGCGACTGCATCAGCTTGATGAGACTCGCACACTGTTTATTCCGCAGAATCCCGATGTCATCGATCAAGGCGTATTCCATAACGACGTCATCGCCGTCGGAAACGGCAATGTGTTGTTTTGCCACGAACAAGCCTTCTTGCACCCCAAGCAAACCTATGAGCAAATCAAACGCGCTTGGGGTGACAATGACAAACTCTTTATTATCAGGGTGAGTGGTGCTGAAGTCAGCGTCGAGGATGCGGTTCGCAGCTACCTGTTTAACAGCCAATTGGTGACGCTACCCAGTGGCGACATGGCCATCATCGTTCCCGGTGAGTGTCATCAAAATCCGCGCGTTTGGAACTACCTGCAAGCACTCATCACCCGTGATACGCCAGTGAAAAACGTGCACGTTTTTGACGTAAAACAGAGTATGCGCAATGGCGGCGGTCCGGCGTGTCTGCGTCAACGTGTGGTGCTGAGCGCTGCCGAACGCTCAGCGATTCAGGCAAAAGTATTTATAGACGATCACATCATTGGCCAATTGCATGCCTGGGCCGATAACCATTACCGCGAACAATTGAGCGTGTCCGATCTCGCCGATCCTGAACTCTTTAAGGAAAGCCTGCGTGCTCAGGAAGCTTTGGGTGAAATCTGCGGCCTGCCCCTTGTTTGAACCCACCCGCTGGCGAAGCAGTGTACGCTCCACGTGAGTCTTGACGGACGTCATTCTGCCAGAATCGATATCCCCAAAATAAAAAGCCCGCCAATTGGCGGGCTTCATCGTTATTTAGTTCGGATTCGCGCAAGTGGAAGCACGACCAAACGGACTGCCGACCACTCCATCGGCAAACACCCGTCCCGGAGGCGCCGTATTCAGGCGATAGTCCGAAGCAATCCCTTCCAGCACCCAGTTCTGCTGGGCAATCGATTCCGTGCCGTTTACCGTCGCGGTAATACGAATTCGTGCTTGCATCCAATACGCATACTGCTGGGCATAACGCAGTCGTACTTTGGCAAAGCCACCGGCATCCGTGACGAAGGTGCTGGAGGCATCAATGCCGACCTGATTGCCAGGCGTAAGCATGCCGTTACCGTTGTAGTCTTCGCCCGGGTCGAGAACGCCATCGAGATCCGCGTCTTCGTTGCGGCAAAACGCCGAGTAAGCCGGAATCCAGGAGTCAGCGCCCGCAACAAACACGCCTTTCATGTAAGCAGCGCTGTCAGCGTCACCTGGTTCAACGAACGAGGGGTTTGCCGTGTTCGGTAAAGGCACCACCGAGGCGACAAAGCTCTGGTTAGGACGAGCAACACCATTGGAGTCCGTAATGAAAACGATGAACTCTTTGATATAGCTGGACTGATCTGGCTCTTCTAGCTCGTTACCTGTCCCGATAGAAATGAACAACGGCGTCTGTGAGACCGTCAGGGCGACAGTGCCACTGACAGCCGTGCCTTGCACCGTTGCGGTGATTTGCACGCCATTGGTCGCACTGGCGGTATTGGAAGAGGTATATACCGTTGAGGCCAGACCGGAGGAGTTGGTCACTGCAGAGGCAGGGAAAATGCTGCCCCCGGTAGTGTCGTTCAAGGTAAACACGACGACCTGGTTTTTGACCAAGTTACCTGCAGCATCCCTGACCACGGCGTTGATCGTGCTTTGTTTGCCGCCTGCGGCGACCGATGTAGGCGAAGCATTGACGGCAATCGCCGATGGATTGGTGGCAATGAATTCAACTTGGATCTGCGCTGTAGTACCGTTCGCCGCGGTAGCGGTAATCACCGCCGGACCGGCACTGGTCGCGGCAACAACCACGGATGTTTGACCGCTGGAATTGGTCGCTTTGGTGACCGATGCAGCACCATCCACTGTTCCGCGAGTCGTGGTAAACGTGACATTGCCCTGCACACCGGCGCCACCGCTGGTCCAGGTCAGACGTATGGTTCCGTTTGCACTCAGGGCGATATCAGCAGGCGGAGTTTCCACCTGGCCACCGGCGCTGATTTTCTGCAACAAAAAACTTTCCGAAGAAATGTTGAAGCTAGCCGAAGCGGCCACTGTGCCTCCAAGTGTCGTGGCATTGACTGTCTCCGAACCACCGTTGGTCGCGGTGTACTGGACGGTTGCACTCCCCGTTGCTGACGTGATTGGATTGGCGTCACTGAAGGTGTTGCTGCGTGCGGAAGTCAATGCAATCGCTTGACCACCGATGCCATTGCCATCGGCATCGCGCAGCGTCAGCGTGATGGCTTGGGTGTCGCCCGACGCCATGCTGGTTGGAGCGGCAATGTTCAACACCGTGCCGGTAACGGCAATCGACAAAGTCTGCGAAAGTGTTGTTCCGGCTACAGTAGCGGTAACCGTAATGGTGCGATTGGCTGGGTTGCCAGAAGTACCTAACGTGGCTTTGGCTTGACCTTGGGCATCCGTAGTCGGCTGGGTGACCGCCAATGAACCTGAGCTTGCGGCGAAATTCACGGTGGCACCGGAAATCACCACGTTGTTGGCATCTTTGACAATCGCCGTCAGGTTGGCGATGTCCGCACCGCTGGACCGCAGTGCGCCCAAATCAGAAAACAGCGTAATTGACGCTGGCACCGGTCCCGCATTTGGTGGTGGTGCAGTCTCACCACCAACCGGTCCACCGGATCCACCGCAGGCCACCAACAACAGGGCACCAATCAAAAAGCCCCAAGCCCGAGTAAAAAGCACTTTCATTGTTTGTTCTCCCGCAACGGATGCCCGGCATCCAGCCAAACCACCTGGCAATTTGCCGTAAGCCTAATGCAAGCCCGTTGCGCTTGCAATGTTGAAAAGGGAAAAAGTACCCACGGATCAAGGGTTTTAGTCAAAAACTTCGACAAGTTTGGCAAATCCTGTAGGGCTGTCGGCAATGTCAGCCGAACGCCCCATGGTGACGGAAGAAAGTCAGTTCATCAGTCAGACATGCCATTAGCGTGGACGCCGAACGAAATCCATGCCCTTCCCCTGCAAAGCATGACAACTGCACTGGCACATTTTGCTGTTCGAGGGCATGCTTGAGCAGCTCAGCCTGAGCAAGGGGTACCACCGGGTCGGCTTCACCTTGCGACACCAGCAACGGTGTGCGTACTCGGTCGAGGACACGTAGCGGCGAGCGTTCTTGCAGCCTGGCATCGTCCAAGGATTCTGCACCGACGAGCCGCAGCAAATACGCGGCTTCAAACTTGTGCGAGACGCCTGCCAGCGTCGGCAAATCGACGACCGGATAACGCAAGGCGGCGGCGGCAAAGCACCGGCTTTGCACGAGCAAATGCAACGCGGTAAAACCACCGGCACTGTTGCCACGCAGAAACAGGCTCCCTTCACGGCACCAGCCCTGCTCCAACAAGAATCGGGCAACGGCCAGGGAATCCGCGACATCGTACTCACCCCAGTGGCCGAGCAATGATTGCCGCCAGTGCCGGCCATGTCCTTCACTGCCGCGGTAATTGACGTCGGCAATTTGAAAACCGTTGTTGAGCCAGAACTGGTAGACCGGGTTGAACGCCGGGCTGGCGACTCCTGTCGGGCCGCTATGGCAGAACAGAATGGTAGGTTTTGATGACGGTTCGGCCGACAATGGATACAACCAGAACGGCACGCCCGATTCGGTATGGCATAGGTTTGGGCTTACCCAATTGTGCCCGGCAGCATTGGTCTCGCCGCTGATTACTTTTGCCGCGCGTCCGACTTGCCGGCAAATCAGTTGCTCAGGTGATGAGGTATCGCTGTGCAGAAGGAAAATCTGATCATTTTTTGCAGCAACATACGGCGCAAGCCGCCCCTGAAAATGTTCAAGCGGTTTTGCGGTTGAATCGATTTGCCAAAGCGTGCTGCCCGTCTCTCCCCAGGAAAGCAGGTAAATGCGCTCTTCTGCGAGGGTATAGCTGCACTGGCCAAAACTCCAAGGCGCCATCGCGCACTCTTCCTGCAAAGGCAAGAGAGGTTGCGGCGACCGCTCACCGAAGCGGTAAAGATTCCAGAAACCATCGACATCACTCAGCGCATGCAACACCCCATCAGGCGCATAGCGAGGTTGTTGCAATGATTGGGCTCTACCATCGCTAATGCATCGAGCATCCTCAATGTGCCCAGTGGCCTCTAGCGTGGCTTCCATCAGGCGCGTGCAGTCCCAAGGCATGTCCGGATTGTTCCATTCAATCCACGCCAGTTTTTCGCCATCCGGCGAAATGGTGGGCGAGGAATAGAAGTCCGCACCGGATGCCACTTGCACCACAACACCGCTCAGGGAAATGCTGACCAGATCATTGAGCACGTGCTCAGCTTGATGCCGTTCCCGCACGGTAACGACGAATTTACCATTCGGATGCCAACAAAAATTCGTGTAGCGAATATCGTGACTGGCTGGGCAGGTAATTTTTTGCCATTGCAGTGATTGCGTATCAGACCAATAAAGTTGTTGATCGTGATCACTGATACAGAAAATCTTGCCGGCCCCAACGGCAAACTCACCGCCGCCATACTCATGCACCCGCGCGCGCAAATTCATCGGTGCTGGGGTCAGGTCCTCGATTCCCCGTTCCGAAGACCAGCGACAGAGCACGCTCCTGCCCTGCTCCTCTGGCCGTGACTCCAGCCAATAAAGAAACGGTTGATCATTCTGCAATTGCGAGCGGCGAACAGCGCTGCCAACCACCCAATCCAATGAAAGTTTGGTCATATTGAAGGCTTCCGGAACCACCTGAACCAGGACGCCGACACCGGAAATCAACAACGAATCCGGTATACGTCCTCATGTAACTGGGTAACACCCTTGGTGCGAAAACGCGGTTCGTAATCGAGAATATCGTGATGGGTCCATTGTTCGATTTCGCCACCAGCGAATAATTGCGCCACCTCTTCGGGGCTCACGGCAAACGGAGGACCGGACATTTCCGGCTGCGCGTAATCCAGTGTGATCAGCAACACCGGTGTCGCCGGCCGCAACCATTTGCGAAGCGTTTGTACATAACGTTGGCGCAAACTGGTCGGCAGCGCAATCAGTGCCGCCCGATCGTATACCGCGTCGATCGAGCCCAGCAATGAAGCTTGTAGCGCGAAGTAATCGCCAGCAATCAAGCGCAGACGATCATGTTGATACACGACAACATCCTCAACCTGCTCGACTTCATATGTCATCTGATGTTCGGTGAAAAACGCCCGAATAGCCTGCTCGCTGATATCAATACCGGTAACACAATGCCCGCGCTGCCACAGATAAAACAAATCCTCGGACTTTCCGCAAAGCGGAACAAAAACAGTTGCAGAATCCGGCACTTGCAACAATGGCCAGTACTGCTCCAGTTTGGGATGCACGCGTGGCAGATGAAACCCAGTTTCACCTTTCTGCCAGCGTTGTTGCCAGTATTCCGGCTCCATCAGCGAACAAAGTTGTTGCGATTCGACAGACGCTGATACCAGGCTTTCATCAAACGGTCCAGCGTCAGAAAACTCGCCAGCGACAGCTTGTCGGCAAGCGACTTTTTGAACTCGTAATTGACTTCGAAGACATCATGCGATTCGTAATGCTCCAGCAAATACGCATCGGAGGTTTTCAACTCATCAACCAGCTGTAGACTGACTGCCTGTGAACCATACCAATGCTCACCGGTTGCCACCTTGTCGAGTTCCAGCTTCGGACGGTAATGCGAGACAAAGGCTTTGAACAAAACATGGGTATCTTCCAGTTCCTGCTGGAATTTGCGACGACCTTCATCAGAGTTTGGGCCAAACACCGATAAGGTACGCTTGAACTGACCGGCCGTATGTTGCTCGTAATCGATATCGAAACGCTTCATCAGCCGGTTGAAGTTGGGTAACTCGGCGATGACGCCGATCGACCCTACGATAGCGAACGGCGCCGCAATGATTTTGTCGGCGACACAAGCCATCATGTAGCCACCACTGGCAGCGACTTCATCGACTGAGACGGTCAGCGGAATCTCGGCGTCACGCAACCGTTGCAGTTGCGCGGCGGCATGGCCATAACCATGGACAACCCCTCCAGGGCTATCGAGACGCAGCACCACTTCGTCGCCATGCTCCGGTTCGGCAATTGACAAAATGGCCGTGACTTCCTCACGCAGGCAATGCACCGATGAAGCTTCCATGTCGCCGATGAAATTCAGCACAAACATACGGGGTTTGCGGCTCGGCTCTTCCTCATCATCGTCCGTGTCGGCTGCATCGCTTTCGGATGAGGTGTCGTCTGCGTCGTCAGCCAGCTGCTCTGCGACTTTCTTTTTCAGCAACTTGGCTGCTTTTTTCTTTTCTTTTGCTTCTGCCTTTTCTTTTTTCTCTTCGGCTTTTCTCAGCACTTTGTAGGCTTCGGCGTCGAGCACTTCGATCTGCATCGTATCTTTCAGATCTTTGTACTCGTCGCTCAGATTACGCACCTCAATCTCACCTGGGGCATCCGGTGCGTGATGGCGATGGCGAGAGCGGGCAATGGCACCGATGATCATCAGAATGGCGAAAACGATGGTGATGACTTTGGCCAGAAAAAGTCCGTATTCGGTAAGAAACTGCATGAATGGTCCAGTTGTGAGCGAATTGAGGCGTTCGTGAGGCGCCGGATCATAGCAAGAAGCCCGAGCCAGCAGAAAAGAAAAAGCCCCAGCGAGCCGGGGCTTTTTACTCCAACTGAGTAGCTTAGGGCAGGTACAGAGCCGTGTCGGTGAACTGTACAGCGTTGCCGTTGGAACCAATGTATTGGGCAATCATCTTGTTCAATTCAACGGTAATTCTTCCAGCCTCCACCGGATCAGTCACCACCGGCGCGCAGGTCGCTGGGCTCAGTAACGAACCGTGGCAGCCTTTGCCAAAGCGGATAAATCCACTGACACCGGTTGCCGACTGAGTCGAAGCACCGATATTGCTCAGACCGAAAGCGCGAGCCAGCGGCGTGGTACCAGCATAAGGAGCGTTCGACGGGATGCCGCTCGGAACAGGCTGCATTGAAGCGTTGAACACCATGTACTGCAGGTTGGTGACGTCGTTCGGCACCACCAGATCGCCGCCCATCTGCACCATCAGCGCTTTAGCAGTGCGGGCGCGGAATGCTTCCCAGTTGCCCAGCGGATCACCTTGATCGATAACGGTTTGCAGCAGGAACAGGAAATCCTCGTAACCGGCAGAACCCGTCGCACGACCGGCGGCAGCCAAACCAGCGTTGATGGTTGGTCCAAAAGCCGGCGAGGAAGGCACCATCTTCGCTAGACCACCGCCCGGGGCAACCAGCACCGCAGTCTTGACGCGTGGGTCATAGGCAACGAAGTTCGCGCCAGTGATGGCACCCAGTGACAGGCCAACAAAGTGAATGCGGGTGGCATCGAAATCCGTGCCGGCTACACCGTCGAAATCCATCACGGTCAGCGCCCGCGACAAGGCCAGCAAATCAGCTCCAGCTTGGCGCAGGTTGTCACGCGAAGTAAGTGGGCTGGTCAGGTTGATGAAATGCTGGCCTGAGCTGTCCACTTTGCCATCCGGACCCGATGCGCCCGTGGTGTTATTGACGTAATCAGCCCCGAAGATTCGCTCACGGACGCCGCCCGGGGTGTAACCAGTATGTAGCAAGCCGGCCAATGCCTGATTGGTGGCATCGGCGTAATCAGCAGCCGCCAACAAACCGTGCAACGGCAGATCGATAGCAACGGTTGCATGACAGAGCGGGAAGCTCGCCAAGGTGTTGGCAATCGGCAACATGTCGGTGCGATTGCGCGTGATGCCATGCTGGAAAATCACTACCGGCCAACCACCTGCCGGCTTGACGCAGGAGCCGGTTGCTGAAGCACCAGGCACAGCGAGCAGCATTGGCACGGTTTCATCACCGGTTTTCTTCGGCATCCGATTGATATAGGTCAGATTGGTGCCCAGCGGCGAAGCCGGATCAGCACGCCAAAACTGCTTCAGCGGTGCCAGCGGATCTGTGGCGGATGGTGCGCTCAGGTAATAAGGCAGCGCGACATTGCCTTGCCAGAGTACGGCACCAGAGGTCAATGCGGCGTTCAATGCCGCGAATGGCGCTTTCGGCGCAAAACCGCTGGTAGCAGCTGCGGGCGCCTGCGGGTTGTTGACCACTTGCATGACCGTCGACAACACATCACCGACGCCCTGCACGTTGAATTGCATGGCCAGCGTCACATTTTCACGGGCCAAACCTCTATCCGCTTCCAGCGCAGCAAACGCCGGATTCAGCACTTGGCGCAATGGCTCCAAGGCAAACAGCGAACTGGAAGAGGCAATCGGTGTACGGCCTTTGAGCACTTCAAACTGGGAATCGGCAATGATATTCAGGCCACGCGCATCTTTAATGCCATTGGTCAACACGACCAAGTAGGAACCGTTCTCGGCCACTGGATTGATTGGCGTGATTCGCATGGTTCCGGACGGACCATCGGTACGGCCAGCTTGCTCAGTGGCGGAAACCATATCAATGCGGTAATCAACGCCGACCTGCAATTCAGACTGGATACCTACAACAGGACCGGTTGGTGGAACAACGCCGTTGGCCGCAGCCGGGCGAGCGGTATTGACGCGGAATACGCGCACCGTCTGACCACCTATCAGAGAAGCCGGGTCAATTTTGATGCTTGGGTCAACGTTGGTGAAATTGATCACGAACGGCGCGACGATGGACCAGCCATCCAGCGCGAAAACATGGTTGGCGGCAACCGAAGCGTTGCTGCTCAGCGGATTCGGGTTGACATAAACCTCATTGGCCGGGAACGAGCTGCCTTCGCGGTCACTGGTCACGCCGGATTGACGCAGCGTCAAATCCGTTGTGCCGGAAAACAGAATGTCGTTCGGAGCGGGGAGTTTACCGGTCGCCGGTGAATACAGCGGTTTGGTATAGGTCACATTACCTTCGGCGGCGCCAGACGGAATTTCCGGCTCCTTTGGTCCGTCACCACAAGCAGTCAGGCCCAGCGCGCTGACCAAAGCTAGTCCTAGCAAGTGTTTCTTCATGGAATTCTCCCCGTTTGCGGCTTCCACTATTGTCGTTGTGTCCACTCTGTCGTGCAGTGCGCCAGCACTACCCAGATGCTGGGCCAATCCTAACCGTTGAATGGGCGACTCACAAGACCACCGACCAGTTTGTTTTCTCGCTGCAGCGCAGCAATTTTCGAATTGCCGTATACACTGATCGATGGTGGTGAAAATTTCGGTATTGGAACCGGTCGGGAACTCGTCGTGAACATTGACAGTCGGTAACCTCGATAAGGTCTACACTTAAATCCAAGGCAGCACATGTTCGCGAAATAATTTCGCCAACATGCAGTAATGGGAGACATACCATGAGCTTGTTTCAACACTACCGCTCACGTTACGAAGAAGCCAAGGAAGAAGAATACAGCTTGCAGGAGTATTTGAACCTCTGCCGCGATGATCGCATGGCCTACGCCAATGCGGCCGAGCGGATGTTGGCCGCCATCGGCGAACCGGAACACATCGACACCTCGACTGACTCCCGGCTCTCGCGCATTTTCTCCAATCGTGTGATTGCCCGTTACCCCGCCTTTTCCGAGTTCTATGGAATGGAAGAAACGATTGAGCAAATCGTTTCCTATTTCAAACATTCAGCACAGGGCCTTGAAGAACGTAAACAGATTCTCTACTTGCTTGGCCCGGTCGGCGGCGGCAAATCGTCTTTGGCTGAGCGTCTGAAAAAGCTGATGGAAAAAATGCCGATCTACGCGATCAAAGGTTCACCGGTTTTCGAATCCCCGTTGGGACTTTTCGATCCGGCCGAAGATGGCAAGATCCTGCAAAGCGAATACAACATTCCGCAGCGCTACCTGACGACGATTATGTCACCGTGGGCGGTCAAGCGTCTGCACGAATATGGTGGCGATATCAGCCAGTTCCGCGTCGTCAAACTGAAACCAAGCGTGCTCGATCAAATCGCCGTCGCGAAAACCGAGCCGGGCGATGAAAACAACCAGGATATTTCCGCACTTGTCGGTAAAGTGGATATCCGTATGCTGGAACGCTTTGCGCAAAACGATCCGGATGCGTACAGCTACTCCGGCGCACTGTGCCGTGCCAACCAAGGCCTGATGGAATTCGTCGAAATGTTCAAGGCTCCAATCAAGGTGTTGCATCCACTTTTAACTGCCACTCAGGAAGGCAATTACAACGGCACCGAAGGCATGTCGGCCCTGCCCTACAACGGCATCATTCTGGCGCACTCGAATGAATCGGAATGGCAGGCATTCAAGAACAACAAAAACAACGAGGCCTTCCTTGACCGGGTATTCATCGTCAAAGTGCCTTATTGCCTGCGCGTCAGCGACGAGATTCATATCTACGAAAAACTGCTGGTGCACAGCGACCTGGATCGCGCTCCTTGTGCACCCGGCACGCTGGAAATGATGGCGCAGTTCTCGGTGCTATCGCGACTGAAGGAGCCGGAGAACTCCAGCATCTACTCCAAGATGCGCGTTTATGACGGCGAGTCGTTGAAAGACACCGACCCGAAAGCCAAGTCGTATCAGGAATACCGTGACTACGCCGGAGTCGATGAAGGCATGACGGGCCTTTCGACACGCTTTGCCTTCAAGATCCTTTCACGGGTATTCAACTACGACTCGACCGAAGTTGCCGCCAATCCGGTGCATTTGCTGTATGTACTCGAAACCCAGTTGGAGCGAGAGCAATACCCGCAGGAAGTGCACGAAAAATACCTGGAGCATATCAAGGGCTTCCTGGTGCCGAAGTACGTCGAGTTTATCGGCAAAGAAATCCAAACCGCCTATCTGGAGTCGTATTCCGAATACGGACAAAACCTGTTCGACCGCTATGTGACCTATGCCGATTTCTGGATTCAGGATCAGGAATACCGTGACCCGGAAACCGGCGAGAACTTCGATCGCGCGGCGTTGAATGAGGAGCTGGAAAAAATCGAGAAGCCGGCCGGCATCAGCAACCCGAAAGATTTCCGTAATGAAACGGTCAATTTCGTGCTGCGCGCCCGCGCCAACAACGGCGGTCGCAACCCGGTCTGGACTAGTTACGAAAAACTGCGCACGGTAATCGAGAAAAAAATGTTCTCGAACACCGAAGATCTGCTGCCAGTTATTTCCTTCAACGCCAAAGCCTCGAAAGAAGACCAGAAAAAGCATCAGGACTTCGTCGCGCGCATGGTCAAGAAAGGCTATACCGAGAAGCAGGTACGTCTGCTCTGCGAATGGTATTTGCGTGTACGCAAATCAAGCTGAGCCAGCCTGGAGACGTTGCTGAATGTCCAGATTGATCGATCGCCGGCAATGGAGCAAAGGCAAAAGCACCGTAAATCGGCAACGGTTTCTGCGGCGTTACAAGTCGCAGATCAAAAAAGCGATTTCCGAGCAAATCAATAAACGCAGCGTGACCGATCTCGACAGTGGCGAGAATATCTCGATTCCCTCGCGCGATATTCGGGAACCGACCTTTCGTAACGGCGATGGCGGCGTTCGCGAACGGGTTTACCCGGGCAACAAGGAATTTATTACCGGCGATCGGATCAAGCGACCGTTGAGCGGTGAAGGCAAAGGCCAAGGCAGGCGCGCCAGTGATTCCGGTGAAGGTCAGGACGAGTTCAAATTCGAAATCTCCAAAGACGAGTATCTCGATCTGTTGTTCGAGGATCTTGAGTTACCTAGGTTGACTACAACGCAGAGCAAGAAGACCGAGCGTTTCAAAACCGTCCGCGCTGGCTACAAAACCGAGGGTGTACCGGCCAATCTTTCTGTTATCCGTTCGCTGCGCGGAGCTCTGGCACGCCGCATTGCGTTAAGCGGCGAATCGCGCCGCAATCTGCGCGAGTTGACCGAGGCGCTAGAGCAGGACGAGGAAAACTTAAGCGAACAGGAACGCGAGGAAATGCGGCTGCAGATCGAGGAGCTCCGTCAACGCATCGCGAAAGTGCCTTTTATCGACACCTTTGATTTGCGTTTTCACTCGTTTGTCAAACAGCCAATGCCAGCAACCCAGGCAGTAATGTTCTGCTTGATGGATGTGTCTGGCTCGATGGATCAGGCGACGAAAGACATGGCGAAGCGATTTTTTCTGCTGCTGTATCTGTTCCTGAGCAAAACCTACAAACACGTGAATGTCGTGTTCATTCGTCACCATACCCAGGCGAAAGAGGTCGACGAACAGGAGTTTTTCTATTCTCAGGAAACCGGCGGAACCGTCGTCTCCAGCGCCCTGAAACTGATGGATGAAATCATTCGCGCCCGTTATTCGCCAGCGTTGTGGAATATCTATGCGGCGCAGGCATCAGATGGCGATAACTGGGGCGACGACTCGCCGATCTGTCAGGACTTGTTGGCGCAGCGCATTCTGCCGGTCGTCAAATACTATTCCTATATCGAGATCACCAAGCGCAATCATCAAAGTCTCTGGGAGCATTACGCCGAGCTGGCCGGTGAATTCAAAAACTTCGCGATGCAGCAGATTGAAGAGCCGGAAGACATTTATCCGGTGTTCCGCGAATTGTTCAAGAAGCAACACGCATGAGAAAACAACCGCTGACTACGCAGTCGGAATGGACCTTCGAGCTGATCGAGGCCTATCACACGGAGATTGCGCGTATCGCCAAAGAGTTTGGGCTCGACACCTATCCGAACCAAATCGAGGTCATCACCTCGGAACAAATGCTGGACGCTTACGCCAGTGTCGGCATGCCCATTGGTTATCACCACTGGTCCTTCGGCAAGCACTTCATTTCCAATGAGCAACGCTACAAGCGTGGTCATATGGGGCTCGCTTACGAAATCGTCATCAACTCGAATCCTTGCATCGCCTACCTGATGGAAGAGAATACGATGATGATGCAGTGTCTGGTCATGGCCCATGCCTGCTACGGCCATAACTCGTTCTTCAAGGGTAATTATCTGTTCCAGACCTGGACCGACGCCGAAGCGATCATTGATTACCTGCTGTTCGCTCGCCATTTCATTACCGAGTGCGAGCAGAAATACGGCATTACCGCGGTCGAGAATCTGCTCGATAGTTGTCATGCGCTGATGAATCACGGCGTTGATCGCTACAAACGCCCGCATCCGATCAGTTTGCGTGAAGAAAAACGTCGCCAAGCCGAACGCGAAGCGTTTTTCCAGTCCCAGATCAATGAAATCTGGCGGACGCTGCCGACTCCAAAAGAAAAGTCCACAGCCGCCGAACAGGTACGTTTTCCAAAAGAACCACAGGAAAACATCCTGTACTTCATTGAGAAAAATGCACCGCTGTTGGAGGGCTGGCAGCGGGAGATCATTCGTATCGTGCGCAAGATTGGCCAGTATTTCTACCCGCAGCGCCAGACACAGGTAATGAACGAAGGCTGGGCCTCGTTCTGGCATTACACGATCATGAACAAGATGTATGACGAAGGGCTGATCAACGAAGGCTTTATGCTGGAGTTTCTGCATTCGCATACCAATGTTGTCTATCAACCGCATTTCGACAGTCCGCACTTTTCCGGCATCAACCCTTATGCGCTGGGTTTCGCGATGTATATGGACATCAAACGCATTTGTCAGGAGCCGGATGATGAAGATCGGGAATGGTTTCCGGAAATCGCCGGTAAAGACTGGATTGCGACGCTGGATCACGCGATGCGCAATTACAAGGATGAGAGTTTTATCGCCCAGTTCCTGTCACCGAAAATCATTCGCCAATTGCGGCTATTCGCGGTGCTGGATGATGAGAAGCGCTCGGAGCTGGAAATTGAGGCGATTCACAACACCCAGGGTTACCAGAAAATCCGAGAGTTGCTGTCGAATCAATACAACCTCAGTATGAACGAACCCAATATCCAGGTGTGGGAAGTCGACAAACGCGGTGATCGCTCGCTGACCTTACGCCATACCCCACATAATAATGTGCCGCTGGCCGATACCTATGATGAGGTCATGAAGCATCTGCATCGACTTTGGGGCTTTGATGTCAAACTCGATACGATCAATGAAAACGGCGAGGTCGAACGGCTCTGTACGATCAATATGGCTAATGCCCATCGGCAACGCGCCTGAGCGGCGCGTTTTTTTGGGGGGATTAGAGCGGCAGATCGTGCAGCGACGTCAAACGGGCGCGCGCTTCCTGCCACAAACGGCCACTGTCACGACCGTATTGCCAAATGACCGAATTCAGATCGTTCAAGTCATCTTTCTCGATCATTTCTTTCAGCTTCTGGTAATAGGCTTTCGACAGTTTGCGCGCTTCGCGCTGCTGGAAGTAGTACCGACCGACACGCAAATAAATATTGCGGAAGCCATTCAGCATCAACGTGAACACCGGATTCTTCGCCAAGCGGGTCAGCTGATGATTGACGCGCCAATCAAATTCGATGGCCGCTTCGGCGGTGTCGTCCAGATCATCCACCGGTTGTAACAACGCCAACACTTCATCGCGGCTGCGCTTAATTGCCAAACGGGTATAAATGCTGCTCATGCCGGTGCGGGCGTCCAGCAATTGATCGACCAGCTCCAGCGAGTTTTCATCGTCGAGTCGGGTCAGGGTTTCCAGGATATTGAGCCCAGCGCTATGCCAGATATCGTTAACCTGAGTCGGCTTGCCATGCTGAATGGTTAGCCAACCATCGCGAGCCAAGCGCTGCAATACTTCGCGCAGCGTGGTGCGGGTAACGCCAATCAGTTCTGACAGTTCGCGTTCAGCCGGCAGGATCGTGCCGGGTGCAAACTTGCCCTGCCAAATGGATTCGACAATGTATTGTTCCGCAAAGGCAGCAGGACTCTGTGCACGCACCGGTCTATTCATAATCTTGTAGGTCTCTTTTAACGCTGAGCTTGATGTAGTCATATCTGGTTGGACCGGCACATTGTTAACTAAGGCGAGCGATTGCGCAACGACCGCTCTTTGACCGTTGGCAATCGGTATAACATGCGGCAACGCAGCAAAATTGCTGAATCGAAACGTCGATCACATCGTTGCCAATGGCGAGTGGCCCAAATCGGCCGTGCTGAGCGGCATTTTTTCCAGCAGCAGCGACATCGCGGCATCGACTTGTGCCAGTTGCTCCGGTGTCAATTGGCTGATCATTGCTGGCAACAGCCCTTCTCGTGGCGCAGGCGCGGCAGCCAAGCGCTTGCCGCCTTCTTCAGTCAGACGCAGCACACTGACTCGTCGATCACGGGGATTCTTCTCTTTGGTAATCAGGCTCTTGCGCAGCAACGAGGCAAGCAGGTTGCTGACCGTTGATTGGTGCACATACATCGCTTCAGCAATCTCGTTGACGCTGATGTCCTCGTGCTTATCAATCAAATGCAGCACCCAGACTTCGGTGCCGGGCAAGCCGGTTTTCTGCTCAAGCTGACGAAAATGCTTGCGCATCGCGCCGAAAATAATCCGAAACTGGGACAACACCTGGTGTTGCTGGTGCGCTGAATCCACGCCGCTCTCCACTTACCTTGATTGAACCGTCTGTTACCTGTGCGCCAGTTGGCAGATTTTGCTTGACGCTGTACGTATTTGGCCAAATATAATGCGCGCCGATTTGGCAGCGTCCGCTACCTTGGCTGGCGCAGCAAACCGAAGTCAAGAAAAACGATACAGCCTGTCCTCGCAAGAGGCGGCTCCTGCCTCCTGAAGACCCCTTTACCGGGGTCTTGTTTTTTTTACCATCCGCTTTTGCTACTGACCGCGGACTCCGCTGTGCTAGTATGCGGCCGCTTTTTGGCCGCCCCTCTGGCCGTTGTCAACGGGGCTGGTGCACGCCTACGAGCGCAATGTTCATCGAAGTACATGCTGTCGATGATACATACACAATCAACTATACGTTTGTCTTGGAGAACGCATGTCCACGCATAACCTCGGCATGGGCCAGGCCTTTGTCCGGAATTTTCTCGGCGAAGCGCCAAATTGGTACAAATTGGCTATCGGCGGCTTTCTGGTATTGAACCCGATTTTCCTGGCGGTTTTCGGCCCGAAAGCCACCGGTTGGCTGTTCATCGCTGAATTTATTTTCACCTTGGCGATGGCGCTGAAATGCTACCCACTGCTGCCCGGCGGCCTGCTGGCGTTTGAAGCGATTGTGCTGAAACTGACCACCCCGGATACCGTCATTCACAAGGTCCAGGACAACCTGGAAGTCATTCTGCTGTTGATCTTCATGGTCGCCGGCATTTACTTCATGAAGAACCTGCTGCTGTTCCTGTTTTCTCGCATCCTGACTGGCGTGCGTTCGAAAACCCTGCTAAGCCTGCTGTTCTGTTTTGTTTCGGCCTTCCTATCGGCATTCCTGGATGCCCTGACCGTTACCGCCGTGGTCATTTCTGTTGCCGTCGGCTTTTATGGTGTGTTCCATAAAGTGGCCTCAGGCAAACACTTTAGTAGCGACCACGATCATGGCGCCGATCACGAAGTAATTGAATTGCACCGCGAAGATCTGGACAAGTTCCGTTCGTTCCTGCGTTCGATTCTGATGCACGCCGCTGTCGGTACCGCCTTGGGCGGCGTCATGACCATGGTTGGCGAACCACAGAACCTGTTGATCGCGCAAAAAGCCCATTGGCAGTTCGGGGAGTTTTTCCTACGCATGTTGCCGGTCACGGCACCGGTACTGGTTGCCGGTCTGCTCACCTGCGTGCTACTGGAAAAACTGAAATGGTTCGGTTACGGCGAATACCTGCCGGATAATGTCCGTGCCGTTATGGAACAGTACGCTGAAGAAGAAGACAAGAAGCGCACGACCCGCGAGAAAGCCGCGCTGATTGCCCAGGCCATCACTGCTGTATGGCTGATCATCGCGCTGGCCTTCCACTTGGCAGCCGTCGGTTTGATTGGTCTTTCGGTCATCGTGTTTGCCACCTCGCTGAGCGGCGTCAGTGATGAACACCATATCGGCCCGGCGTTCAAAGAAGCGCTGCCATTCACCGCGTTGCTAACCGTGTTCTTCGCGATTGTTGCGGTCATTTATGACCAGAAATTGTTCGCGCCGGTGATTCATTACGTACTGAGTCTGGACCCGAGCCAGCAAGCGTCGGCATTTTATCTGGCCAACGGTTTACTGTCGGCGATCAGTGACAACGTGTTCGTCGCCACCGTTTATATCGACGAAGTGAAACAAGCCTGGATCAACGGCGCGATCAATCGCGATACGTTCGACTTCCTGGCCGTGGCGATCAACACCGGCACCAATCTGCCAAGTGTCGCGACACCGAACGGTCAGGCCGCGTTTCTGTTCCTGCTGACGTCGTCGATTGCACCGCTGGTTCGTTTGTCCTATGGCCGCATGGTGATCATGGCGCTGCCGTATACCATCGTATTGACCATCGTTGGTTTGGTCGGCGTCATGTTCTTCCTGGACCCGGCAACGACCTATATGTACGACAACCACATCATCGAGCATCACCAGGCTACCGAAGCGCTGGAAAATGCCGTCAGCCCAGGTCACTGAGTGCTGAACATAAAAAAACCGGCTTCGGCCGGTTTTTTTTATTTGTCGAATTTCATTGCACCGTCGGCGTTTGCGCGTTCTGCCGCCACAGGGTTTTGTCACCAGAAGCCTTGTCGAGCATTTGCAGATATTGTTCGTGAGCCTGCAGTTCCGCCTCGCTGGCGCGCAACACCGGCAAAGGTGCCCGGTTCGCCGACAGCCGCTTCAATCCGGCACCGACACCGGCGTTCTGCGATTCCTGCCCGGCCAGGCTCAAGGACACCTGGCCACCAGTCATCCGCAAATAGACTTCGGCCAGAATCTCCGCATCCAGCAATGCGCCGTGCAAATCGCGGTGCGAATTGTCGACTTCGTAGAACCGACACAGGGCATCAAGGCTGTTCTTCTGGCCTGGGCGCATTTTGCGCGCCAGCATTAGGGTGTCGAGCACGGAGCAATGCGTGCTGACGTTGCCGAAGTTCGGCCCCAAGCGTTGCAATTCGGCGTTCAAAAAGCCGACGTCGAATGGCGCGTTATGAATGACCAGTTCCGCGCCTTTGACGAACTCCAGAAAACTGTCGACCACTTCGGCGAACACCGGTTTATCAGACAGAAATTCCGTGCTGAGGCCGTGCACCTGCAAGGCGCCTTCGTCGATTTCCCGTTCCGGGTTGATGTACTGGTGATAGCGACTGCCAGTAAGGCGGCGATTGACGATTTCCACGCAACCGATTTCGATCACCCGGTGCGTGTCCGGTTCCAAACCGGTGGTTTCGGTATCCAGAACAATCTGTCTCATGTCAGCTCACGTTGTTGCAAAATTTGTTCGACGCCGCGATTGGCCAGCGCATCAGCACGCTCGTTTCCGGGGTGACCCTGATGGCCTTTGACCCAGTGCCATTCAATCTGGTGCCGCGCCATTTCTTCGGACAGTGCCAGCCATAAATCCTGGTTCTTGACAGGCTTTTTATCGGCGGTGCGCCAGCCGTTGCGCTGCCAATTCGCCATCCATTCCAGCACGCCTTTGCGCAGGTATTCAGAATCGGTGGTCAGGCTGACTTCGCAGGGACGTTTCAGCGCTTTCAAGCCTTCGATCGCGGCCTGCAGCTCCATCCGGTTGTTGGTGGTTTCCCATTCGCCACCGAACAATTCTTTTTCGTGCTGGCCGTAGCGCAGCCAAACGCCCCAGCCACCGGGGCCGGGGTTGCCTTTGCAGGCGCCATCGGTAAATAACTCGACCTTACTCATTGCGGCTTGATCATTTTTGTATTGCTCATCAAGCCGCCTGCTCGCGACGGCTTGGGCTCGGCAGGCCCACCGGTATGCTGACCAGACGCGGTTTGCGCAAACGGATCGGCGTCATCGGCATTTCCCGCTTTTGCGCGCACAGGCTGTAGCAGGCGCCGGCGAACGGCCAGGCTTTGGCACCGACGCGCTCGACAAACTCCCAGCGCTGCTGCCAACGCGGCGTTTTCAGCGGCGGTTTGTAGAAAAAGTGCTGCTGTTCTTCGACTTCGAAGCCGAGCAATCGCAACCAGTCCGTCACGCGCTGCTTGGCCAGAAAGCGGCTTTGCCAGAGCGGATGATTGCGCCGGCCGATATAACGACGTGCGCCCCACAGACTCCACGGGTTCAACCCGACGATCAGCAAATGGCCGTCGCCAATAATCACTCGTTGCACTTCACGCAGCAGCGCGTACGGGTCGGCACAGAAATCCAATGTCAGCGGCAATACCACGACATCGATCGAATCGGAACGCAGCGGCAAACGTTCTTCCTGACCAATGATGCGCCCCTGTTGGCTGGAAAGTGTGCAATGCAGCTTGGTTGGACTGGAATCGTAATTTAAGCCCTCAGCCAGCGGACCCAACGACAGCAGATGGAAACCAAAACGGTTCCACAAAAGGTGATCAAGTTGTTGCTGGACACAGCGCTGCAGCAATGTCCCGGACGGCAGCCCGGACCAGTCTGTTACTTTCGTGCCAAGATTGCTCATCGTACTTGCGGTATCCTGAAGCCATTGGCAAGGAATGGGAGGAGATATGCTGCATGTTACCGGAATTCCGGCCTTTTCGGATAACTACATCTGGATGCTCGATGACGGCCAACATGCGCTGATCATCGACCCAGGCGACGCCACGCCGGTCTTTGAAGCCCTGAAAAAACGCCAATTGTCGCCGCTGGCGATACTGCTGACCCACCATCACAACGACCATATCGGTGGCGTCGATAAGCTGCTGAACGAGTACCCGGTACCGGTATATGGCCCGCGCGATGAACGCATCACGTTTTTGACCGACCCGGTCGGGGAAGGCGACCGCGTTCGCCTCAATGAACTCCATCTGGATTTCAGCGTGTTGGAGGTGCCGGGCCATACCCGCTCGCATATCGCGTTTTACCACGACGGCAATAGCGCGCTCGACCGCTCACTGTTTTGTGGCGACACATTGTTTGCCGGCGGTTGCGGCCGCCTGTTCGAGGGCACACCAAAACAGATGCGCCACTCGCTGAACAAACTGATGGCATTGCCAGACAACACGGCGGTTTACTGCGCCCATGAGTACACCCAGGCCAACCTGAAATTTGCCCTGGCCGTCGAACCGGAAAACCAGGCGTTGCAGCAGCGTTACCAGCAGGTGAAAGCCGAGCGCGAGGCACAGCAATGCACCATTCCGAGCGAACTTGAAATCGAGAAAGCCACCAACCCGTTTCTGCGTAGCGAACAGAAAACCGTCAGACAGGCAGCGGAGTCTCGGGCCGGCGAAACGCTGACCGAACCAGACCAGGTATTTGCGGTGATTCGTGACTGGAAAAACCGTTTCTGAGTCGATTGGCATTATCTGGTCGCCATGGTGTGGAAATTGACCACATTTCCACCGATACACTTTGACAGTACCAGGGCTGCTACCTACCATACCCGCTTTGTTTGTCGTCGCCCGTTTCACCTGGGTGGCCAAGAATCATCGAATCAAGACACGGCGGCGACATGGCTCGCGGCCGTTTCCTGCAAGCAGTGGAGTTGTTGTTATGCGTTGGGGAATTATTGCCGCCTCCTGTTGGTTTGTGTTGGCGGGATGCCAAAGCCTTAGCCCTGAAGCAACGCCTGCCAAGCCCGTCACGCCAGTCGCCAGTACAGCACCGGAAGCCGCCCCCGAAAACGCCGCGACACCGGTTGCAGAGCCGACCAAGGTCGCTGCTGAAACCACCCCAGTCACCGAGCCGGAACCGATCACCAATATCTGGCTGCGCATCCAGCAAGGTTTGCATCTGCCGGATGTCGACAATGAAAAAGTCCGGGTTCAGCGCGACTGGTATATCCGTAACCAGGCCTATATGGACCGCGTTGCCGAACGGGCCGACTGGTACCTGTTCCACATTGTTGAAAGCCTGGAAGCGGCTGGCATGCCGCTCGATTTGGCGCTGCTGCCGATTGTCGAAAGCGCTTATCAGCCTTATGCCTATTCGCGCAGTCGCGCCGCCGGCATGTGGCAGTTCATCCCGTCGACGGGTCGACTTTACGGCCTGCCGATCAACTGGTGGCAAGACGGCCGTCGCGATGTCGTGCGCTCGACCGACGCCGCCATTCGTTATTTGAAACGTCTGAATCAAATGTTTGACGGCGATTGGCTGTTGGCGATGGCGGCCTACAATGGTGGCGAAGGCACGATTCTGCGGGCGATGGAAAAGAACCGGAAAAAAGGCCTGCCAACCGACTTCTGGTCGTTGAATCTGCGCACCGAAACCAGTGCCTATGTGCCGAAAATGATCGCGCTGTCGCAACTGCTGCGCGAGCCGGAAAAATACGGATTCAACTGGAAACCGGTGCAGAATGAAGTGCGTTTTGCCCGTGTTGCCGTTGGCTCACAAATCGATTTGAAACTGGCGGCGGAACTCGCCGGCATTTCCGCCGACACGCTTTATCAGCTGAATCCACACTACGTGCGCTGGGCCACCGATCCGGAAGGTCCGCATGATTTGTTGGTGCCGGTCGAAAAAGCCGAGCAGTTCCAGTTTGCACTGCAAAGTCTGCCGGTGGAAAAACGCGTGCAATGGGGTGTTTACACGGTGAAAAGTGGCGACACGCTAGGCGGCATTGCCAGCAAACACAAAACCAGTGTCGCCCAGCTGCGCTCGACCAATAACCTGAAAGGCAATTTGATCAATATCGGCCAAACCCTGCTGATCCCGCGTCAAGGTGGCCAGCCAAATAAAGATACACGCCTTGCCGCCGAAAGCAGCAGCCCGCGTCCTGCCGCCAACGGTGTGCACACGGTACGTGAAGGTGAAAACCTGTGGTCGATTGCGCGCGCCAATGGTTTGTCGGTCAATCAGTTGCGGATGCTGAACCAACTGGCCGAAAGCGATTTACTGAGGCCTGGGCAACTGCTGAAAGTACATAGCAACGCCAGACTGGCCAGCGCCGCATCGAAACGTAGCAAAGAAGAAATACAACTGGCCGCCAATCCCCATCTGTCGGTCAAGAAAATCCAGTACACCGTGCGTAACGGCGATTCGCTGTCGCGCATTGCTGACAAGTTCAGCGTCAGTGACTTGAGCAAATGGAATCGCTGGGACAAGAATAAGGTATTGCGCCCAGGCCAGAAGCTGACCGTCTATGTGGATCAAGCGAATCTGTCTGGCGGTTAACGATATCCAATAAATAAAAAGGCGCCTCTCGGCGCCTTTTTATTGCTTAATGGTTTTATATAGCCCGCAACAGTGCCAGTTCTTCGTCGGTCAAACGACGCAGTTTGACATTGAATAGCGCGTAGGTAATCGCGACCAACGGGTTCAACAAGTTGAAAATCGCGTACGGCAAGTACGTCAAGGTCGGCACGCCAAGGGTGCCGGCCATAAAGGCACCGCAGGTATTCCATGGAATCAGTACCGAGGTAATGGTGCCGGCATCCTCCAGCGTTCGAGAAAGATTTTCCGGCGCCAAGCCGCGACGCTCGAATTCCGCTTTGAACATTCGACCGGGCAGCACAATGGAAATGTACTGATCAGCGGCGATGATATTGGTGCCGATGCAGGAAAGCACCGTCGCCGTGACTAGCGAAGCCGTGCCGCGGGCAATGCGCAAAATGCCGTTAACAACGACTTGCAGCAAACCGGTTTTTTCCAGCGAGGCACCAAAAACCATCGCGCAGATAATCAGCCAAATCGTGTTCAACATACTGGACATGCCACCGCGTGACAGCAATTCATCTACGGCGGCATTGCCCGTTGCCGAGGTATAACCGCTGGCCAACACCGACCAGACGCCTTTCAGCAGCGCCCAGCCTTCGCCGCCCTGGAATTCGCCGACAAATTTCAGGATCACCGATTGCTGAAACAGCACCGCGAATAGGCCGCCAATCAACGCCGCAATGAAAATGCTCGGGAACGCCGGCACTTTTTTCACGGCCATGACAAACAGCAACACCACCGGTATCAGCACATACCAGGAAATATCAAAGGTCGAGGACAACAAATCGAGGCTGGCTTGCAGTGTGTCTTCGCTGACCGCCTTGTGCTGACCGGTCAGGCCAAAAATGACGAAGACAATCAACGCGATCAAAATGCTTGGTGTCGTCGTCCAAAGCAGATGACGGATATGGGTAAACAACTCCGAGCCGGCAACGGCCGGCGCCAAATTGGTAGTGTCCGACAGTGGTGAAATCTTGTCACCAAAATAAGCACCGGAAATGATCGCGCCAGCGGTAATCGCCGGCGACAGCCCCATTGTTTGTGCGACACCAATCAACGCGACACCGATAGTGCCTGCCGTCGTCCAGGAGCTGCCAATCGACACCGATACGATGCAGCAGATCAGACAGGTGGCAGCATAAAAATAAGACGGGTCGAGCAGCTTCAGACCAAGATAAATCATTGCCGGCACCGTGCCGCTCAGAATGAAGGCGCCGATCAACGCACCGACCGCGAGCAGAATCAGTACGGCATTCAGCGACATGGTAATGCCGTCGATAATGCCTTTTTCCAGCTCCAGCCAGGAATGGCCATTTTTCAGACCGACAATCAACGCCAGGCCAGAGGCCAGCAACAGCGCAATCTGATTGGCGCCATAAGACGAATCGCTGCCATAGAGGTAAACCGACATTGCCAGCAGCGTTACCAACAGGGCAATCGGCAGTAGCGCATCCCACAAACTTGGCGCTTTTACAGCTTTGGACATAAAACACTTCCTGATCATTATCGTTATCGGCTCATGCCGCCTTCACCCCTCGGCGGACGGCATGGCGTAAAAAGAAACAGGCGGAGTGTACGGCAACGGGCCTGGTCTATACAGCGGACTGCCGCGTTAATAAACCCATTGGCTCAGCCTTCACCACCAAAATGCCGCTTGCCTTTGGCGCGCGCCAGTTGAATCTGCTTTTGCCGTTCGCGAAAACGGGCCCGCTGAGCTTCGGTTAGTTGATCGTGGCAACGCGGGCAGCAATAGTCCTGTTCATACTTGTCGCTCAGCTTGTCTTCGGCCGAAATCGGGCCGCGGCAGGCCGGGCAGAATTCGTAATCACCGCGCTGCAAGTCGTGATTGACCGCGACCCGGTTGTCGAACACGAAACAGTCGCCCTGCCATTTGCTTTGCTGCTTCGGCACCGTTTCCAGGTATTTCAGGATGCCGCCTTTCAGGTGATACACCTCTTCAAAGCCCTGTTCCAGCATGAAGGCGGTTGATTTTTCGCAGCGAATGCCGCCGGTGCAGAACATCGCGACCTTTTTGTGCTTGCTCGGATCGAGATTGGCTTTGACCCAGTCAGGAAACTGGCGGAACGACTGGGTTTTCGGGTCCATCGCGCCTTCAAAGCTGCCAATGGCCACTTCGTAATCGTTACGGGTATCAACGATGACAACATCATCGGCACTGATCAATTCATTCCATTGTTCCGGATTGACGTATTGACCGACTTGCTTGTTCGGGTTGATGCCCGGTACACCGAGCGTGACAATTTCCTTTTTCAGCTTGATTTTCAGGCGGAAAAACGGATTGGTTTCGTCCAGCGATTCTTTGTGTTCGAGATCAGCGAACTCGGGTTGGCTATGTAAAAACGCCAAAAGCGCATCGATCCCTTCGCGACTGCCTGCGACCGTGCCATTGATACCTTCTTCGGCCAGCAACAAGGTGCCGGCCACGCCGTTCTGCTCGCAGACCTCCCGAATGCGGCTCTGCCAGGTGGGCAAATCGGTCAGTGTCACGAATTTATACAGTGCGGCTACAACGAACATGGTCAAAATCTCACAACGATACGGCAGCTTCTATTATCGGATATTCAGTCACCGGGCGTCAGCTGGAATTACCGCAGTAACGCTATAATGAAGGGGTTGTTGGCCTTTGCCAAATCACTGCGACGGAGTCGCCCGCAGCGCAGTGCAAGGAAAGAGGAGCGTGGTGTACTAAACGTACATGAGTGACGAATGACGCCGCAATGCGTTGCGGGCGGCCCGTCCCTTCGGGTTGCGCCCAAAACAGCGCCATGCCGCGTTGCTCGTCGCTCATTTGGGATGACCAAACCACTCTCCTCACGCCTTGCCTGACGCCGTTTTGGGCTGCAACGCAGCGATTTGGCAAAGGCCGACAACCCCTAACCATCGACGTTGGCGGTTGCGCATAACTGAAACTCATGCACAAGAAGTACGCCCGCGGCCAGATTGATATCAGCGAAATGCAAATCTGTGATCGGCTCACTGCCATCAGGTAGTGTTTTCAGCGACGATGACCTTATCGGTTGTCGTCACGATCATGGGCTCTGATGCCGATTTCCGTGCCGACGTCGTCCCGCTCGGGCTCAAGGAGGAATGATGCCCTCACCACAATTAACAAGCAGTGATCAGGACTTTATTTGGCAAGTCGTTTTGCGTGCGGCCGAACGTCGCGGCGGCCATGCCGAGTTGTTCAGCACGCCGTTGGAGTTTGAAGACGACGGTCAGCGTATTCGTTTCCACTGGCCGGACTGGATGCAGGAAATTCGCACTTATGTCTGCGCCAAATATGGCGAAAAAGACGCACAAAGCCTGCTGCTGGAAATTTTCACCGACGTCATGAGCAAAGAAAAATTCGATGCCCGTCATAGCTGGGCAATCGATTTGGAAACCAGCGTTTTGCAACGCGTATCGGGCACCAGCCCACACTAATCTGACACCCTGGCCGTCATCACAACAACGTGTGTGACGGCCCCATTCCTCTGCTGTTGTTATCGTGCTTGCATTCAACCGACGGCTGTGTACAAATGGACACCGATCGCGTTGATCAACAACAAGAGGAAATCGATTGATGTTCAGCGGTGAATCCTTTGACGAATTGATGGCGGAAATCCGTCTTTTGCTGCAATTTCCACGCAATAGCCGGATGGCTGGCATCAAATTACACCGCGACGCGGAAGCAGACATGCACCAGGCAGCGCAACGGCTGCATCAAAAAGGCATCATCAGCCAGGTCGATGGTGGTTATTTGACCGATCGCGGTATTGAAGCCGCCAATTATGCCCACTGGCTGGTCGATGCATTGAAACCAACGATGCACTGAGCGCTTGCGCCATCTGCGCGAGCGCAACCCTCTTGATATACTCGTCTTCCTGAATGTTTCAGCCCGATGCTTCATCCAGAGAAGCGCGCGGCTCGTAGACAATTTTCCGTTCATTTCGATCACAAGGAATCCCATCATGTCGGCAATCAGCCATGATGCCCTGCGCCAACTTTTTCTCGACGCCCGTACGCATAAAGCCTGGCAGGACAAACCGGTCAGCGACGAAACCCTGCACCAACTCTACGATTTGATGAAATGGGGCCCGACCTCGGCCAATACCAGTCCGGCCCGTATGGTCTTTATCAAAAGCAAAGAAGCAAAAGAACGCCTGAAGCCGGCACTGTCAGAAGGCAATATCGAAAAAACCATGTCAGCACCGGTCACGGTGATTCTGGCTTGGAGCAATGAGTTTTATGAGCACATGGCAAAACTGGCGCCGCATAATCCAGACACCCGCAACTGGTTTGCCGGCAAAGAAAAAGCCATTTTCAACACCGCGTTTCGCAATAGTAGCCTGCAGGGTGCCTATATGATCATCGCCGCGCGCGCGCTCGGCCTCGATTGCGGCCCCATGTCCGGGTTCAGTGAGAAGAAACTCAACGAGGAGTTTTTTCCGGACGGCAAATGGCAGGCGAACTTTCTCTGCAATATCGGTTACGGTGATGTCAGCGGTTTGCAACCGCGTGCACCGCGTCTGGATTTCGACGAAGCTTGCCGCGTGCTGTGATCGTGACGCCCAAAAAAAACGCGTGCCGAGCACGCGTTTTTTATTGACTGATTTCCTGCAGTCCGGGTGCAGGCTTGTCTTGCAATAACATCGGCAAGATTTGCGCTTCCGGTATCGGCGGGCTGAACAAATACCCCTGCGTTTCGTGGCAACCATGGCGAGTCAGGAATTCATACTGCTCTCTGGTTTCAACCCCTTCAGCGGTGACATGCAGACGCAAGCTGCGAGCCATCGACAAAATCGCCAAGGTAATCGCCGTGTCATCGGTATTGCGATTGACCTCAGCGATAAACGAGCGATCAATCTTCAAACCATCGAGAGGGAAACGGCGCAGATAACTCAGGCTCGAATAGCCGGTGCCAAAATCATCGATAACCAGCGTAAAGCCCAGCGCTTTCAAACGGCGCAATTGCGCCGTTGCACTTTCGACATCGCGCATCAGCAGCGATTCGGTCAGCTCCAGCTCCAACGCCGAAGGCGGTACGCCGTATTGATTAGTCACCCGCAGGATTTGCTCGGCCAAATCCACTTGCCGGAATTGTACGGCAGAAATATTGACGGCAATCCTCAGCGGCTTGACGCCTTTACGCCGCCATTCGGCGTAACGTTTAACCGACTGTTCAATGACCCATTGCCCAATCGGCACAATCATGCCCGTGTTTTCGGCAATCGGAATAAATTCAATCGGCGACACCGAGCCCATGATCGGGTGATGCCAACGCAACAAGGCTTCGACACCGCAAATCTGACCATAAACCGTATCGATAAACGGCTGGAAATAGAGCTCCAACTGATCGCGCTCCAGCGCGTCGCGCAATTCGGTGGCCAAACTCAAACGGCGCAGCGATTTGGCGTTCATTTCCGGCTGATAGAACTGATAAGTATTGCGGCCAAGCTCCTTGGCTTTGTACATCGCTGTGTCAGCGTTACGCATCAGCGTATGGACATCGCGGCCATCGCTAGGATAAATGGCAATGCCAATGGAAATCGTCGTGCTGACCACGTAGTCACCAACGGTGAAGGTGCGTGCGAACTCGCTGAGCAGCTTGTTCAACACGGCGCTGACGTTCAATTCATCCTTGATTTCTTCCAGCAGTAAAACAAATTCATCGCCTCCCAATCGCGCCAGGGTATCGCCAGGGCGCAAACACTCGGCCAAGCGTTGCGCGGCCATCTTGAGCAGCTGATCGCCGATACCGTGACCCAGCGAATCATTCACTTCTTTAAAGTGATCAAGATCGAGAAAAATCACCGCAACCTGTTTTTTCTCGCGGCTGGCGCGCAACAAGGCGCTGGAAATCCGATCCATGCACAGCGCCCGGTTCGGCAGCTCAGTCAACGCATCGAAATTGGCCAGGACATGCAATTCCTTGACGGCCAGTTCCAATCGATCATTACTGTCTTGCAAGGCATTGACGGCGATGTCGCGAGCACGCTCCCGCTCGCCGATGACACTCATCATATGATTGAAACTGCGGGCCAGTGTGCCGATTTCATCTTCGCTGGCGACCGGCGCCCGAACACCGAAATCATCATTCTTTGACACCGCTGACGCCAAGGTCGCCAGATGTAAGATCGGTTTTGACACGTAACGCTGCAAGCGTAACGCCAATAGCCAGGAAAACAGAATCAGCAACACACCAATCGCTGACAGCGCCAGCAAGGATTGCTGCAACTGCCTATAGGTCGGCGCCAAATCGACATCGATATATAAATGCCCAAGCACCAGACCGTCTTGACGCGTCACCGGTTCCAGCACCAGCAAAGCGTCTTCATCGGTCAGGATGACGTGATCACGACGCAGCACTTCGATGCTCGGCAGCGTCGCGGGCGTATTCCGGCTTTCGCTGACCGAGGCAAACGGCTGGCCATTACTGTCGAACAATACCGCGGCTTGCAGGTGATCGATTTGCGCTTTGCGCAAGATGTCGCGAGCGACGTTGTTGTCTTCGAAGCTCAGAGGCACTTCGCTATACAGCGCCATCAGACGGGCTTGAGCACGAACGTTCTCGACGAGATTGTCGATCGTTTGGCTACGTAAATAGAATCCCGCCGCCAACATGCCCGGAACAATCGCGAACAAACAGGTCAGCACGATAATCGTGATCAATTTTTCTCGCAGTGAGGCGCGCCAATTCACGGTCTTGCCTCCTTGCTGCGTACTGGCCGACCGGCACTCAACAGCCGGGCATCGATCAACAAACCGCTTTGCTGCGCGGAGACATTATTGATCTCAAATTTTTGCAGGCCCTGCTCTTCATACATATTGATATGGGCGCCGCGTTCGGCGAGTCCGGCCGTCGCCGACACCAGCAGAATATTTTCCTGACGGCTCAGCAACAGCCAGCGATCGAAATCACTGACACTGGCGCTGCCGATAAATGCGGCATCACAATCATCGGAGGTTTCACCACCACTGAGCGGCAAGGGGCGCACGGTTTTTTGCCGGATACGGCGCGGGGCAATCAGGGCGTCAACGAGAGTAAAGAACGCCGGGTCACCGGCAACGCAGAGCGTGAAGGGCTGTTCAAGATTTTGCACACGATGGTCTTTCGGCCAATGCACGTACTGGGTGAAGCGCTCAAGCCAGACCACCCGACGGGTTTCGACGGTAATCGGCATGTCGGCCGCGTGGGTATCATCCAGCGCGAGGCTACTGAGCAGCAGCGTAGTCAGACTTAGCGCATGTCTGTTGTTGAGCCAGCGGCTGGGCAAGCCTTTCCCCTTACACGATCGATCCAGATGCTGCTAAGTGTAGGGGGCTGTGGCCGACACCGCCAGCGCGACGAACGTCGAAAACTTGAACCCGATCACGCCGCCGAACGATTCGGCCAACTGAGCGTGAACCGGGCGCCACCGATTGGGCTGTCGCTGACTTTGACGGTGCCGCCATGGCGCTCGCTGATACCGCGCACGATGGCAAGACCAAGACCGGAGCCACCGGAATCACGGGAACGGCTCGGATCGAGTCGGGTGAACGGTTCGAAAATCCGTTCGCGCTGCTCAATCGGCACACCCGGACCGTCATCATCAACATGGATATGAAAACGTTCGGAGGTTTTCTCGACGGAAACCGAGACGGTGCTGCGGGCGAAACACGCCGCATTGCGCACCAGGTTGGTGATGGAGCGATTGAACAGTCGTGAATCGACCAACACTTTCTCGATGCTGTAAGCGCCGTCGCAGCGAAAGGCAATGGACGGGTACAGCGTCTTGGTTTTGTCGACAACGTCCTCGACCATTTCCGGCAACGACGTTTCGACCAACTCCAGACGCTGAGCACCGTGTTGCAAGCGGGCGTAAGTGAGTAACTCACGCACCAGCAAATCCAATTCGGCGATGGCCTGTTCCATATCGCGAGTCAGTTGCCGGCGCTGTACATCGGACTCGGAATGGGCCAGCATTTCCAGCGCGAAAGAGACGCGCGCCAGCGGCGCCCGGCATTCGTGTGAGACCGCGTGCAATAATTCCCGTTGCTCGCTGATCAGCGATTGGCGTTGCCGAATCAGTTGCTCGGCGCGACCAGCCATCAGGTTCACGGAACGAATGGCCTGGCCCAAACTGTCTTGCACTTCATCGGGAATATGGCGTGCCGTACCATCTGCGAGAAACGCCAATGTCGCCCGTTCAATGGCTTGGGTACGGCGATTTTGGTGATGCAACAGCCACATCAGCGCAGAACCATTGAAGGCCATCCACAGTACAACCGCCAACAAGTTATCAAGGCTGGTGACGAACCCCATGTTCGGTAAAGGGCCGATTTCAACGACCGTATGCTTGTCGCTGAGCACCATGTAGGCGAATGCGCCTCGCGGGAAGGCCATGTCGTAGGCCGTGCGATCGTCATAAACGCCAACATTTTCCCAAGCCATCGACGGCAGGTAATCCATGTCGGACAAGCGGGCGGGAATGCCCCAACGGGCGTGCACCGAGCGCACCGCTTCCGGCCATTGTTCGGCATTCAGAATATCGAAGCGCGGCATCTCGGCGGAGATAATCGGGTGCGCCGCTTCACGCACCATGCGGATTTGGTAGTGGGCGATGATGTAACCGTTCATCCAGCCCCAGACGAAATACACCATCATGTTCGCCAGGGCGAGCATGACAAACCAACGCCAGAACGTTCGTGTCATCGGTGTATGTCCTTCGTTAAAACCAGTCTCAGCAAAAAGCGCCGGCAGGCGCTTTATCGGGCGGCGAACAAATAACCACTGCCGCGCACGGTCTTGATGATATGCGGCGAGCGCGGATCATCGCCAATTTTTTTTCGGATGCGGGAAATGCGCAGGTCAATGGTCCGATCAACCCCATCGTATTCCACCCGGAAAATGCGCTGGTGAATCTCTTCCCGGCTCAGCACCTGGCCGGCATGCATACCGAGCAGCCAGAGCAGGTCGAATTCGGCGGTAGTCAGGTCAAATACCTCACCATGCCGCGAAGCCTGGCGCGAACCGGCATCAAGCACAATGTCGCCGACATCGATGCGCTTCGGCGTTTTATTGGCTTGTTCCGGTGAGTCCGGCTCATCGATACGACGCAGCAAGGCGCGGATATGAGCCAGCAGCAAGCGCGGCTTGATTGGCTTGCCGAGGTAATCATCAGCGCCAATTTCCAGCCCCGCGACTTCATCGATATCGTCGTTCAACGCCGTCAACATGATGATGGGGCCGGAATAACGGGCACGTACGGCACGGCAGACGGCCAAGCCATCAGCGCCGGGCAGCATGATATCGAGCACGACCAGACGGGGTTGGCTTTTGACAATGCGCTCAATAGCGACATCGCCTCGGTGCTCCACTTCGACGTAATAGCCATTGTCGCGCAGGAAAGCGCTAATGAGTTCGGTCAGTTTGACGTCATCGTCGACGACCAGAATATGAGGTTTATCTACCATAAAGCATACGACTTGGTGGTCGGGTTCCGGCGCCGGCAGCGAATGCGGCCCGCGCGGATTAACCCATCAAGTTCGTATTGTGTCCACAGCCGCTGTCTTGATGCAACAGCCGGGACACATGTATCAAATTGTACAAAGCTTACTCAGCGCTTTTCGCATTAATCGGGCTGTTTTTCACCTCGCGCTCCATCAAGCGATAAATGCGCCGATATTCATCAAGCCAGCTTTCCGGTTCGCGGAAGCCGTGCGGCTCAACCGGGTAAATCGCCATTTCGAATTGCGGCTTTTTCAGCTCGATCAAGCGTTGCACAAGACGCACGCTGTCCTGGAAAAAGACATTGTCATCGAGCATGCCCGAGCAAATCAGCAACGGATTTTTCAAACCTGAAGCGAACTCGATTGGTGAACTACGCAAATACGCATCGGGATCGACTTCCGGCGTGTTCAGAATGTTCGAGGTGTAGCCATGGTTGTAATGCGCCCAATCGGTGACCGGGCGCAACGCCGCACCTGCGGCAAACACGTCCGGTGTTTTGAACAAGGCCATGAAGGTCATGAAGCCGCCATACGATCCACCATAAATGCCGATACGGTTGCGATCGACGTTGGCTTCGTTGACCAGCCACTCAACGCCATCCAGATAATCTTCCAGTTCCGGCGTGCCCATGCGCTGATAAATCGCCGTGCGCCAATCGCGGCCATAACCTTCAGATGCCCGGTAATCCATATCGATGACGACATAGCCTTGGGCCAGCAACAGGTTATGGAACATGTATTCACGGAAATAACCGGACCAGCCCATGTGCGCGTTCTGCAAATAGCCGGCGCCATGAACAAACATCACGGCCGGTTTTTTCTCACCCTGCTGGGTATTGGCGTTGCGATAAACACGCGAGTAAACCGGCTGCTTGCCATGTGAGGATGGCACCGCAATGATTTCCGGCGCCACCCACGGAATCGTTTTGAATTCGGCCGAAACGGTATCCGTCAATGGTTTGGCCGGCTGACCCGGTTGTTGCCAATACAGCTCCGGCGGACGCGTCGTCGTAGAATGAGTAACGACCACCGCGTCACCAACGGGTGACAATACGAACTCATTGTCGCCACCGAGCGCGCTGACGGCTTCGTCACGCGAGCCGTCGGCATTGACCCGATAGACCTCATGATTGCCAGGATGATTTTTATTGGCGCGGTAATAGAGCCAGTTGCCATCGCGAGTCAGTTGCACACGATTGACTTCGAATTTGCCCTTGGTCAGCGCTTTCGCTTTGCCTTTCAACGGCTTGACATACAGGTGGCTGTAACCGGTTTCTTCCGAGGTATACCAGAAGCGGTTGTCCGGCAACCACCCGAATTCATTGAACTCGCTGTCATTGACCCAGGCCGGATCATGCAAACGATGCAGCAGGCGCCATTCGGCCTTGTCGAAATCGACAGCGACCAGCCAGCGATCCTTGTTGTCATAGGAAAACAAATTGACGGCAACCTGGCTGCCATCTGCACTCCAGTGCACACCGCCGGTCGGCCAATGATGGACATAAATGGCGCGATTGCCTTTGCTCTTCTCCAAGGATTTGCCAGCGCGCTTGGCGGCAGCCTTTTTCAGGTCGAGCAGCGGATCATCCTTGATGCCCGGCAGATTGTCATTGCTGATCAAGCGCTTGCTGCCGGTTTGCAAATCGATCAGGAACACACTCTCGTTATCAGGTTGATCATTGCCGACTTTGCTGCGCACATCACGAACGCCGACATAGCCATCACCGGAAACATACTCCGGCATTTTATCGCCACGACCATCGCGCTTTTCCTTGTCGACACCGACAAGCAGATAGCGGCCATTCGGTGACACGCTGACCGTTTCCAGGCGCATCCCCTTGCCGAAGTAAAAGGGCTTCGGTGCCGTCGTCGGTAATTTTGCCAATGCCTCATTGCGCTCGCGGCTTTCGGTTTGGCGTTGCTCGCGCAGCTTGATGATGTCGAATAGCCGCATTTGCTGCTGCGACAACACATCGCTTGCCGGTTCGTTCTTGTCTTCATCTTTCATCGCCAGCGATGCGAGCAGCTCGATAAAGCCATCACGCAAGCGAATAGCAACCAGGGATTCGTCCTGCAACAACACCACGCGCTCGTTGCCGATCAGGCCGACCAGACGCCCGGCTTTGCCGGTGCGCGTCAACGCCCGGGTATGGCCGTTTTCGCGTACATACAGATCGCCCTGACTAAGCCAGGCGACCACCAAACCATCAGATGAAAAAACCCGGTTGTCGTTTTCCAGTGCGACGGTTTCCGGCAAGGTCAGCTTGCTCGGCTTCATGTCACCGGACAACGACAATTGCCAGGTGTCATACAGTGGCGAGCCGATTTGTTTTTGCTGGTAATACAGCGTGTTGCCATCGCTGCTGATCACCGGCCGTTCCGGTGCGTTGCCGATCCAGTCCGGATTGGCCATGATTTGTTCCATTGAAACATTGGGTGCCGCCAGCACTGGCAGCGAGGCAAAGGCTGCCGCCAGCAAAGCACTGATCGTTTTGTTCATTGCGCAGTTTCCAGCAGTTGTTGTTGTAAAAATTGCACAGCCATCGTTTGATAGACATCACGATTCGATTTTTTGGCGAAACCGTGACCTTCATCCTTGGCCAGCAGATACCAAACCGGCACGCCATTCTCGCGCACCCGTTTGACAATTTGTTCGGCCTCCGAGGCCGGCACCCGAGGATCATTGAGTCCCTGTACGACAAACAACGGCACCTTGATCTGGTCGGCGTTATTCAGCGGTGCAATTTTTTCGTGAAAGGCGCGCATCTCCGGATCGCGTTCATCACCGTATTCAACCCGGCGCAAATCCTGTCGATAGCCTTTGGTGTTTTTCAAAAACGTCGAGAAATGGGAAATGCCAACGACATCGATGCCGCCGCGTAAACGTTCGCTGTAATGCACCAGCGAAGCCAGCACCATGTAGCCACCATAGGAGCCGCCCCATACCACCACACGCCCGGCATCGAGATCCGGCTGTGTTTGAATCCAGTCGAGCAAGGCGCCGATATCCTTGACCGAATCTTCACGGGCAAAACCATTATCGAGCGCCAGATAACTTTGCCCATAGCCGGCCGAGCCTCGGACATTCGGCTCGATCACCGCGATGCCGCGTTCGCTGACCAAGTATTGGGTCATCGCGGCAAAATCGGCACGCGATTGTCCTTCTGGTCCGCCGTGAACACTGATCACCACTGGCGCTTTGCCGGTGACGTCTTTTGGTTTGTACACCCAGGCCGGGATCAGACGCGGCTGGCCTTTCACTTGATCAAAGGTCGGATAACGAATCAATTCCGGGCTGACAAAACGCTTACCATCCAAACCGCCCAATTCACTGGCAGTCCATCGCTGCCAGCGCGGTTCATTTAATGACACGACAAAGACGTCCGATGGCGACAGCACAGACGAATAACTGATCGCCAAGCGGTTGGCATCCGGACTGAATGACAAGGCATTGATCGCCACCATCGGTAACGGCGGTAACGACAACACCTGATGGTTTTGCAGATCCAATACCGTTAGCGTGTCGCTGCCATCTTCATTGACGACATAAGCGAGAAAATGGCCATCATCGGAAAGCGAGAAACGTTCGATATCCCAGTCATGTTTGACCAGCGGAGCACTTAATGACTGATGGCTTATGTCATAGCGCGCCAACTGCTTGAATTCATTACTGCCGCTGTAACTCAGATAAAGCTGTTTACCATCAGGCGAGAACGCTGCGTCGTCGTAGGCGACCCGTCCTGGCAACGGTCGCACCGCCTGCACTTTCAGGGTTTCCAGATCGATCAACACCAGCCGCGACTCACTGACCGAAATATACTGCCGGGCGAGCACCTGCTTTTCATCGCGGCTGACATCGACAATATGGTAAGAGCCGATCACTTCGTAAATCCGGCGCACCTCACCGCTTGCCATATTGCGCTGATATAAATCAAAATCAACGCCGTTGCGTTCATTGCTGGCATAAAACAGAAATTGGCCGGAAGCGCTGAAATGTGGTGATTGATAACGCGACTTGCCATCCGACAACAACTGATGGCTACCACTGGCCAGATCAAACAGATAAAGCTGATAGTTTTCGCTGCCACCGGTGTCACGTAAGTACACCATCTGCTGTACGGTTTTATCCGGACGAATCACCGTCGATGCAATCGGCTCAGAAAAAAACGTCAGCTGAGTGCGAGCACCCAGTGGTTTTTGCACCTGATGCAATTGGTTCGATTCGGCAAAACGGGTACGGATGATCAGCGAAAGGCCATCGGGCATCCAATCAACCAGCGAAGCATGGCGAATATGACTGTAGCGAGAAAGAGAATCGGCAATCTGCGGATCAAGCTCGGGCATGCCGTCGAACACCAGTTGACCTTGCTGTCGCGACTCGGCGACGCTCAGCAGCGGCGCAAAAACCAGCAGCGCACAGAGAACAGAAAAACGCATGACCACACCCGACCGAACGACAGGTCATGGATAGTAGCAACCAGGATTCCGCTCTGCCAGCCGAAGCCGGAGTTAATATTCCAATTTAGCGTGAGACTGAAATCTGATCGGATCTGTTTAGCCGCGCAGTGCGGAAACGAATGATGCAAGCCGAACGGCGTCAACGACAGAAATGCATTCGCGGCCCATGCTTGATGCAAGCGCGAAAATCGCTCGCCGGTGGCAATGAAAGCAGGTATTCGGCAACGGCCTTGGCATCCGCATCATTCAGGTACTGGCTGCTGGTATCGATGTACTCACGCATTTCATCGCGAGCATTTTGTCCCCACTCGCTTTTACCGGTGCGCAAATATTCGGCAATGGTTTCCGGCTCCCAGAGCAGCAAGCCCTGTTCATGTGGTGTCAGATTCGGCGCAGGATTGCCACTGGCCAGTGTCGCGCCACGCAAGGAAGCGTTGTCCCGGAATCCACCAAGCGGATCGCGCGCCGTATGACAGGCACCGCAGTGCATCAGATGATCGACCAGGTATTGGCCGCGGGAAAGCGCTGCCTCCTTGGCAAGAGGCGGATATAACACCTGCCACCACTGCAGCAGGAATTCGGCGCGCAACATCAGGTTTGGTTGATGGCTTTTGTTGCGTTGCTCACTGGCCGGTTGCTGATCGAGATAATTCTTAAGCGCCGCTAAATCCTGATCACTCAAGCCGGCAAAATGGCGATAGGGAAACACCGGATAATAGGCGCGACCATCCGGTGCAATGCCCCGCTTCATCGCCCGTCTGAAATCGTCCATCGACCAACGGCCAATGCCATGCTCGAGAGAAGGCGTAATATTGGACGAATAAAATAAACCAAACGGAGTCTTGAACGCTTTTCCACCAGCCAGCGGCGCTTGCCCTTCAACGCTATGACAACCGATACAGCCACCAATGCGCGCGAGGTATTGCCCTTGTTCATTCGCCTTTGCCGCCAGCGCAGCGCTGGCCAGCATCAGCCAAAATACAATTGCTCCAAATCGTCGAGCAAGGCTTTGGACGGCGGTGTCACCGGTGGATGATAGTCGTCGAGATTTTCCAGTGTCAGGTTCCATTCTTTCAGCAATTGCGCCAGTGCATCGATGCGATAATACCAATAGTGTAGCGCGTCCAGATCGCAGGTGTTGCCGGGCGCTTTCGGCAAGGCGCGCAATCGTTCGGCCAAATCCGTATTCGGGAATTGTTTGTCGTAGGCGCGCAAGCGAGCCTCGGTGCGTTCGGCGACCAGTTGCATCAGGCTGATTTTACCGGCCAGGCTGATTTGGGAAAAATCATCCAGCTCGCCGAATGGGGTGTAATCGACCGCCAGCAACAACGCTTTTTCATTGCCTCGCACCGTCACCGTGGCGCTGCGTTCGGTGTCATACATGATCGCCAGCGCCCCGACAATTTCTGCCGGATAAATCAATCCGACCTCGACATTGCCTTCATCATGGGAAATGACCGACAGCTCTCCGTTCAACACAAAATAAAACCAGGAATCGAACTCGCCGGCTTGAATGATCGACTCACCCGGTTCAGCGACGACAATTTTACTGTGCTCGTACAACGCCTGCAGATCAGTACGATGCTCGGCCAGCAGCTGCGAGAAAAAGGGCAGTGATTGGAAAATGGGTTCCAGTCGTTCGACCGGAAATCGGTTCAGCATGACACTGTGCATAGTCGGGAATCACCGATTGGAATAAAAGCAGAAGGTGACATGTCGATGAGCCACGATGCGAATTGCTCATCAACGCTTGAGATCAGCATAACGTGAAATGCCGCATTGCGCCAAAAACTGACGAACATTCTACGGCAGTGCCGACACTCAGGTTATCGGTACTTTCGTGACCAGCTTGCGCAGCAGGCCTGGAAAAAATCGCTTCAACCAAGCGCCATGCCGTTCTTTACCGCCAACGATGATCTCGGCCTTGTTCTGATGCATCGCCTTGATAATCGCCGCAGCACAGGTTTCTGCTGGTATGCCTTTTTTCTGGGCATTATCCATTGACCCCTGCTGCTGGCCATCGCCTTTCAAGGCACTGACGGAAAACGGTGTGCGAATCCAGCCCGGGCAAACCACCAGTACCTTTACCACGGTGTCGTGCATTTCCGCCCGCAACGCATCCATAAAACCAATCAACGCATGTTTCGAGGCGCAGTAGGCAGAACGACGCGGTGTCGCGAATTTGCCCATCAGGCTGGCAATGCCGACGACCATCGCGTCCGGCCGCGTCAGCAAATGCGGTAACAAGGCCCGGGTCAGCGCAACAATGGAAAAATAATTGATTTCCATGATTTGGCGATCGACGGTCATCGTCGTTTCCATGACCGTCGCCCGCTGACCAATGCCGGCATTGTTGATCAACACATCAATATGGCCGGCTTTGGCGATAGCGGTTTGCACCAGCTCATCCAATCGGTCAACATCGGCCAAATCAAACGGCAACAGGATATGGGATTCGGCATTGGCGCAACGATTGCGCACATCAACGAGCAATGCCTCGCGGCGCGCCGTCAGAATCAAACGGGCACCGTGTGCAGCCAAGGCCTGCGCCAATGCCTCACCAATGCCACTGGAGGCGCCCGTCAACCAAATGGTCTTGCCCTGCAAATGCATGCGCTTTGCCTTGTTCTTTTCAGTCGATAAAGAAAATTACAAACCGTAGGTTTGTTTGCACAGCACGTTGTTGCCGGCAACATCTTCCATCATTTGCAGATCAGCGGTGTCGCGCATGCGCAGCGTCAGCGGAATCGACACGTCGGACAAAAAGCGATAACCGAGCAGCGTCGAGGCAAAGCTGACTTCGGCCGAATTAGGTCGTGCAGTATCCAGATCGCGGGTTTCGACCATTTCCGGATACTGGGCTTTCAGCTCTTTGCGCTTGGCTTTGTCTTTATCACGATCTTGCGGGCGCAGAGAAAACGCCATGATGTCGAATTGCTTTTCAATGGCAATTACCCGCAGTTGGGCATTACCATTTTCATCTGGCATGGCGCGGAAGGTGACAAATACCCGGCCATCGCCCTGATACTTCAACTCACCGGTCAACGTCGTTGAGGTACAAAAGGCTTGCACGCCTTTCAGTTTATTCAACACCTCGCCGTCGAAAATCTGACGACGAATAACAAAGGGATACAGATCTTTCAGCACCGCCTCGGGCGCCACCAGCAATTCATTGCGCTGATCGAAAATTTGTTTGACCGGTTGGTTGGCCAACATATTGCGAACATCAACTTGTTCCTGCGGTTGCAAGGTCACGGGTCGCCATTGGGCATTCACTTCACGAATGTCCTGACCGATGCAAACGCCTTCCAGACACAGATCCGCTGCATGCGCAGACGGCATCAACATGACGCTGAACAACGAAATCAGTAGTGCACGTTTCATGACACCCTCTTCCTCAATCACGGAAATTATTGAACTGCAAAGGCTGCTCGATGTCGGCGCCGCGCAACATGGCAATGACTTCTTGCAAGTCATCACGCTTCTTACCGGTTACCCGAAGCTTGTCGCCGTTGATCTGCGACTGCACTTTCAGCTTGGCGTCCTTGATCAATTGGTTGATCTTTTTCGCCAGCGTCTGTTCGATACCTTCTTTCAGCGTCACGGTGCATTGCACGGTTTTGCCGGATGGTTCCGGATCGGCAATTTCCAGCGCGCCAAGGCTGATGCCGCGCTTGCTGAGTTTCTGGGTAACGATATCGGTCAACTGTTGGAGTTGGAACTCGGAATCGGCAACCAGTTTCAATTGCATGTCAGTGTGATCGATACGGGCATCGGTACCGCGAAAATCGAAACGGGTGTCCAATTCCCGCCGGGCCTGGTCGACCGCGTTGGTCAATTCATGGCGGTCAATTTCGGAAACAACATCAAACGAGGGCATGGAGTAAGTGGTATGACAACTCGGGTGGCGCGATCATAGCATGAGTTCGTTCACAAAACGCTCAACCGCCATTATTACCAAGCCTTTGGGGTCAGCCTCGATTGGAAAAATCGCCAATGAAATTCCATCGTTGTCATTGGCGATAGCGCGAATTGGCCGTCTGATTGCTCGCGTTGATGCAACCGCGGTTCATTTCAGCAGCCCCTCCAGCAGCTTTTCCTTGTCGGCCAACAAGGCTTCCAAACCACCAAATTGCTGCAATGCATCGTCAACCGGCGCCAGCGCCTCATTGGCCTGAGCCATCAGTTTTGCCCGCACCTTTTCGGTTTGCTTCGACAGTTCCTGTTTCAACGCCGAGCGCACGGCCCGCTTGACGATATCATCCAGCGAGCTCTTCAGCCGGCGCATGACTTCCTCGCCTTGGCGCTGGTAATTCAGCGAAATATCGAGCGCGTCGGTCTTGCCGATTTCATTGATGATCGTCTGGACAATGTCATTGTCGTTGTTGCTTTGCACATTCAAGGCCAAATCACGAAAGCGCATGGCCAGATTCATGTGGGCGCCACTGTCATCGCTGCTGCCGCTAAGCTGGGCGTTCAGGGTTGCCGATTGACTGGTCAGCGCCAGTTGCGGATCGCGGCTCAGCGTGTAGCTGCCTAGCTTGATGCCATCAACGACGGCGTTGACATCAATCGCTGGCGCCGCCGGTATCGTGTCGATCGTCGCGTCCAGGTTGAACGCACCGCCGGCTTTGCCTGTGCCTTTCAGACTCAACGCAATCGGTTTGCCAACGAGTTGCGGCTGATCGGTAACATCCGTCAACTGGCCACTGAAATCCCCTTGCCAACCAGCCCATTCCAGCAAGCCATTCAATGAGGCTTTTTTCAACCAGAATTCCGGCTGCGGATCGCGCTCCGGGTAATGCACGTTGACGCCTTCGGCACGTGCCGGTGGCGGTGGCGCGTCCGGATCCTGCCCGGCCACGACCCTGGCCTTGTTGATCCACGGCTCGGCGCTTTGGTAAAACTGCAGACCGTCATTCAATTGCCCTTCCAATGTCGGACCGAGCACGCCGGAAATCAGCCGATCAGAACCCGGCACATCGAAACTGAAATTGTTCAGCATGCGGTCGACATCCTTAGCCGGCGCCGCCTTGATTTCCTGATAGCGATTCTTGAACTGCTTGTAGTTTTGCTGCACCTGGTCGCGCAGCGCGCGAATATTATTCAAATCCGCTTTGATTTCCTTGCGCAGCTGGTCAAGCTCCTTGCCCTTGCCAAGCAAGGCCAAACCGCGTTCCAGGCCTTTGCCGTCACTGCCTTCTTTCAGCTTCTTGAAGCGTTGCTGATAGGACTCGATTTTCGCTTCATCCGGCAGCTGTACGCGCTTTTGCTCAAATTGCTCGCGTGCCTGTTGGATATCATTCTGCAAAGCCTGCACCGATTGCAGCGACTCCAGCTTCAGGTTATCGAGCAGCGCCATCGCGCTGTCACTGTCGCCGAGCGCAGCAAAATCGAAATTGGCGATTTCCGGCACCAGACCAGCAATGCCTTTTGGCCCGCCTTCCGCGACCCAGCCTTTGCTTTGCCGCATCGTGTTGAATTGAATGCCGTTGATCTGCATGTCTTCGATATGCACCCGGCGCCAGAGCAATTGTTCGGTATTGATGCGAGCATCGATCTGACCAATCTCAATCAGGTTGCGCTCTGGTTGCGAGGCGTTGGTCACCTGCAAACGGTCAAGCACAAACTGCCCTTGCTGCAAGCGCAAATCGACTTGGCCGACATTGACTTCAGCACCAACAGTATCCGAACCAACGCGCTCAATCGTGCGCGCAATCCACCAATCCGCGAGCCACCACCACAGCAGCGCGACCAACGCGATAACGGCGAAAAATCCCACCAAGCCCTGCCAGCGTAACCACTTCATGACGAACCTCCCAGACGGGTGAACGCTTCCGTTACGCGGGTCGTTTGCAGCCATTTCATCAACGGCGTTTTCTCCAGTTTTGCCTGCCAGTGTTGACGGTAATAGCGCACGCCGAAACGCGCCAGCAACGTCATGGGCAACAAGGCCAGCAGCGCTATCAGCAATGAACCAATGACAACGGTATTGTTGAACCGGGTCCAGCGCAAAAACGCGTCGTTATACCAGTCGGTCCATAGTGGCAGCAGTGCGTTGCTGTTCAGCACGGCATAACCGGTTTGATGGAATACCGGATCAAGCAAATAAGCGATGGCGGAAAACAAACCGAATGAGACAAAAAACAAGCTCAGATTCACCCGGCACCACAGCGCAATCAACACGACAATCAGGTTATGCAGACTGAGCAGCGGTGTCAGCCCAAACAACATGCCGAGGCTGACACCAAAAGCCAGTTGCCAAGGGCCGGTTTCAGAATTCAGGACTTTCAGGATTTTGATCAAAGTGCCGAGCACAGCATTTCTCCTTGGCTGTTGTCTGCGCGATCAGGAAAACTACGGCGGTATACGGAATTACGCCTTCAGCGGAACAAAATCCGCCGTCTGCTCCACCCGATGCAACCAGCGGCGGATATGCGGATACGCATGCAAGTCATAGCCGCCATCCGCTGCACAATGAGTGTAGGCATACAGGGCGATATCGGCAATCGTATAGATATTGTCCGCAAAAAACACGTTACGACTTAAGTGTTGTTCCATGACATCCAGCGCTTTATAACCGCGCGGCATGCAACGGGCGATATCCGCAGCGAAACGTTCTGGCGCGCCAGAAAACGCTTTCCAGAAGCGCACGGTGGCGATGTAGGGTTCGTGACTGTATTGCTCGAAGAACAGCCATTGCATGACTTGCGCTTTGGCCCATGGCGAACTCGGCATCAACGCGCGACCTTCCGCAACAAAACACAAGATCGCATTGGATTCCGGCAGCGCACGCTGTGCATCGATTTTCAACACCGGCACCTTGCTGTTCAGATTCATGGCCTTGAACGCTGGGCCGTATTGTTCACCGCCCTGCAAATTAACTTCGACGCGCTCAAACGGAATATGCAGTTGCGTCATCGCCAGGCGACATTTATAGCAATTACCACTGGCCGCCATTTCATACAACGTGTACATGCTGGAACTCCTTTCTCTTGCGTGCAGAAAAATTGTTAGGGTCTGGCCGGATTCAACAACCAGTCCGCCGCCGATTGCCAAAGCTGATCCGGCATGCGGCTGCGGAAAAAGCCGAAATGACCAATTTGTTTGACGCCAATATCGCGTGGCCGAATGGTGACGATCTGGCGCGGTGCGTTGCGGTAAAAACCGGCAACGCTTTTTACCGACGACAGTGGAGCATAAAGCCGATCATCGGACAAATGGACAAAACGCATCGGCTGACGACAGCGCGCATAATGTTCACGCAGCGGTTCACCATCCGATGACACGACATAATGCGGCGAGCGTGACCAGCGTCGCCATTGTTGAGCGATGCCTTTGGGTAGCGGGCCAACGCCGAAATATTGCCCTGGAAAATAACCGAACAGCGGTGTCGTCACCGGAATAAAAATATTGAAGAACGACCACACCGTGGCGCGATAAGGCCAATCGTAATGGCCGGTCCAGGCGGAGGGTGCGGCGACGGCAAATACCGCATCGACTTCGTCGCAATTGGGTGCTAGGCCAAACAACGCCGCGCCAGCCGAATGGCCGACAACGACATGACGAAAATCAGGAAAATGTTGTTTCACGTAACTGACGGCTGCCGCCATATCGCGTTCACCGAGATCGCGGAAGGTCGCTGAACTCAAACGCGGATGCGTGTGCAAGCTATCGCCAATACCGCGATAGTCATAACTCAATACGGTAAAACCACGTTCGGCCAAAAATTGGGCAAAACGTTGATAAAATCGCCGCTGCACGGCCAGCGCCGAATTGATTTGCACCACACAGCCATTGGCCTGTGCCGGACGCCATAGCGTTGCCCGCAAATGCGTGTCGTCGGCGCAACGGATTTCGGTTTCGACACTGTTCAGCACATCAGCCATGTTATGGCGTTACCTCAATTGATTTGTTTTTGTTCAGTCGGGTATCGAAAGGCGGCGCAAACCATGCGCCGTTTTCTGGATATTTTTGCACCGACTTCTGTCCACACCGGCTGTGGAAAACATTGTGAACGAGACGTGGGAGTCAGTCCGCACCCCGCCAACACCATGACACGCCGGGCGCTGTTGTTTTTTTCGTCAGCGCCGCGTTGGCGGAATGAAGCGGCGCACCACCGGTGTCACTTTCTGCCCGCTCTCCATGCCACCAATCGTCACCAAGCCGCCATTCAATTCCATTAAGCCACGATGATCCATCGTCGGTGTGGGTAGTGTTCCCCAGTTTTCCCAGGTTTGGTTGTGCAGGTTGAATGCCATGACCTCAGCCACTGGTTCTGCCGGCACGCCGTCATAGCCAATGCCGTTGTAATTGTACGGCCGCTGGGTGCCACCCGCGAACACGATATGACGACCACGCAAACGGGTGCCGGTGGCGGCAGCGCGATAGCGAAAAGCACTGCTAGGCGCTTTGATCGGCCGCCACTGAATGTCACCGAGCACATTCTCATTCAGATAACCAAGCCAGCATTCATCACTGAGTCGATATTGGCGTCGCCCTTGCTCAACGCCGGCGACATAAACGCCGCCGCAAATCAGCATGTGATCATCGAGCAGCCCGCCAGCGTGGCCGAAAACGGCTTTACCCGGAAATGCTGTTGCCTTGCTCCATCGTTCAGCACCGGTATCGAACCACTGCACATCGCTGACATTGCCATCGTTGTGCCAGCCGGAGATCAGCAGGATATGGCGCTCGCGCCAAACCAGTGCCACCGAATCATCGACCGGTTTTGGCATCGGCGGCATCGGGTCATAGCGACGTTGCAATGGGTCGAAACGCCAGACCTCCGGCGTCGAGACTTCTTCACCGTTACCGGCGACGGTGTAGCCGCCAAATAGGTATAGGTAGCGCCCAGCACCGGCGGCGACACTGGCGAGCCGGGACGGCCCCGGCACCGGCGGCAACACATGCCAACGACCGGTATCGGCGTCGAGTTCGTAAGCGGCGCGGGAAATATCCTCGGCGGCTTTGCCCGGCCCAAGGCCCATGAATGAATACAGACGGTAGCGTCCGGCGATATCCAAACGAGCAACCGCATTGTTGGCCAGAGGCTGAGGTACTGGCGGCAGCGCCGACTGATTCAACGGTTCGGCGGCAAAACTGGGAGCGCCACAGCACAATGCCCACACCAATGCCCAGCGCGCTAGATAAGACATCCTTTGCCCTTTGTCGACAGGGTAACGGCAGCATTCTGCCGAGCCATGCTAAGTTGTGGCAAGTCACTTCCCTGGAGATTGCCATGCCCAAGTGGTTTATTTTCTTGTCCTTGCTGGCGCTGAGCGCTGTCACGGCAGCAGCCGAACCGGCCAAATCAGCCGAATTCACCAGCGCCGAACGAGCCGCGATTGCTGCCTATTACCAGCAGCAGCAAGCCGACCAGCAGCTTTATCAGCAATATCATCAAGGCAGTAAGCCCGCCGCCCCAGCCCAACCGCTTTCCGAAAAGCTACTGAAAAAAGGCGAGGTGCTACCTGCACCTTACTTTGCCGACGCCAAGTTGCTGCCAGCACGGCTCAGCGAGCAACTGCAAAACCCGGCAAACAGTCTAACCTTGGTAATAGGTGCCACGGTTATCCGGGTAGAACTGAATAACCAAACGATAATTGATTGGGTGCATACGAACACCCGGTGAGGGCGGTGCATGACGAGGCGGTGGTTGAGACTCGTGTTGTTGCTGGTGCCAGCGTTATTGGCCGCCGCCGAAACGCGTCCTGTTGTTCGCCTGAATACCCTGGAATGGCCACCGTACACGACCGAAGCGCTACCTGACCGCGGCCACACCACGGCCGTCGTGGAGAAGGTCTGGCAGGCGGCCGGTTTTGATCCCAAAATCCGCTTTCGTCCGTGGTCACGAACGGTGCGCGAGGCGCGCACCGGCCAGAATCAGATTGAAGGTTATTTCCCGGAATACTACGCCGAAGCGTTAACGGCGAATTTCCTGTTTTCCGATCCCATTGGCGGCGGCTGGCTTGGTCTCGCTGAACAAACCGAACGGCCCATTCGCTGGCAGCGATTGCAGGATTTAAAGCCATACACGATTGGCGTCGTCACCGACTACGTCAATACCCGCGATTTTGATGCTGCCGTCCGCGACGGTTGGCTGCGCACCGATGAGGCCAGCGACGACCAGAAAAACCTGCGCAAGCTGCTTTATGGTCGACTCGATCTGGTGGTGATTGACGAAAACGTATTTGCCTATCTGCTCAGTCACGACGCGTCGCTGTTACCGGGACGAACCCTGCTACAAATCAATCCGCAGAAACTCGAATACAAAAAACTTTACCTTTGCTTACGCAAATCCGCAGAGGCCGAGCGCAAGATGGCGAGCTTCAATCTGATGCTGCGGCAACTGCAGGATCGGGGCGAAATTCCGCTGTTCGAGTAAACCTCAACTCAGCAGCTTTCGATCTTCTTCAATCGTGCGTTGCAACCATTGCCGAAACGCGACGATTTTCGGCCGGTCAGCTGCCGCACGCGGACAAACCAAAAAATACCCCTCTTCCAACGGCAGCATTTGGTCGAATGGCCGAACCAAACGGCCTGAAGCCAAATCGTTCTGGGCCAACACCGAGTGCGCCAGCGCCACGCCCTGACCGTGCGCAGCTGCCTGCAACACCATCGCCGTGTGTGAAAACACCGGGCCGCGGTTCCAGCGCACCGACTTGGCGCCGACATAATTCAGCCAGCGTCGCCAGCCATCGAAACTTTCATCGTGCAACAGACTGTGCTGGGACAAATCGGCCGGCGTTTTCAGCGGTTTACTGCCTTTGGCAAGCTGCGGCGAACAGACCGGAAACAAAAACTCCTCAAGCAAACGCTCGACGTGCAAATCCGACCAACTGCCGTCGCCGAAATAAATCGCGACATCGACATTGTCGTCGTGAAAATTCACCTCGGCATCCGAGGCTTTCAATCGCACGTCGATTTCCGGGTGCAATTCGCTGAACCGGCTCAGGCGCGGCACCAACCACTGCACGGCAAACGTCGGCACCACCGACACCGAAAGTGGCCCGGCCGCCACCTTCGCCCGCACCCGTTCGGTGGCGTCCGCCAGCTTTTCGAACACATCACGAATGACCGGCCAATACATCTGGCCCTCGTCTGTCAAGAGCAATTCCCGGTTTTTTCGCGTGAATAATTTCACATTAAGGAAATCTTCTAATGCTTTAATCTGGTGACTGATCGCAGCCTGAGTTACATGAATCTCCTCGGCAGCCCTTGTGAAACTTAGGTTTCTAGCGGCTGCCTCAAACGCTCTCAGCGAGTTCAGCGGCGGTAATCGACGGCTCATGGACAAGGTTTCACATTAGTTTTTTTCATGTAAAGCATTATAAATCATCGTTTGAAAAGCCGTCAGCCCAACGTCAAAATGCGCGCCATCGATGAGCTGCTGCAACGCAGCAAGTCGGATGAGCTGGCTTGAACACCCAGCTTTGAACACCCGGCCCGAGGTAATCCTGATTGGACGGAATCCAGACGGGATTGGTATCGAGGTGAATCGGCGTTCGACGGAATGAACTCGTAGGGGTATGAACATGAAACAGTCTGCATTGAGCTTTGTGTGTGTAGTACTGGCTGCCCTGGCAGCCGCTCCGGCGATGGCCAAAGATTCCAGCTTTGCCCTCGACCGTGAGCAAATCGCACGTGAATGGCAGGCCGGCGCGACCAAACTGGGTCACGCATCGGTCAACCACATGAAACGTGAAGTTTTGGCCCAGGCGCTTTCGCCTGAAGTGCTGGCAGAACAAATCAAACTGGTGTTTGCCGACAGTAACGCCATGATTGAAATGCACCTGCTGGCCTTTCAGGAAAATGAGCAAGGCCGTCCCGCTCCGTAACACGAGCGGTTTCGGATGAAGTTCGAAACCTTTATCCGGCGAAGCAGTTCGCATTGACCGTTAGCATCTGATGTCGTGTTGCTGACGGGAGTTTCGGGTTTACTTCTGTCTCCTTAGCGTTGATTAGCGTGGCTGACGTGGCATCCCTCCGTAATACGCCACCTCGGCATTAACACTGCTAAACAGGAACCGCCTTGCGGTTCCTTTTTTTTTTGCCCGCGATTTTTGCCGTCGCGACGCGTTGCCGCTACAGTGCGCTTCCGACACACCGCTTTGGGAATCGCCATGCCCCTTCGCCAACTACTGCTGCTGACTTTGCTCATCTGCAGTTCATCGCTTTATGCCGAAGCACCGCATCCGGTGGTGCAGTCCTTTATCAATGCTTACAACGAACGCAACCTGACAGAAATGCTGCGCCATTGCGATGATCAGATTCGTTGGATGTGGGTGGAGCAGGACAAACTCAGCAGCGAAACCTCAGGGACAAACGCACTGGCTGAAGCCATGCAAACGCATTTCGCTGGTAGCCATCAAACGCGCTCGGCGGTGCTGAGCTGGCAGCAAAGCGGTGAATTTATCAGCGTCATCGAACAAGCCAGCTGGCCACACCAAGATCAAATCCGCCAGCAATGCAGTCTGGCGATTTACCAGTTACGCGAACAGAAAATTCTCAACGTCTGGTATTTCCCATCACATGCCTGCGATTAATTAGCGGCGATAAAAAACCGGCCTGCTGGCCGGTTTTTTGTTTAACACAGCAGTTTATCCACCCGCTGCCAGGCGCATCATTTCGGCGCATACATAGGCACCATAGGTACCGAGCACATAACCAAACACGGCCATCAATACGCCAACCGAGGCCAGCGACGGGTGGAACGCCGCAGCAACCACGGGCGCCGACGCGGCACCACCGATATTGGCCTGGCTGCCAACACAGATAAAGAATGTTGGCGCCCGAATCAGTTTGGCAACCGTCAGCAGCAAAATCGCGTGCACAGCAATCCAGATCATACCGAGGAAGAACAACTGCCAGTGCTTGATCACCGCCGTGATGTCCATATGCATGCCGACCGTGGCAATCAACACATACAAAAATGCGCTGCCGACTTTTGAGGCGCCGGCACCTTCGAGGTTTTTCGCTTTGGTGAACGACAGCAACACGCCACCGGCCGTAGCGTAAACCACCAGCCACAGGAACGTGCTATCGAGACTCCAGGCTTTCAGCTCCGGGAAATTGCTACCGAAAAAGCTGGCGGTGTGTCCGCCCAGCCAATGTGACAAGCTGGTGATACCCATGGCCAGCGCAAACATCACCATCAGATCGGCCAGCGTCGTGTCGCGGTGATGTTCTTTCTCGAACTTCTCGACGGTCTGACGCAGCTCAACAATCGAACTGTTATCAGCTTTTAACCACGCATCCATTTTCTCGGCGCGATTGATAAACAAAAACAGAATACCGACCCAGATATTGGCGACAACGATATCGACGGTGACCATGATCGAAAACAGATCGCCCGGCACGGCATAGGTTTCTTTCATCGCGGCCTGGTTGGCGGCACCACCAATCCAGCTACCGGCAACGGTACTCATGCCTCGCCACAATTCCTGACCGGCTTCGGTAAAACCGTGCTCCGGCATGACCGCGGTGAACGCCAGCATCGCCAGCGGACCACCGATAATGATGCCGGCGGTCGCCGTCAAAAACATGATCAGCGCTTTTGGCCCTAGCGCCAGCAAGCGCTGCAAATCAACACTCAGGGTCAACAACACCAGCGAGCATGGCAGCAGATAATCCTTGGCCATTTTGTACAAGCCGGACGCATTGCCATCAATGATCTGAAAGGTATTGAGCAAACTGGGCAGGAAATAGCACATAAACAGGGCGGGTACCCATTTATAGAATTTCTGCCAGAGCGGGTGCGAACTCTTCGAAGTGTAGAACACAAAGCCAAGCGTCACGGCCAACAAGCCCATGACGACGCGGTCGTCGGAAAACATCACTGCACTATTCATTGTCTGATCCGATTGGGGGAATATTGGAATGTTGATCAGGCGTCTCAAAAAAATGGCGCGTCAAACGCGCCACTCATTTCAAAATCGGCGAAACCTTACAGGGAAACGCCAACCTTGCGCAACAAAAACCCAAACACCCAGGCCGGGCCGATCATCAGGAATTGCAGATCTTTCAAGAATGAAGGCTTCTTACCTTCGATATGGTGGCCAATAAACTGGGCGATCCAGGCCAACACAAACAGTGCCGCGGCGATTTGCCACAGAGGAAAAGCCGCATGCAAATCGAGCCAGTGCGACAACCATAGGCAGCCAAAGGAGAACGCCGCCATCAACACACCGAGCGCCAGATTCAGACGTAGGTAATAGATCGCGACCAACACCATGACGAAAGCCGACCAATTGATGAACAGTGATTTCTCGGCAAACGGCATCGGAATCGCGTACAAAAAGGCGGCAACGGTGAAATAAATCACCGGCACACAAAACCAGTGAATCAATTTATTGGTAGGGTTTTGGTGACTGGCACCGTATTCGTCGAGCCATTGACCAGCAGTTTTCATCGATAACACTCCAGAAACAAAACCGAGTCATCAGACCACACAGTAGCATTTTGCGGCGGCGTCCGTCACCGATACAGCAGCATCGATGATGCGGCATCGCAACATAAATGGCGCAAGAATCTGAGCTCGCATTCATTCCGGCAAACTTTTTTCCAATCGCCTGCGACAATAGCTACAGAACCCAAACGGTGAACAACAAATGTGGTTACTGGACGATGACAAGCAGCTGATCAGCCGCGCCCTGTCCGGCTCTGAACGAGCCTGGGTGAAGCTGGTGCGGCGATACGAAAGCCGGGTCTACAACCTGGCTTACCGGATGACCGGCAGTCAGCAGGACGCGCTGGATTTGATGCAGGAGTCATTTCTGGCGGCTTTCCGCAATCTGCCGAACTACCGCCACGATGGCCCGTTTCCAGCCTGGCTGCTGCGCATCACCAGCCATCGTTCGGTCGATTTTTTGCGCCGGCGACGCGGCAATCCGCTGCACCGGGCCGAAGACGTGCAAGACCACGAACCGGCATCCGGTTCGCTGGAAAGCGATGCCGAGCATCATCAATTGCGCCGGCAATTATTAACGGTGTTGCAACGGCTACCGTTTGAGCAGCGTCAGGTTGTTGAACTGAAATTTTTTCAGGGTCTGACGTTTGAAGACATTGCCGGCCAAATCGGTATTCCGGCCAACACGGCCAAAACCCGCTTGTATGCCGCCCTGAAAACGATGCGCGGCCACAAGGAGCTTTACCATGCACTGTGATCAAATCGGTTTGCTATTGAGTGAATTTGTCGACGACCGTTTGCCGCCAGCGCAACGGGCCGAAGTGGTCGAACATCTGCGGCAGTGCCCGCACTGCCAGCAGGATGTCGAGCACTTGCAGGCACTGGCCGACATGACCGAACACTGGGTCGATGCGCCCGTGCCGAACTGGCAGCCGGTGTCACCGTTCTCGACGGCGCCGACGAAAAAGCCATGGATGTCCTGGCTGTCGTTGGCGTTCTCGGTGTCGGCGTTCGCGCTGGTATTCAGCCAGGCCAATTTACAGATGAACGACCAAGGTTTTCATTTGAGTTTCGGCCAGCCGGCAACACCAGCGCTTGATGTCGCGGCGCTGGAAAAACGCCTGGACCTGTTCGAACAACAACAGCAAATCAATGTCAGCAACCAACTGACCGCCTGGGAAATTACCCAGCAGGAATCGAATCAGAAAGTGCTGACGACGATGCTCGCTTACAGCCGCGAACAACAGCGTCGCGATCTCGCCCAGTTTGTTGACTACTGGGAAACCGTTCGCGCTGAAGATCAAGTGCAACAAGGCCAGGTATTCAACCGGCTTATCGATACCCAACAGCAAAGTCGCTCCGAGCTGCGCGCGCTCAAGGCGGCGGTGCTAACCACCACCACTCCATCGGAGGATTTATGAAAACCACTCTCACTGCCACCGTGTTGTCTGCAGCACTGCTGTCGGCCGCAGCGCAGAGCGCCAGCGCGCCGGATTATCAGGCTGTGCAGAAAGATATGGCGATTCTGCAAAACATCTTGACTACGGCCAGCCAGCCGGAAAGCAAGGATAAGCGTCGTTGGATGCATCGCGATATGGATATTCGCAGCGTTTACCTGGCCAATCAGGGCATGGTATTCACCATTGAATTGCCTGGCGCTCACTGGGGCTCGTACTTGATTGCACCGATGGCACCGTTGCCACCTATGCCCTCATCCTTTTCTTTCCAGTTTGACGGTGAAGATCATGAAGTACCGATGCCGGATGCCGAGGAATTGGAAGAAACCGTAGCCGAAGCGATGGAGGCAGCCGCTGAAGTGGCGCACGAATTCGGTTATCAGAGCCGTGGCGATGAAAAGTGGCGAGCTGAGCTAAGCGAAGTGCGTGAAGCCTTGCGTAAATCCGCCAAGGATTACCGGGAATATCAGCGTAGATTCGCGGAAGGCAATCGCAATAAAGTCTCGGAGAAAGAAAAGCAAAAGCTGCAAGAACAGTTGAATCAAGCCAAGACGACATTTGAACAATCGCGCAAGGCTTATCATGAAAAGGCCGAAAAAATGCGCGCCGAGTCCGCCAAGCAGTGGCAAGAAAAGATCACGGAAATGGAATCAACACTGCTCAATGCGCTCTGTGCCTATGCCAGCTCCACTCGTCGCCTGAGCAACAATGAAAACGTCAGCCTGATTCTGCAGAATGCCGGCCAGGGTGAAAACAAACACCGAGTCTGGGTAGTCAGCAAATCGCTGCTGGATCAATGCGTCAGCAAAATTCAGGACAATGGGTTTCTGCGCAAGTCAGCCATCAGCTACGAAAGCTAAGCGGCGAATACGTTCTCTCTTGCCGGCATCGGATACCTGCCTTTCGATGCCGGTTTTTTATTTGAATGTCATTTTGTCGGCGTAGGCAAGCATTTTTGTTCTTGGAAAATTCCAGGGTTTTGTGCGAATGAATTTGATGGTATGGACTCCTCCCATCCACGGCATCGAAGTGCCAGACTGAGATTGACGAGTCATGTCAGTCACAGAAGGAAGGAGTCCGTTATGAATATTAAGCGCATCGGAATCGACCTGGCAAAGCAGGTTTTCCAACTTCATGCGGTCAATGACCACGACAAACCAGTGATGAACAAACGCCTCAGCCGTCAACAGATGCTGCCGTTCTTCGCCAAGCTGGCCCCGACGCTGATTGGCATGGAAGCCTGTGCGGGTGCGCATTACTGGGCACGCCGGCTGACGAGCCTGGGCCATGTGGTCAAGCTGATGCCGCCGCAGTTCGTCAAACCCTATGTCAAATCCAATAAGAACGATGCCAATGACGCCGAAGCGATTTGTGAAGCGCTGTCACGACCGACGATGCGCTTTGTCACGGTCAAGCCACCGGAGCAACTGGCACTGCAAGCCTTACATCGGGTGCGTCAACGAGTAACCCGTGCCCGCACCGCGCTCATCAATGAAACCAAAGGGTTATTGGCTGAGCACGGCATTGTCATCTCGACGCATGGCGCCACGGCATTGTGTCGTCAGTTGCCGGCGATTATCGACGAACCGCGCAATGAGCTGTGTCCGTTGATGCGGCAACTGTTGCGTCAGCTTTATGACGAGCTGACGTTCATGAGTGCACAACTCGATGCCCTGACCAAGCAGGTGCTGGCTTGCGTGAAAAACGATGAACGCATTCAGCGACTGCTGGCCATCGAAGGCATTGGCCCCATCAATGCTTCGGCATTAGTTGCGCAAGTGGGTGATGCCAAACAATTTCGCAGCGGGCGACAATTTGCCGCGTATTTGGGCTTGGTGCCAACGCAACATTCGAGCGGAGGCAAAGAGCGTCTGGGACGTATCAGCAAGCGCGGAAATCCATTACTGCGAACCTTGCTGATTCACGGCGCCCGAGCGGCGGTAAATGCCAGCCGAAAAAAACACGATGCACGCAGCCTGAACATCCAGGCATTGGAGGCAAGACGCGATACCAATGTCACCACCGTCGCCGTGGCCAACAAAAACGCGCGCATCATCTGGGCGTTGTTGAGCAAAGGCCAGTGTTATCGGAAGAGCAATTAAGCGATAGGAGTTAACCCACCAGAGATTGCCAAGTCATCGAGAATGGCACAACGGTAAGACCGGCACACCATGATGCCGCTAGGTGCGACGGCCTCCTGAACAGGAAAGGCCGCGAATTCGATAGGCACGGTGTGAGCGAAAACCATTATGGCCAGAGCGATTGATACGCTCACCAACAGGTCGGATATACGTTTGCAGTCTCATTCCTTTGTCGCTTTCGACGATGGCTTGCAATAGGGGAGGAGTCCATATACGCACCTACCAGGATCGCTTTCCATATGAGCATCTGTCGCCGCAATGACCAGAGCGCCTGCCGCGCAACGATGACTACTCGTTTGTTGGCATCGGCGGCAACGCCGTCTCTCCCGGAAAATACTGCAGGCCGTCCGGCGCATAACGAATCGTGCCGGGCCCACATTGGCGCGTGAACTTCATCGTTTTGTCGGCAATATTGATTTCCACGCCGGGAAAAATCTGGCGGGTGACCACTACAACGCATTGCTTTATTTGCGCCTGCCATTGATCCATTTGTTGTTTGCGTTGCTGTTCCAATTCCGCCATTTGCGTCATGCCGTCTTGGTAGGTGGCAAGAATGCGGCTGCGTAATTCCGCATTGGCTTTGACTTGCGGTTTATCGAGCGTGGCTTTCAATGCCCGCATCGATTCCAGCTTTTCCGTCACCTCGACATCCAAGTGCGCGATGACTTGCTTGGCCTCCATCGCATCGCGATTGATGAAAACCTGCGTACGCACTTCATTCTCGTCACCAAGATAATCCGTTTTCAGCCAGGCTTTCGCGTGCGCTTCGCCGCCAACCAGCTTGCCGCGCCCGGCCCCGTCCGGCCCAACCCGAATCGCGCCTTTGCTTTCGCTATAGCAATGCAGCAGAAACTTTTCGGCGATTAAGTTGATGCCGGTGTGCAAGCGCGAGAATTGCGCGAACTGAGTCCACAGATTGGCATCGGTACTGGCTTTGGTTTTCAATTCATCGAGATTGCCGGCCAAGCCACCGGAAAGACCTTTGCCAATGACCATATCTCCGGCGCTGAATACCCGACCGGAATCGACAAAACCACCGATAAACAACGTGCCCTGCGCTTCCACTTCCATATTGCGGGCCACGTCTTTTTGCACCTGGATATTGCCCTCGAAGCGGATATTGCCCGTCGATAGATCCACTTCCTTGACGGTATAGACATCGTCCACCGCCATGCCGCGCAGCTTGCCAATTGGCAAACCGGCACGCGCCGAATACAGCGTGTCCGGCTCGCTTTCACGCACGACACTGCCGGCGTAATTCATGAAGGGCAGTTCCTTGCCCGCGGCCGGTTCAATGATTTCGCCCAAGACGTTTTTTCCGGGCACGCCAGAAGTCGCCGGCTCGCGACGCATGATGGGTACATTGGCCTCTACACTCGGTAAGTCACCAAACTCATGGAAATCGACCTTGCCGCGTTCATCGTCGCGCGGCCGCAGAATCCGGTCGGCCAGCGTCGATACCAGCGCCGTGAACTGGCTGTCGCGGCCGTGCTCTGGCTCCAATCCTTCAGCGACAATGCCGGAGGCGGAATGGCCCGGCGGCATTGCCAGCACCTTCTGAATCAGCTCATTGACGGCACTGGATTTGATGCCAAAGTTAACGCCAGCACTGCGCAAACTGGACGCGACCAGGTCAACGGAAATCGGGTAACCGCCTTGGGCGTTGGTCAGCTCCAGCGAGGCCGACATTTTGTCCTTGCTGATCAGCACCTGCACCTGGGCGTTACGGCGCTCACCTATCGTTTGCCATTCGGGATCTTTCGGCCACTTGGTCAACGCCTGTTGAATCGCCGCTTCATCGACGTAGCAGCCGTCATAGCCATTGAGTTTCAGCGCTGCCAGCACTTCCTGGCGATTCGGTTTGGCAGCAAAACCCCCGGCCAATATTTGCACCGCGGTTTGCTCGGGAAAATAACGTAATTCCACTTCGGCCATCACAGCAGTCCGATAAGTGTGATACCAATGAAGTATCGATCACGATGGCCGGGATGTCACGTGTTCGGGCTTAACGCCCAGCGTTCAACTCATCAACACGCCAATACTTGGTGCCGGCAACAATTGCCTGCAAGGCCAAACCTGCCTCGGTAAACTGAAACACGGTAATGTCCTGATCCAGGGTCGCCTTACCCCCTGCGGCGGCGCCCATCGCGCCGGCCTTGGCCGCGGCATCAGCATGACCACCAAACTCCCAACCCTTTTCGACAAAGAAATTAAAGGTGTCCTGATCGCGGAAAATCATCACTTGTTTGAAGTCCTTGACCCCTGCACCCAGGCCGACACCGACGGTGCCCATTCTCATGTAAGTGCGTTGGCCGGTGCTGCTGACCGCGACACCATATCCGCCGCCAATACTGGCCAGAATCACGTTCACTTCAGCGTTGTCAAAAACCGCATAACCGGCGGCCTGACTAATCATTGATTGTGAGCCGGGCTTTTCGTTGTAGAGATGTTGCAATGTCGCATTGGCCATCTTGTTGATTTCGGCCCGTTGTTCATTGGCACTCTGTCCCAAACTCGCGCAGCCCATTAGGCCGTAAGCGCAAAACAACAGCGTAAATGTGTGCATGATTGTGGTTTTCATTGATGGCGCTCCCTGTTCGAAAATGACCATCAAAGCCTAGCAAACGCATACTGAAGCACAGATGAACTGCCACGCGCATTGCTGAGTTTCTGTGAATATGCGTTTAATTTTTTATAAGAAAACCACAGCGACCAATCACAAATATTCGTCAATTCTACGAAGCGGAAAAATAGAACAGCAGTGACATGATGCTTATTGTCACTGCTGTTGAAAAGTTACTTGGAGACGTACACCTTGCCGTCTTTCATGACAAAATCCACTTTCATCAAGCTGCCGATATCTTTCAGCGGGTCGGCTTTGACGGCGACCAAATCAGCAAATTTTCCAGCCTTGATGCTGCCGAGTTTTTCTTGCTGACGGAGCAGTGTCGCGGCATTAATCGTTGCGGCCTGAATCGCCTCCATCGGCTTCATGCCTCCTTGCACCATCAGCACAAATTCTTCGGCATTCTGCCCATGCTTCGAAACGCCTGCATCAGTACCGAACGCAATCTTGACACCGGCTTTGTAAGCGCGAGAAAACGTATCAAGAATTTGCGGGCCGATGGTCGCGGCTTTCGGTCGGACAACGGCCGGTAAAAAACCATCCTGCTGCGCGTAACGCTCGACAGTTTTGCCGGCGAGAATGGTCGGTACATACCAGGTGCCCTGCTTTTTCATTTCGCGAATGATTTGATCGGTCATGTAAGTGCCGTGCTCAATCGAATCCACGCCGGCTTTGACCGCACGCAACATGCCTTCACTGCCATGTGCATGCACGGCGACCGCAAAGTTATAGTCTTTCGCCGTTTGCACAATGGCGGCCAATTCATCGTCCTGAAACTGGGCATTGTCGCCACTGGAGGCCAGCGACAAGACACCACCGGTTGCAGTAATTTTGATCAAATCGCTACCTTCCTTGTAGCGTTGACGCACCGCTTTACGCGCTTCGGCAACACCGTTGATCACGCCCTCTTTCGCTTCCGGATCACCCATCAGCTCCCATTTGATGCCGTTGCTCGGGTCGGCATGGCCGCCGGTGGTCGCAATCGATTTGCCGGCGGTGAAAATGCGCGGGCCGATGACCCAGCCTTTATTGATGGCATTGCGTAGACTGATGCTGACCAGATCACGGTCGCCCAAGTCGCGCACCGTCGTGAAACCGGCTTTTAATGTGCGCTCGGCATGCACCGTCGATTGCAAGGCGTAATCGGCAGGGTTCATGTAAAAACGGGCGTTATAGGAGGTGGCCGACAGCTCATCACCGGTCAAATGGGTGTGCATATCGATAAAGCCCGGCATGACGGTGTATTCACGCAAATCAATGTACTGATCAAAACCGGCTTTATCGACAAGCCCGCCTTGCACCGACTTGATGGTATTGCCAGCGATAACAATCGACTGATCTTTCAGTACCTTGCCGGATTCGCTATCAACCAAACGACCGACATGAATCAGCGTATCGGCCTGAGCCATGCTGCAAAGCAATAACAATGAAGGAACGAATAAGCGTTTCATAAACATCTTGAGTCCACGACAAAACGAAACACCGAGTGTAGTCAGCTTGTGGTAAAACGAAAACCCGATGGCAAAATGCACAGGCTTGATACATTGCCCGAAAATTGGCGAATTAGGCGAGCGCTATCCGATGTGTCATTCCCGCGTAGGCGGGAATTCAGATAGAGGCCCGGGGAAATACTGGATTCCCGCCTACGCGGGAATGACATAGTATTTTGCGACAGGAGAAACCGAGAGCCGTTCATCCCCCCTTATATCAAGCCACACCAAACACAAGGAGACGTACGATGAAACACAAAGGAAGCTGCCACTGCGGCAAGGTGGCCTTCGAAGTCGAAGGCGAAATCGACGGCGCCATGGCCTGCAACTGCTCGATCTGCCAACGCAAAGGCTCACTGCTTTGGTTCGTGCCACGCAGCCAACTGAAGCTGCTGACACCGGAAGATCAGATCAGCACCTACTCCTTCAACAAACACCAGATCAAACACCGCTTTTGCCCGACCTGCGGCATGCATCCCTACGGCGAAGGCACCGACCCGAAAGGCAATGCGATGGCGGCGATTAATATTCGTTGTCTTGAGGATATTGATTTGAAAGCAATTCCGATTCAGGATTTTGATGGGAAAAGTATTTAATGAATCATAAACAATAAAAAATCTGAGACTTCTTAACCATGACATCACGAAATCCGTATCAAACAGCGAACCAAGAGCCTAGCTTAAAACGTTCCGTTTTAGCTTATATCGACATCCTTGGATTTTCTGACATGATCAAGATGTCAACTCATCTAGAAACGCATGAAGAAGAGCTAAAAAATTTTTACAAGGCGTTAATGTCAGGAAGGCATTGGCTACAAGAAAATCAACTGACACCAACTACTCTAAGCTTATTTTCAAAGGATCTTTTCACTTTAAAAGTATTCACCGACAACATCATAGTTGGGTGGCCTGTTCATGATGATGGAGAAGCCGAGCTTGCGCAAGCTTTCTTCAGGTTGGGCGCCTTTCAGCTTCAACTGGTAAATCAAGGATACTTTTTGCGTGGCGCAATTTCAGTAGGCGACGCTTATATAGATGAGTTTGCGGTGTTTGGAAATGCACTTATTGAAGCATACGAAGGAGAGTCAAAACTAGCTAGAGATCCCAGGATAATACTTTCACCATCGGCCATTAAAATGGTAAAAAGCCATTTAAGATATTACGCGGAGGAAAGAATTGCACCGCATGTGTCTGATGTTTTGCAGGACACAGATGGGCAGTGGTTCTTGAATTACTTAGCTTGCATACTTTGGGCGGTTGATGAAGAAGGACCATTCTATGCTGAACTGGAGTTACACAAGCAGGCAGTTGAAAGAAAACTTCAGGAGTACAAGGATGCACCCTCCATATGGTCCAAATATGCTTGGGCAGCCTCATACCACAACTACTTTTGCGAATCTCATCCAGAACACTTCAACGATAAACATAAAATCGAGATTGAACTTTTTCGCAGTAAACCTCGAAAGATTGTTTCGTAAATTGTAAAACTTTTACCTGTAGGTCAGAAAAGGACTTTTAGTAAGAAATGCGATTAGGAGGAGAGGTGGATTCATCTCCTCCTTCATCGATACTTAAGAAAAAAAAGCCTTCTTCGCCGCATCCGGCACTTTCAGTCCAGACTTCTCAGCCCGCTTCAACAGCGTCCAGTAATAGCGATAGGTCGCGCGGTCATGCAGCTCGCCTTTGTGCTGGATGGGGCCCCAGTTGTTGGCTTGCGCGGCCAGCAGAATCTCGGCACCGTCTTCGATTTCGGAAAAATCTGGCTGCATCGCTTCGACAATCGCTTGAATCTGTGTTGGATAAATACTCCACTGACGCAGGAAACCAAATTCGTAGCGTGCACGTTTGGCATCACCTTTGGTTTGCTCGGCATTTTTCAGATCGAGCGTGACGTTGTGCGCTGGCACCACACCGTTCGCCAATGCTGCCGCGACCATTTCGGTTTTCGCGCGCACCAACAGTGGGTGCTCGAATTGGCCCGGTGAGCGCATGCAGCTGGCCGGAATGGCGCCGTGATGACCGGAGACGAAATCCATCATGCCAAAGTCGAGTACCTCTACCCACGGCAACGTGGCAATCTGCCAGACATCATGCAGCGCACCATGAGTTTCAATCAGGATATGCACCGGAATTTCCCGTTTGATATGCAGCTGACGACATTTGTCTTGCAGGTAGGCCACCATTTCTTCGGCCTGGCGGACGTTGGTGCTTTTCGGAATGGTGATGTAGGCAATGCGCTCGCCGGCCTGGCTCAGCAGGATGTCAATGTCCTTGCGCCAGAATTCATGGCTATAGTCATGAATGCGCACACCGGCGCGGTTGTATTTATTGGCTTCGGAGTTGATGACGCGGGCCACCATCGCGGCGTGCTCCGCTTCCTGACCGGCTTGGGCGCCGTCTTCGCAGTCGCAGGTGATGTCGAACACCGGACCGAGTTCGGCTTGCAGCGCCAGGGCTTTGTTGATCAGCTTTTCGCTACCGGCGAAATGCTCGCAACTGGCCAGTACCGGGAACGGGCGTTCGCCTTCGAACAGGGCAACATCAGGATGGACGGGCTTGCTCACAACGATCTCCTATTGACTTATTTTTTCGGTAACTTGTTTTTCGGTAATTGGGGCTTCGGCACCAGCATAGCCCGGCCTTGCCGGCGGGCAATAGGTATTTGGTGCGATGCAAACGTCGGATATTACTAACACAGGATGACAAAGTTTCAAACGGGTATTTCAAATGATCGTTTGAATGGTTATATTGCAACGCACTAGTAGGTCCAACCAGTGGCTGCACACCAGTCCGGATAAGGCTTGCCGCCTGGCGAGGAGGGAAAAAACGATGATGACAGAACACGCGTTCCTGAAGGATATCAACGAGGAACTGGTGCTCGGAGGCCCCTGGCCCGGCATTCAACTGTACTATCCGCCGGTCAAATACAACCCGGCCCAGGGCATCTACGAAACGATGGAACAGGCCGCCGAGCGGATGCGCAAATACGCCCGCGCCTGCAAGGCCCACACGCTGCTTTTCGACCTGGAAGACGGCTGCCGGCAGAAGGACATGAGCCGCGAGTTGCTGCGTCAGGAGCTGCCCTCGTTCGGCGAATTGAAAGACCGCAGCTTCCAGATTGCCCTGCGTATCAACCCGTTCCGCACCCCCGAATACGACAAAGATCTGGCGCTGATCAAAGACATGGCGCCGTTCATCGACGTGATCATTCTGGCCAAGGCCGGCGAAGTCTATGGCGCCGCTGAAATTCGGGATTTGTCCGGTTGGCTGGTTAACGTCAACCCGAAAATCAGCATCCAGCCTATTGTCGAACACCCGCGCAGTTTGAAAATCGCACCGGAAATGATGGCTTACACCACCGTTAAGCACGTGGTGTTCGGTATTCACGATTTCTCAAAAGCGATGGCGATTCACCTGACGCCGGAAAACTGGATTAACGAACTGCGCACCTATTTGATGATGCTGCTGTTCGAAGCCCGTATCGCCGGTAAAGGCGTGATTGGCGGCGTCGAAGTGCTGCTGAACGCTACGGCGATGCCGGAGAACTATATCGAACCGCACGATATTCGCCGCTGGCTCGATCTGCATGGCGACCGCGAAGCGCAAATCGTTTACCAGCACGCCGTTGAAGAAACGCAAATGGGTCTGACCGGTAAACAAGTCATTCACCCGGCCCATATCCATCTGTGCAAAGTGGCGTTCACGCCCAGCCCAATGAAAATCCAGCGCGACGTCAATGTGCTGAAAGCCGCCATTGAAGCCGACGCGCTGCTTGGCGGCGCCATTCGTTTCGACGGCGAAATGCTCGACCCGCCGATGTTCGGTAAAGCCCTGCAAACTTTGCTGCGCGCCAACGCGCTGCAAAGTTTGAGCGCCGAACACAAGACTTTTGCGCTGGAAGTGTTGAAGAAACTACCGGTGCACGTCATCCGCGAAAACTGGCCGTACGGTCTGGTCTAAAAATAAGAACGGAGGAGCAAACGTATGTCGGAATGGAAGTGGCAAGTCCCGGAGCAATTCAATATCGGGGTGGCGTGTACCGATGCCCAGGCCAGCGGAAAAAATGCCGATCAGATTGCGATGATCGTCGAAGATGCAACGCTGGGCGAGGAACGTATCAGTTACAAACAACTCGCTGAGCAAAGCAGCCGTTTTGCCGCCGCATTGCAAGCGCAAGGCGTAAAACCCGGCGCACGGGTTTTGGTGCGTTTGCCAAATTCACTGGCTTATCCGATCAGCTTTTTCGGTGCGATGAAAGCCGGCTGCATTGCCGTGCCCTCCTCGACTTTGCTTTCAGCCAGCGAAATGGCTTATCTCGCCAAAGATTCCGAAGCCGATGTGCTCGTGGCCCATGTCGATATGTGGCCGGAACTGCAAGAAAAGCTCGACGATGTGCCATCGCTGAAACAAGTCTGGTTATCCGGTTGTGATCGTTTGCCGGCCAATGTGCAAAGCACGCACGTGAAACTGCACGCGCTGCGCGATTTGCTGCAAACGAATGCGCCAATTGCTAATTCGCATCCAACGCGCGCCGATGACCCAGCCTATCTCGTTTACACCTCCGGCACCACTGGCTATCCGAAAGGCGTGCTGCACGCGCACCGCGCCTTGATTGGCCGTATTCCGGCCGCGACCAACTGGTTTGATTTCAAGAATCAGGATCGCATTCTGCATTCGGGTAAATTCAACTGGACTTACGTGCTCGGCACGGCGTTGATGGACCCGTTGTATCAGGGCCACACGGTTATCGCCTACGAAGGCCCGAACGATCCGGGTTTGTGGACGCGCCTGATTGCCAAACACCGCTGCACGATATTCATCGGCGTGCCGACCATTTACCGTCAGATCCTGCAAAAAACTTCCGCCAGCAAACACGATGTGCCGACGCTGCGCCATTGCATGTGTGCCGGCGAGCATTTGTCGGATGACGTGTTGATTGCCTGGCAAGAACGATTTGGCCAACCGATTTTCGAAGCGATCGGCATGTCGGAATTCTCTTACTATATCTCGCATCCGCCGCAAAAAAAACCGCAGCCGGGCGCTGCCGGTTTGCGTCAGCCTGGCCATGATGTCCAGCTTGTCGATCCGGAAAGCTTGAAGCCGATATCGAAAGGCGACGAAGGCATGATTGCCATTCCGCTTGATGATCCGGGCTTGTTCCTCGAATACTGGCGCTTGCCGGAAGAGAATGCCAAGCAGCGCCGCGAAGGCTTGTTCCTGACCGGCGATTTCGCCTGGGAAGATGAGCAAGGCTATATCTGGTTTATGGGTCGTAAGGATGATGTGATCAAATCCTTCGGCTATCGCGTGTCACCGCATGAGATTGAGCGCGTGATGAAAAGCCACCCGGCCGTTGCCGACTGTGTGACGCTGGGACAAGTGCTGGATGCCAGCAAAACCCTGGTCGTTTCCTGCGTCATTCGCCGCCCCGGCGTCGAAACCAGCGAACAGGAGTTACTGGCATTTGCACAAAAAGAGCTGGCCGGGTACAAAGTACCGAAACGAATTTTCTTTTTCGATGAATTCCCGCGCACCAAGAACGGGAAAGTATTGCGCAAGCAATTGATCGAAATGTTGCCGCAAGCCTGAACGATAAGACCGCATTACGGAGCCCCCAACGATGAACGCCATTCCTTACCGCCCCCGCCGCACGATGTTGTACGTTCCGGCCCATGTAGAACGGCATATCGAAAAAGCCCGTGCCTTGCATTGCGACAGCATTATTTTTGACATGCAGGAATCGGTGCCATCGAGTTTGAAAGAACGCGCGCGTTCAACCCTTAAAGAAGCCTTCAACAACAAAGATTTCGGCCGCTCGGAAACCGTTGTCCGGATCAATCCGCTGAACTCGCCGTGGGGCCATGGCGATCTGGAATTGGCCGCCAGCCTGCCGATCAACGCCATTTTGCTGCCACGGGTGGAAAGCAAACAGCAGATCATCGACACCGTTAAAGCACTCGATGAAGTCGGCGGCGAGAAAATTCAGTTGATGGCCAATATCGAAAGCCCATTCGGCGTACTACGTGCCGAGGAAATTGCCGGCGCCTCCGATCGCGTGTGCTGCCTCGTTATGGGCACCACCGATTTGGCCAATGAAATGAAGCTGTCGCTGACACCGGAACGCACCGGTTTGCTGACCAGCTTGAGCCTGACCATTCTCGCCGCACGCGCCCATCGCAAAGGCGTTGTCGATGGTCCGCATTTCGATTTGAAAGACGTGAAAAACTGCGAGTTTGCTTGCCGACAAGCGCGTGATCTAGGCTTCGATGGTAAAGCTGTGATTCATCCGGTGCAGCTCGCCTACACCAATGATGCGTTCACGCCGAAGCGCGGCGATGTGGATCGCGCTTTGCGTATCATCGAAGCATTGAAGGAAGCCGAATCGAAAGGCATGAGCACAGCAATTATCGATGACCATTTGATTGAGCAAGCGATGATTGAATGGGCGCGTCGAGTCATTGCCGTTTACGAGGCGGTCAATGATTTGGGCCAGACGGAGTTGTTGGGGCAGGTTAAGCGGCGATAAATGTATACAGCGCTCTCGCTTAGTTTCAAAGCGCTGGCTTTTGATTCCCTCCCCCCTGGTGGGGGAGGGTTAGTGAGAGGGGGAGCCTCGAAAATCGAAAGCCCTAGCAGTTTTAGTCTGTGTCGTAAATTTCTGTAAAAAATTCTGCTCAGAAATCAACTTTGCAGCGTAATTTCGCCCCCTCTCCCACCAGGGGCGAGGGGCAGAAAACACAGCACTCGGGTAGTAACGAATAAAGTGAGCTTCAGCGCGGTAAATTTATGATTTCTGGATTCCCACCTACGCGGGAAAGACAAAGCAATTGATAAGCGGCTCGCTTAGCCACGGAGACGAATGATGACGGTCGGACGTTTTTTTGAAGATTTCAACATCGGCGAAAAAATCACGCATGCGACGCCACGCACGATCACTGAAGGCGACGCCGCCTTTTACATCGCGCTTTATGGCTCGCGCTTTCCACAATACAGCGCCCACCAGCCAGCGCAATTGCTCGGCCTGGAAAAAATGCCGATCGATCCGATGCTGGTGTTCCATGTTGCGTTCGGCAAAACCGTGCCGGATGTGTCACTGAATGCGGTGGCCAATCTCGGTTATGCCGATGTCCGATTTATCACGCCGGTTTACGCGGGAGATACCCTATTCGTCGAATCGGAAGTGATCGGTCTGAAAGAAAACAGTTCCGGAAAAACCGGTATCGTTTATGTGCACTCGACGGCGCGCAATCAAAGCAACCGCATTGCCGTGTCGTGGAAACGCTGGGTCATGGTGCACAAACGAGATATCAGCAGGGCTACCGGCCACAACACAGTACCGGAGTTACCTTCACAACTTGAAGCCAGCGAGCTACCCGTACCCTCGCATTTCAAAGCATCGCGCGACTGGCACCGCTACAGCGGCTCGAAAAAGTATGCTGCCGATTACAAGGTCGGCGAAATCATCAGCCACGGCGGCGGCATCACCATTGGTGACAGCGATCATATGCTTGCCACCCGTCTCTACCAGAACAACGCCCGCGTGCATTTTGATGGCGCCCATATGGCCGGCAAGCGCCTCGTTTATGGCGGCCATATCATGTCGCTGTGTCAAGCAATGAGTTTCAACGGCTTGGAAAACGCGTTATGGATTGCCGGCTTCAACGGCGGTACCCATGCCAACCCCAGCTACGCCAACGACACCATTTACAGCGCCAGCGTCGTGCTTGATAACCAGCATCTGCCGGGTAATATCAATGCCCTGCGCATCGTGACGTTTGGTAGCAAAAAGGAATTGGCTGGCTGTGACTTGGATGATTTGGCCGATTTGAGCCTAGCGCAAAAGCTGCCGGAACATATTGTGCTGCGTTGGGATTATTGGGTGTTGATGGCATAACAGCACGCATTGCTCATCACGTTTGCGCTCAGTTGAAATCGCAAGACTGAACTATACTCGCGCCCATCTGCACCACCGGAGCGGATGTCGTGCGTTTTCGTTTGACGATTCCCGAAAATCCCCACCCGAGCTTATTGGTTGCGACCTATTCGCTTACGCTGTTACTGGTTGTAGCCCTGACAGATACGTTAACGGGTTTTGAATATACATTTTCATTGTTTTATCTGTTGCCAATCATCCTTTCTGCATTACTCGGTCGACCAATTCTGGCTTATGGCACAGCGATTATCGCCGCAGGGGCCTGGACCGCCTCAGAATTGCTCAGCGGCAAAATCTATGCACACCACCTGGTGTTGCTATGGAATGTGTTGGTGCGCGAAGGTTTTTTGCTGGCCTTTACTTTTTTGCTGGTTTGGCTCGTTAAATCCCTGAGAATGCTAAGGGTATTATCCAATTTTGACTCGCTGACCAACTTGCCTAATCGCCGTTACTTTATTGAGCAAGCAGATGCCATGCTGGCACTCATCAATCGACAACATGGGGTTGGCTGCCTTGCCTATATTGATCTGGATAACTTTAAGCAAATCAATGACTCACTGGGGCATCAGGCTGGTGATGAAGTACTGAAACTGGCTGCCATAGCGATTCGATGCAGTATCCGCCCCTACGATATCGCGGGTAGATTGGGTGGTGACGAGTTCGCCATTTTTATGGCTCATGTCGATCCATCGGTGAGTGATGCCGCGTTGGGAAAGGTACGACAAGTCTTTGAGCGACAAATGTGTGCGATGCAACTACCGGTTCAGATGAGTATTGGTATTGACTACATCGACAACCCGGACCGAAAGCTGGCCGAATTGTTGGCGGCTGCTGATGCCAGAATGTATGCGACCAAGCGAGCCCATAAAGACCCCCCTTAGCCATTACATTTACACAAATACATTATTTTTTATTATGCCGCATCCAAAACCCTAGCGCTTGTCTACACTGGTTCAATCGCTCCCGGCGGGAGTAGACCAAGGGTTCAATGTGTATCTTCCGGAACACGTCGTCACGGCAACCCCTCATGACTGGGTGTTGGATGGCACGACAACACCTGCGGTTGTCGTATCGAACAATCTTAGCTGTTGGCGTGGTAACCATAGCTTTACACGACTCATCAACACGCTGGAATTCTGTCGGCACTTTTTTGCAATCGAAAAAAATCAACCGCGACTACGGAAAAAAGTTGCCGATGATCTGCAACACAAACTGACCGCAAAACGAAAGCTGTTGATCCGTGAGGTCTCTGGCGTCCGCCGATTCTATCAAGTGGTTGTAACGACTCCTCAGGATAATGACGTCCATGCTTGGTTCCTGTTCTTTTTGCACCCACTCCCATTCGACCATTACCTTGCCTCGTTTCCCGCCACCTTCAGGAAAGGTGAATCCAGTACGCCCAGAACGGAATTTTCCATTCAGCTGGGCAAGCGACTGAAGGTCGCCAAACAGACCGAACTATGCCTCGTTGTTTTTGTCCTGGATATCGTTGGCTTTCGTTCAGTCAATGAGAGTGAGGGTTACCATATTGGCGACAAAGTGCTCTCGATTCTGCAACATCGCTTGGGGTTTATTGCCAAACACAACGGCATTATCGCCCATATCGCCGACGACGATTATGCTGTCGGTGTTTTGGTCGAGGACAATCCAGAAGCGATTCATACGCTGATCAGTCGCATGGACAGCGCCGTCAGAAAGCCCTACTTCATCAACGAAAGCAAACAGCGGCTGTTCCTGCGATTGGCGGTAGGCACATCCATTTCCACGCCGCAAACCGACTCCGCATGGAGATTGGTTGAGCAAGCAAGAACGGCTTGCGTATTGGCAAAGCGTCAGGCCAGCAACGAAGTCATTGTCTACGATCAATTACACCAACATCACAGCAGCGAACAATTTCGGCTGGAGCAAAAAGTGTTTCAGGCGGTGGCATCGCAAGCCTTTCATGTTGTCGTGCAACCGCAATTCACCATGGACGGCCAGCAACTGGTCGGCGCGGAAATGCTATTGCGTTGGACAGAAGCAGATGGCACCACGCATTCGCCGATGGAATTCATCCCTATTGTAGAGAAAATGGGTTTAATGCCAAAGCTGTCGGAATGGGTTCTGCACCAAGCCATCGCGATACAAAAGCAGTTGCTGCGAAACGGGACAACACCCGTGCCACTGTCGATCAACTTGTCGCCCACACAAATCGAACTCACGACGCATGTACAGCATTTGCTTGCCATCATTCACGCCAGCGAGTTGCCGGGAAAATTCCTTGAAATCGAGATAACGGAAGACAGTCTGCTCCACCATCACAGCGAAACCTTGAGCAATCTGAACCGAATAAATCAGACGGGCATCGCTATCGCTTTGGATGACTTCGGTATCGGCTATTCGTCATTAAGTTATCTGAGTCAATTTCCGATTCAAAAGCTGAAAATTGATCGAAGCTTTATTACTCACATCACAGATGACCACAAGCAACGCCAGTTGGTCACCTTGATGTTGAACATTGCCAATACGTTTAGTATGAAACCGTTGGCAGAAGGCGTTGAACTCGCTGAGCAGATTGAATGCCTGCAAGCGCTGGGCTGCCAGTATGTGCAGGGCTATCTCTACGCCAAACCGGAAAGCGTCGGTGATTATCTGGCCCGATACTAAACCGACGTAATCGCTACTGCCTGGCGGCTCGCCGATTGTCCACCCAATCCTCGTAGTTCGAGCGAAAAGGATTGATATCCAAACCACCGCGCCGAGTATATTTAGCGAATACGCTCAATTGCTGCGGATGACAGCGTTGCATGATGTCGCAGAACATCCGTTCGACGCAGTGCTCGTGGAATTCTGCATGATTGCGAAACGAGACGATGTATTGCAGCAATGCACCCTCATCAATTTTCGGGCCGCGATAACGGACGACGACAGTCGCCCAATCGGGTTGGCCGGTAACCGGGCAGTTTGATTTCAGCAGTTGTGAGTACAGCGTTTCGCGCGCGGTTTCCGGATTATCTACACAGCGCAGCAAATCGGCATTGACCTCGTAGTCTTGGCAGGCCACATCCAGCTCATCGATGCACACGCCATCACCCGGCCATTGCGGACGCATGACATTTTCACCGGCCGACTTCAGCGTCACCTCGACGGATTTGCCAGCAGCGGCGCTCAAATCCGTTCTCATTTTCTTGGCAACATCATCCATCGATGAAAAGCGCGAACCATTGAAGCTGTTCAGATAGAGCTTGAATGATTTCGATTCGATCAGATTCGGCGAATCGTAAGGCACGGCAAACTCGCCGAGCGCGACCTCCGGCTTGCCTTTTTCATTGAGCCAGGAAAGTTCGTAGCCGTTCCAGATATCGACGCCATGAAAGGCGATATTCGGCGGCAATTGCTCGCGGTTTTGCGAGCGTGGCACCGGGAACAGCAGCGAGGGATCGTACTGGTCTTTGTAGAGAACCGGTTTGCCGAGTAAGAGTTCGGTTTGTGCCATTTTCTTTTACCTGACGTTGCAGCGACTACGCATTTCGTGGAGTAAGCATAGCGCTTTTGATTTCGTGGTTTGCCGGGTCTCGCCCCGGCGGGCGAGATACTTTCTCTTGTTCGCGCAAGAGAAAGTATCCAAAGAGACAAATTTGCCCGGAGCAAATTTGGACGCCGGAGGCGCCCAATGGGTGCACACCTGGATGGTGTACATCTATCGCGCCCCAATTCGCCAGAATCGTTGATCTGCTTCGAGCAGGCCGTTCCGTCAACAACATGCTTACGGCTCGGGCCGCACTGACTCGGCATCCATGCCTCAACAGTGCTACAACCGCTGTCCCTGCGCTTGTACCCGGCCTACAGCACGTCGTTGCCGGCTGGCTCATATGGGGACCCCGATTTTTCTTTTCGATGTCCAAGACTTCGATTTTCAAACCTGAGAAGCGATTCGAATCTTACAGAATTTGGGAAACCGCAGAATAAACCGAATGTTTCTGCCGAGTCATACCCGCGTAGGCGGGTATCCAGAACCACTCAAAATCAATGGATTCCCGCCTACGCGGGTATGACAGCTAATTTTGACTTAATCAGTTTCCCCTATCCCAACACCCGGACATGAACCGTAATCTCTTCCCGGTCATGGTATAGATGCTTCGCGCGCAGTTCGTAATCGAGGTTCTTCTTTTCCAGCGCATCGGCGATCACGTCCATACAACGCTCGGTTTCCTCGAAACGTTTTTTCATCGGCAATTTCAGGTTGACGATCGCTTCGTTGCACCAGCGCAGGCTGGCCCATTTGGCCAGCAGTTGCGCGACGCGCATGGGCTTTTCGACCATATCGCAGATCAGCCAATCGACTGGCGTGCGTTCCGGCTTGTAGGTAAAACCGTCGGCTTTCAAGTGTTTGACTTGGCCTGAGTCCATCAGCTTTTTATCGATAGGACCGTTATCGATGGCGGTGACGTTCAAGCCCAGATGCACCATTTGATAAGTCCAGCCACCCGGTGCCGCACCCAAATCGACGCAGCGCATTTTCGGCTTCAGGCGATTCGGCCATTCATCGCGCGGAATGAATGTCTGCAGCGCTTCTTCGAGTTTCAGTGTCGAGCGTGACGGCGCATCTTTCGGGCTGCGCAGGCGCAGAATGCCCATCGGTTCAGGGTGCGAACGATCCCGGCGGACTGCACCGGCATAGGCCAGCGTGCCATCGACGAAACAAACATGCAGACGGTAGTCATGCTCGGCTTGCAGTTGCTTGTTTTTCTTTAGCGCCTGCTCCAGCGGCGCACGAATGGCGCGACAAAGACCGGCCAATTCCTTGCCCTGTTCGGAGTCGGGGCTTTCGATAAAGAGCGTCTCGCCTTTCTGGCCACCCAAGCCTTCGAGAATGCCTTGCACCCGATTCTTCGGGTCCAGCGTAAGTTGCTCACCGAGAAACCATTGCCGCGTGAATACCAGCGACATGATGTCGAGCTCGCGCGCCAAGCGCGCGACATCGCCTTCAGCAATGACCAGACCACCAATATCAAGAATCTCTGCCTGAACGGAAAACTTCCAGGCATCCGCCACCGCTTCGATTTCGGCGGCACATTCGTTTTCAAAGCCGGCCCGGCAATACAGCACCAATACGCTCATGGTTTATTCCGGTTTCTTGCCCGGGCGCGGCATGCCGGCCGGGAATGGCGTGACTTTTTCGCCTTTGGCGTCGGTGATGCGCACTTCGCCAACCTTGGTCACTTCGTCGATGCGGACGATGGCGTGAGCCGGGATGTAGCTGCGGCGCACGCCTTCGAATTCCGATTTCAGCTTTTCATCGGCCGGGTCGACCAGCAGCTGTGAGCGCTCACCGAACACCAGCTCCTCGATTTCGACAAAGCCCCACATGTCGCTTTGGTAGACATAGCGCGCGTACAACTCGTAGTGGTTGCCCTGATTGAGGAAAATGATCCGGTACAGACGTGGCTCGGCCATCGGTTTCGTGCTTAGCATTGCGGTAAAAAAGGGGCGCAATGGTAGCACAACGGCTGGCGTCACCTGTGCTCAGGCGGTATCCTGCGCGCAAATTTTGCCCAGCCTGCGGAACCGACGTCCCGATGCCTTCCAAACACCCCACCGCTGAACGCTACCGCGCCGATTTGCATTTTCAGGCGACGGTCATGGGCTACCCGTTTACCTTCACGACCACGCACGGGCTGTTCTCGCCGAAAGAGGTCGATGAAGGCTCGCTGCTGATGTTGGAGCACACCGAAATTGCCCCGCATGAAAGCAGCCTTGATGTCGGTTGCGGCTACGGCGTGCTCGGCATGACGCTGGCAAAAATGGCACCGCAAGGCTTTCATACCTTGATCGACAAGGACTATGTTGCCGTCGAATACACCCGCCGCAACCTGCAGGCCAACCGCATCAGTAACGCCGAGGTGTTTTTGTCGAATGGTTTGTCGGAAGTGGGCGACCGTCAATTCGATTTGGTGGTGTCGAACCTGCCAGCCAAAGCCGGCAACGAACTTTTCTACCTGTACTTCTACGACGCGCTCCATCACCTGAAGCCGGGCGGTCGGATTGTCGTGGTGACGATCAACGGTCTGCGCGACTTCATCAAACGCAGTTTCAAAGAAGTGTTCGGCAATTATGACAAGCTAAAGCAGGGCGCCCGATACACCATTTCGCAAGCGGTCAAGGAAGGCTGATTTTTGTTCGCCAAACAGGTTTCACGGCAGCGAATCCTTGGAAAATCTAGACTCAAAAAACGTTTCACAAAACCGACATATTCTTTCCACATTTTCTGTGGATAACTCTGGTGAAAACGCGCTTAAACCGGGCTCGATCACCGAGTAATTCGGGCCTCACCTTGAATTGGTTATTTTTTGACCAGTTTATTAAATGATATATTTTTCAACAACTTACATAGCGCATGTAAGCCTCTGCTGAGATTCCTGCTTGACCGTTAATGTTTTTTTGACGCTGCAACGCGCCAAATGCCGGGCTGTGGACTAGTGGCGTCACAAAATTGTCAATGAGGCTCCCGAAAGTGCTGAATTGAAGCAGTAAGTGAGGACTAACCCTGAGTGTTTTTGTGCTGGGTCATGCGCCAAAAGAGCGTCCAGACTTTCGCGCTCAAACGACAAAAAACCAGTAACTAATCAGAATCGCGGCGGTAATACCGACGACATCTGCAATCAACGCACAAGGCAAGGCCGCTCCTACCCGCTTCAGGCCAACGGCGCCGCCATAAACAGCCAATACATAAAACGTTGTCTCGGAACTGCCCTGCATCACCGACGCCGCCATTGCCGGAAAACTGTCAGCACCAAATTCGTGCATCGTTTCCAGCATCATCGCCCGGGCGCCGGAACCGGAGAGCATTTTCATCAAACCAGTCGGCAAGGCATCGACAAAAGCGGTGTCGCCGCCAAAGCCGATTACGGCTGCGCGCACCGTATCCAGCAATAAATCCATCGCGCCACTGGCCCGCAGCAAACCGATGGCGACCAACATCGCGACCAGGTAAGGAATCAGCGTCACGGCCAACTGAAAGCCTTCTTTGGCGCCGTCGATAAAGCGTTCGAACACCGGCACTTTTCTGAGCGCACCGAAGCCGAGAATGGCAATGATGGCTGCCAGCAACAGCCCGCTGCCGAGCGTCGAGGAATAATCGGCCAAGGCGCTGCGCGGTAGCCAGAGCATTGGCAGCAACAACGTGCCGACGACGGCCATGGCGGCCAGAAGGTACAGACCTACGACCCGATCCCAAATCGGCAGCCGCAACCACAGCGAAATCGACAGCAAACCGGCAATCGTGCCGCACATCGTCGCCAGCAGAATCGGCAGAAACACTGCCGCCGGATCGCTGGCGCCGGCTTGTTGCCGGTACATCATGACCATGACCGGAAACAGTGTGACCGAGGCGGTATTGAGCACCATGAACAGCATCTGGGCGCGGCTGGCGACCTGTTCGTCGTGATTCAGGGTTTGCAGTTCCTGCATCGCGCGCAGGCCAATGGGCGTTGCGGCATTATCGAGGCCAAGCATATTGGCCGCGCAATTCATCGCCATGCTGCCGATAGCCGGGTGGCCGCGCGGCACTTCCGGCAGCACCCGCGCAAACAGTGGCGTGAACAAGCGCGATAAGGTGCCGGTAATGCCGGACGCATCGGCGATTTTCAGCAAACCAAGCCAGAAACAGAGCAGGCCGATCATGCCGATGGCGATATCGACCGACAGCCGCGCCATCGCAAACGATTCATTGACCAGCGCGGTGAAAATACCCTGCTGACCGAGAACCAGAAACTGCCAGAGCGCCGCCAAAGCCGCCAGCAGAAAAAATCCCAACCAAATGAAGTTCAGCATCTGTCGTTCGCGTTCATTGTTATATGCTCACCTTACTGAGTTGCTACGACGACAACAAGCATGGCGCTGAATTCGAAGTCGATGAAACTGGATTTGCCAAAACTGATCGGCCATCGGGGTCTTGCTGGTGTCGCGCCGGAAAACACCATGCCGGCCTTCGAAGCGGCCGCGCGACATGGCCTGCGTTTTGTCGAGCTGGATGCCAAACTCTGTGCCAGTGGCGAGCTGATTGTGCTGCATGACAACGACGTGAAACGCACCAGCACTGGCCGCGGCCGAGCGCAAGCAATGAGTTGGGCGCAACTGAAGAAACTCGACGCCGGCAGTTGGTTCGATCCGGCGTTTCGTGGCACCCGCATTCCGCGCCTGATCGAGGTGCTGGATTTCTGCCGAGCCAAAGGTGTCGGCGTCAATATCGAGCTGAAGCCGAATCGTGGTGATTACGTGCAAACGGCACGCGCGGTGGCAACGCTGTTGCAGCAAGAGAAACTGGTCGGCCAGCTGCCGCTCTTTATCTCCAGCTTTTCGATTCAGTCGCTGCGTGCCGCACGCGACTGCATGCCGGAGTTACCGCGAGGTTTGTTGATGGAACGGCGCACGACACTGCGCCATATTCTTGAGCGGACGCAAGAGCTGGGTACCTGCACGTTCAACTATGATCGCAAACTGATCAGCGCCGAGAGGGTGCAGCAACTGAACGCCCGCGGCATTCCAACGTTGATTTGGACCGTCAACGACGCCAACGAAGCACGAAAGCTTTTGGCTATGGGCGTAAGTAGCATCTTCAGCGATTTTCCACTGAAACTATGAGTTGCCATACTTGCTTACGTTTTGAAATGGTCTTCGACCGCAAGCAAACGCTAGGCTGATCAGCAGGCAACAAAGGAGCGCATGATGATTACCACGACAACCCCAAATATCGAAGGCAAACAAATCGTCGCCTACAAAGGCATTGTTACCGGTGAGACGATTGTTGGGGCCAATATCTTCCGCGATATTCTCGCTTCGGTGCGCGACATCGTTGGTGGCCGCAGCGGTGCTTACGAAAACGCACTGCGCGATGCCCGTGAAATGGCGATACAGGAAATGGTCGACGCCGCCCGTAGCAAAGGCGCCAATGCGGTTGTCGGTATCGATTTGGATTACGAAGTCATTGGCCAGAATGGCTCGATGCTGATGGTGTCGGCCAGCGGTACGGCGGTTGAAGTGCGCTGAAAATCGTCTGAAGATCGTCCGAATGAATTTGATGGTATGGACTCCTCCCATCCACGGCATCGAAGTGCCAGACTGAAGTTGAAGTAACGTTTCAGTCACAGAAGGAAGGAGTCCGTTATGAATATTAAGCGCATCGGAATCGACCTGGCAAAGCAGGTTTTCCAACTTCATGCGGTCAATGACCACGACAAACCAGTGATGAACAAACGCCTCAGCCGTCAACAGATGCTGCCGTTCTTCGCCAAGCTGGCCCCGACGCTGATTGGCATGGAAGCCTGTGCGGGTGCGCATTACTGGGCACGCCGGCTGACGAGCCTGGGCCATGTGGTCAAGCTGATGCCGCCGCAGTTCGTCAAACCCTATGTCAAATCCAATAAGAACGATGCCAATGACGCCGAAGCGATTTGTGAAGCGCTGTCACGACCGACGATGCGCTTTGTCACGGTCAAGCCACCGGAGCAACTGGCACTGCAAGCCTTACATCGGGTGCGTCAACGAGTAACCCGTGCCCGCACCGCGCTCATCAATGAAACCAAAGGGTTATTGGCTGAGCACGGCATTGTCATCTCGACGCATGGCGCCACGGCATTGTGTCGTCAGTTGCCGGCGATTATCGACGAACCGCGCAATGAGCTGTGTCCGTTGATGCGGCAACTGTTGCGTCAGCTTTATGACGAGCTGACGTTCATGAGTGCACAACTCGATGCCCTGACCAAGCAGGTGCTGGCTTGCGTGAAAAACGATGAACGCATTCAGCGACTGCTGGCCATCGAAGGCATTGGCCCCATCAATGCTTCGGCATTAGTTGCGCAAGTGGGTGATGCCAAACAATTTCGCAGCGGGCGACAATTTGCCGCGTATTTGGGCTTGGTGCCAACGCAACATTCGAGCGGAGGCAAAGAGCGTCTGGGACGTATCAGCAAGCGCGGAAATCCATTACTGCGAACCTTGCTGATTCACGGCGCCCGAGCGGCGGTAAATGCCAGCCGAAAAAAACACGATGCACGCAGCCTGAACATCCAGGCATTGGAGGCAAGACGCGATACCAATGTCACCACCGTCGCCGTGGCCAACAAAAACGCGCGCATCATCTGGGCGTTGTTGAGCAAAGGCCAGTGTTATCGGAAGAGCAATTAAGCGATAGGAGTTAACCCACCAGAGATTGCCAAGTCATCGAGAATGGCACAACGGTAAGACCGGCACACCATGATGCCGCTAGGTGCGACGGCCTCCTGAACAGGAAAGGCCGCGAATTCGATAGGCACGGTGTGAGCGAAAACCATTATGGCCAGAGCGATTGATACGCTCATCAACAGGTCGGATATACGTTTGCAGTCTCATTCCTTTGTCGCTTTCGACGATGGCTTGCAATAGGGGAGGAGTCCATATACGGACCTACAAAACCTGTCTTTGTGGGTGCGAATTTATTCGCACAAATCCTCTTTAAATTGCTGGCGTCGAAAATGACCAACTCTCTCCGGGCTTCAACACCAGTAAGCTATCATTCGACAACTGTTTTTCCTGACGCTGTTGCAAAAACGCCGGGCCGGCCGCGCCAAACGGTTCATCGGCCAATGGAAAGGTATCGAAATGCATGCCGATGCTGTGTTTGGCACGCAGGTCGATATGGGCTTGTGCCGCCTCTTCCGGGTTGATGTGCTGGTGTTTCATGAACCAGCGCGGTTCGTAGGCACCAATCGGTAACAGCGCGACATCGAACGGTCCGTAGCTTTCACCGATATGCTGAAAATGCGGGGCGTAACCGGAGTCGCCGCCGAAATAAATGCGATGGGTTTTGTCCATGATGACAAAACTGCCCCAGAGGGTTTTATTGCGGTCGAACAGGCCGCGGGCGCTCCAGTGTTGGGCTGGCGCGAAAATGATTTTGACGCCACGAACGAACACCGACTCGCCCCAATCCATTGGTCGTACACGCTCGATACCGGCGTCTTTCAACAACACTTCATTGCCAAGGCCGACGAAAAATTGTGGCTGGTCGCGCTGCTGCAATTTTTCCAGTGTTTCCAGATCAAGATGGTCGTAATGATTATGGCTGATCACGACGACATCAATAGGTGGTAAATCGTCGAATGCGATACCCGGAGGGTGCACGCGTTTCGGCCCCCAAAACGAGACGAAGCTGGCGCGCTCGGCGTAAATCGGATCGGTCAGAATTGTGACGCCATTCAAGCGAATCAGCAGCGTCGCGTGGTTGATGTAGGTAATCGATAACTCGCTGTCACTGACGGCTGGCAGTTGCGCCGTTTGCTCGATCGCCACCGATTGCGGCCAACCCGGATCCTCGCGCTGCCAACGCCAGCTGAGTACATCGGTCAGCGATTTATCGATCGTGCCCCAAGGGCTATGGAAGCGGCCGTCTTCGTAGATAACGCCGCGTTTGACTTCCTGATTGATTGGCATGGCGCTGCAGGACCACAGCGATGCCAATGCCAGCAAGGAACAGATAGCAAGCCAAAGAGTAAAACGAACTTTTTTTGACATGATTTACTTCAGTACCGCAGAACCGTTTTCCACCGCCGCTTTTATACGCTGTTGCCAACTGCTGGTATCAAGTGCTTGTGCCTTGACCCACTCCGGATCGTAACAAGTGTGGGCATAGCGCTCACCGCTGTCGCAAATCAGTGTGACGACACTGCCTGCCTCGTTGCGCTCACGCATCTCGCTCATCAATTGCAGCGCGGCGACGAACTGTGTGCCAGTGGAACCACCACAACGACGACCAAGTAGTTCTTCGAGCACGTGCAGTGCCGCAACGCTGGCCGCATCGGGAATTTTCAGCATTTGATCGACCACCGACATGATGAATGACGGTTCACAACGTGGTCGGCCAATGCCTTCGATGCGCGAACCGCGATCATGCGTCAAATCACAGCGGCGCTGTTGCCAGCAGTCGTAGAACACCGAGTTTTCCGGATCGGCGACACATAGCTCGGTAGCAAAACGGCGGTAGCGCAGATAACGTCCCAGCGTTGCCGAGGTGCCGCCGGTGCCAGCCGCGCAGACCAGCCAGCGCGGAATCGGATGCGGCTCGTGCTGCATCTGGGAGAAAATGGATTCGGCGATATTGTTATTGCTGCGCCAGTCGGTGACGCGTTCGGCGAATGTGAATTGATCCATGTAATGACCGCCGGATTCGCGCGCCAGGCGTTCGGCTTCTTCATAAACCTGATGAGGGCTATCAATCAAATGGCAATCGCCACCGTAGAATTTGATCGCGCGAATTTTTTCCGGTGAGGTGCTTTTCGGCATCACCGCAATGAATTTCAGACCGAGCAAACGAGCAAAATACGCTTCGCTGACGGCAGTGTTGCCGCTCGATGATTCAACGATGGTGGTTTCCGGCCCAATCTGACCATTGCACAAACCGTACAAAAATAGCGAACGCGCCAAACGGTGTTTCAGGCTGCCACTTGGATGAATCGATTCATCTTTCAGATAAAGCTGCTGGGCGGTAAAACCCGGCAATGGCACAGGGACCAGATGGGTATCGGCTGAACGCTGGAAATCCGCTTCGATATGCTGAATCGCTTTAGCGACCCAAACTCGATCAATTTTTGTTGTCATCAATGGTGCATGGAACCCGCAAAAACGAGGGCGTTACGCTACCATGGTCAGCACACGATGGCCAAGCCGATCACTCGTCTTCCTGGGCCTGTTGCAGGCGACGCAGTTCCTGATTGATATCGACGAGCTCATTGACGGCCAGACGCTGAATTTCCGCCAGCACTTCGGCGTTTTCCAGCTCAATCGCCTGCTCGCTGCTGTCGGCCGAAAGTCCCTCGGCGTAATCGCGTTTGATTGCCTCAATCCGCTGCTCCAATTCGGCCTTGCGCTTTTTCAACCAGTCGAGACGGGTGCGGACTTCAGTCATGGCTACTCCTTGATGGTGCGATTCAGGTATCCGGGGAAACAAGTGCGAGGATTCGGCATTTCCGAGCAGCAGGTTCTGCTGGTAACGCTAGGCGATAAAGCAGTCTAACCAGAGCCTGCCAAGCTGATCAGTACCGATTGGTTCTAACCGTTTACTTGGCTATGGTGAATCGGTAATAACCATCGCCCTCACCTACTCATACGCTACCGTATAAGGCAAACGAGTATTTGATCGAGCGCAAACGCGCTCTTCATCCAACATCAGGGAGGTAACATCATGTCTGGATTATTCATTGTCACCGGCGCCAATCGCGGTTTGGGTCGCGCCAGCGCGGAAAAGCTGCTGGCCAGTGGCAAGCACGTCGTATTGGCTTGCCGCCAGCCCGAAGAAATCAAGGACGAGTTCGACAATCAAACCCATGCTCATGTACTGCCGTTGGACATCACCTCAGACGCCAGCGTCAAAGCGTTTGCCGAGCAGATAAAAAAGCTTGATAAACCGATTGAAGCACTGATCAACAATGCTGGAGTATTTCTCGAAACCAGCAAGCGCACCAATAATCACACCAGCTTGCTGGAAGCGGATTTGAAACTGATTCAGCAAACCATCGATACCAATACCTTTGGCATCATCCGCGTTGTGCAGGCTTTGCATTCACTGCTGCAAAAAGGCGCGCGTATCGTCAATGTCGCCAGCGGCATGGGGCAGTTGAGTGAAATGGAAGGTGGCTATCCCGGCTATCGCTTGTCGAAAACCGGCGTCAATGTGTTGACCCGGATTCTCGCCGACGAACTCGGCGAGCGCGGCATTATCGTCAGCAGCGTTTGCCCTGGCTGGGTGAAAACCGATATGGGCGGCCCTGATGCCAATCGTGATATCGATCAGGGCATTGAAACGATTGTCTGGCTGGCATTGCAAATCGATATCGAAAGTGGATTGTTTTGGCGAGACAAGGAAGTGCTGGATTGGTGAGAAGCCATCTCAAAAATGCCTGGAGCTCGGCGCAATGCTAGCCAATTCAGTACGCGTCGTGTACCAAACAAAGCGTTTGTCATTCCCGCGCAGGCGGGAATCCAGGCAATTTAGGCACATTAACTGGACTCCCGCATGCGCGGGAGTGACAGAGGGTGTGCTTAACTGATCGGCATTAGGATGCTCGGCAAGACTATTTTTGAGACGACTTCTTTTGCTGCGGAATCAGGCAAATAACTGTTGCTCAATAAACTGCTGCACCGCTGCGGCATCACCGGTAAAACGGATGTCGCGCGGATGCTGACTAAACGCGTAATGATATTGCGGGTCGTAGTAGTCGCGTAGCAGCGGCACAATCCAGTCACGATGTGATTCTGCATTTTCCGGATCGCGGAAGGCATTTGACAGTGCTTCTGTCAGTTGTTGATGACGCAGACCGCCGAGCCTGCGGGCGATCTTATTCAAGGCCATTTGCAAACGCTTGTGCAGTTGCTCCGGACCATGCCCCAGTCGCAATGGTTCAGCGACGTATTCTTCAAAGGTGTTTTGCAAGCGCTCGTCAATGCTGGCGGTCAGCACAATAACTGGCGCGTTATACATCGCCTGCTTGATCGGCGCCGGAACTTCGCAGCGACCAATAAGGCGGCTTTCATCTTCGACAACGACCGGATGCCGATGACGCAAAAACTCCAGCGCCAAACGGTTTTCGAATGTTTGTTGTGAAGGCTGCGAACCGGTGCCACCAAAGGCACTGCCTCGATGCTGCGCCAGCTTTTCCAAATCGATTACCGGCACATTCAGTCGTTGCAAGACGAGCGTTTTGCCGGTGCCGGTTTCACCGGACAGCACAAACAATGGTGGAATGTCATTTAACAAACGTTCGCGCAAAAAGCCGCGCATCGCTTTGTAACCACCTTGCACGCGCAGCGTCTTGATGCCCTGCTCGCCCAGCCATTCGCAGGCAATGCGCGAACGGGCGCCGCCGCGCCAGCAACAGACAATCAATTGTCCATTGTTTGCTTGCGCTGCCCAATCAGCAACGCGTTCCGGTTTGTGCGCTGCGGTCAGTTGATAACCCAGCGCGGTTGCCTGCTCATTACCCTGTTGTTTGTAACAAGTGCCGACCAGGTGACGTTCTTCGTTGTTCAGAATCGGCTGGTTGTGAAAGCCCTCGATATGCCCTTCCTGCCATTCGCCTTCGGAACGCACATCGACAAAGCCGGTCGATGACGGTGCATTCAGCAGCGTCATGATTGCTTGTTCGGCAGTAATGAGTTCGCTCAGGCTCATGCGGTTTCGCGCGGTCATATTCGGTTAGCCATTATCGCGGACTCATGGCCGGGAATGAAGTGCTCATTGAGCCACTCAGGAAAACCGGACAAAAAAAGCCGCGAATCGCGGCTCTTTTTCTTCGGCCAATCGAATCAGCCTTTCTGCACTTCGGCAATCCAGTCATCAATGACTTTATTCAATGTCGCCAGCGGCATTGCACCGTTTTTCAGTACGACATCATGGAAGGCTTTGATATCGAACTTCGGCCCCAATTGCTGCTGAGCTTTCTCGCGCAGTTTCAGCATTTCGATCATGCCGACTTTGTAAGCGCAAGCCTGACCTGGCATGACGATGTAGCGCTCGATTTCGGACACGACATCAGACTCGGCATTGCCGGTGTTGGTCAGCATGTACTCGATGGCCTGCTCGCGAGTCCAGCGTTTGTAGTGAATGCCGGTATCGACGACCAGACGCACGGCGCGGAACAGCTCACCTTGCAAACGGCCCAGGTTGTCGTAAGGATTTTTCTGAAAACCAGCTTCCCAGGCGAGCTGTTCCGAGTACAGCGCCCAACCTTCGGTGTAAGCCGTGAACGGTGCCATTCGGCGAAACAAAGGTAATTCTTTTTGTTCCTGAGCGATGGCAATCTGGAAGTGATGACCAGGTACCGCCTCATGATAGGCCAGCGTACGCATACCGAATTTCGGTGTGGCGTTGATGTCGTACAGGTTGGCGTAGAAAATGCCAGGTCGTGAGCCATCCATTGCTGGCGGATTGTAGTAAGCGCCTGGCGCGGTTTTTTCCTTGAACTCCGGAATGCGTTCAACCTTGACGCCGGCTTTCGGTTGCACCGCAAACCACGGGTCAAGACCAGCAGAAATCTCGTCGATGATCTGCTGGTAATCCTGCAGAATCTGCTGACGGCCTTCCGGCGTATCCGGGTACAGGAAACGTTCTTCACTGGCGAGATCCCGCATTAAGGTACCGACCGGCTTGGTCGTGTCGTAGCCTTCCGCGGCGAGAATTTCGCGCATCTGGGCTTGAATGCGTTCCACCTCTTTCAAGCCCAGCACATGAATTTCTTCCGGACTCATTTCGCTGGTCGTGAACATCTGCAGCACGAAGCGATAGAACTCATCGCCATTCGGCAATTTCCAAACACCATCATCGCTGGTGGTCTTCGGCTTCAGCGCGGTGAAATAATCAATCAGCAATTGATAGGCTGGGTAAACACTTTCCTGCATTTGCTTGGCAGTTTCGGCCAGCAAACCGGCTTGCGTTGCTTCCTCGATACCGGCTTCTTCGAGCTTTTTCTTGAACGACGCGTAAAGAATATTTTCTTCGACCGGCGTATTGACGAAACCATTCATCTCATCGAGCACTTTGGTGACCACAAACGTCGGCGGTAGAATTCCCTTTTCTTCCCGAAGTTTTAATCCTTCCAGCACTTGCGAAAACTTGGTACCGACTTTTGATAAACGCGCGTTGTAGTCTTCGGCATCCGAGACACCGCTGATCTGGTGTGCTGACTCCATGAAGCTCGGGAAACCATTCTGCACACCGAACAATTGATTGACCGGGTAATTGTGAAAACGCCATTTGTCGGCGCCACTTTCCATTCGGTCCAGCATCCAGGTTGCCATGTCGTAGGAAAGCTGTTGCTGGTACGGCAGATCTTCGCGGTCGAACGAGTGAATCTCGGCGCCTATCTCTTTCATCATCGCCAAGGCTTCATCGCCGGCAGCGATCGATTCGTCATCAAGGTCGTCTTGATGGAAGGTCAGACCGAATTGTTCGAGCATGTGCAGCTGGGTCAGTGTTTCCGGACTGTCCATGACCACTTTCATGAACGCACGATTCAGCGTCCAATGCAGGTTCGGCAATGGCGCATGCCAGAACCAGATGCCAACCAGAGCCAGCACCACGATGATGGCGCCTACACCGATTCCCAACCATTTAAAAAAACGTTTCATAGCGATTCCTTGTCGATAGCTTATCGATTGCTGATGCGCATTGCCGGCGCTAGCGCCGGCAATGATCGATATTATTTTTGGTAGACGCGAGCCGGATCGGCCGGGTTATTTTTATAGCGATCACGCAGCAGGGTCTGCCGTGATACACGTGGCATTTCCTTGCCTTTAATCAGCACATGGTCCGGGTAACTGGTGACTTCCAACGGATCTCCGCTCCAGATCACGATATCGGCATCGAAACCGACGGCAATCTGACCGTACCGCTCACCAAGGCCAAATGCTTCAGCCGGATTACGCGTCAACCCCGCCAACGCGGCTTCAGCCGGCAAGCCATAAGCGACCGCATTGCCAGCGCCTTGGCGGACCAGATGGGCGTTGTGACTCGGTGAATCACCGGCGTTGCTGGTGAATGCCAGTTTAACGCCTGCTGCATGCAGCTTCGCCGCGTTTTCCAGCGTCGCGTACAGGGTGTCGAAACTGCCCGGCGTGTTTTCCATCGGCGCCAAAATCGTTAGCACGTTCGCATCGGCGATTTCTTTGGCGAGCAAATGCCCTTCGCTGGCGCCCACCAGAATCAAACGAATGCCGAAGTTTTTTGCCAGTTTCAATACTGCACGGATATCACTGGCTCGATCGACCGAAACCACCAGCGGCACCTTGCCATTCAACACCGGCAATAGCGCTTCCAGATCGCGATACGGCAAACGATAGTCACGATGATCGCCGCGTAAATATGCGGATTTGTTTTGTGCGTAATCGCGGGCATCTTCGAACGCTTCGCGCATCATCATCAGCGCCGTGGCACGCGAGCCTTCGCTGGCGCCGGGCGCCGATTCGCCAAGACGGGCAACGACCGCGACGCCGGTCAAATCGACCAGCTCGCTGTCACCGAGATGAATCACGGTCGAGCGGCCACCAAACACACCATGACTGACGGCGGGCGTGACGACAGCGCGAGTCAGGCCCATCATCCGGTTGTAATCAATCAGCGGACTGTTCGGGTTGATGGCATCGCTGACATCGAAATGAGCGCCGAAATCTTCGTTGTCGGTGGCGATATCAACGGTGTCATCAATCGCTTCGATTTCGATGGTGCCAAGACCGGTATGCGCATTCATCAAACCTGGTGTGACAAAGCGACCATCGGCATTGATCACACGGCTGTCGGCATCGGCTTTGACATCGCTGCCGACGGCGACAATCTTGTTGTCACGGATCAGAATATTGGCGTTCGGCAACAAGCCTTTGTCACCGATGGTGTGCACCATCGCGTTCTGAATAAAAATATTGTCGGCAGCAACAACGCTGGACAGCGTCAGCGCCAACGCGGTTAATGTAAAGCGTTTCATCAGCGCATTCCTCCGGCGGTCAGGCCCAAGTCAAAGTCGGTTTTCGGCTGCTTGGCCGCATCGAAGCGGTCGTACATCAGCGCACCGTCGATAAAGACTTTGTCGGCATGGGCGTAAACAGAGAACGGATTGCGATCCCAGATGACAACATCGGCGTTTTTGCCGACGGTCAGAGTGCCAACCTTGTCATCAATGCCAATGGCCTTGGCCGGATTTTCGGTCAGCCAGCGCATCGCGTGAGCTTCGTCGATGTTCAAGCCGGCACGATTGCCGGCGGCCATTGCTTTTGCCGCTTCCTGGTTCAAACGTTGAATACCAAGCGCCGAATCGGAATGCACGACCGCGCAACCTTTCAGCTCGACAGGTTCGCCATCGACGGTTTTGGTAACCGAGGCTTTGTCGACAAACGGAATGTTCTCGAAAATCATGTCATAGGCTTCGTGTTTGAAGCCCCACCAATCGGCCCACATCGCGGCGCAAATCTGGTTTTCGGCCAGCAAGTCGGCCACTTTGTAGGCTTCGACCGCATGATGGAACATGCTGATTTCGAAATCGAATTCTTTGGCGATTTCGATCATGATGGCCATTTCTTCGGCGCGATAGCAGTGGTTCTGGATCAGAATTTTTCCGTCCAATACGGCGGCCAGCGTGTCGAGTCGCAAATCGCGTTCCGGTTTCTTGTCGATGACGGCCAACTCATCTCCATCAGCAGCGGCCAGTACGTCTTGGTATTTTTTCCATTCATTGCGATAACGCTGGGCTTCGATCCAGCTTTTGCGATAACCGGCGACATTGCCCATCCGGGTCATCGGTCCGCCTTTGTCGCCGTAAACGCGTT